>CAXMPK010000236.1:0-8075 GCA_964195405.1 uncultured Acidimicrobiia bacterium
GATACGGCGTCAGGTCGAAGCCATCGATGTGCACCTTGTACGTTTTGCCGTAGGCCTCATAGCCGGTCTTGAGCTTGTCGACCACGTCGGCCTCACCGGCTGCGCGCACCAACGTCGGCAGCCAATCGTGCGATCCGACGATCTCATTGGAAACAGAACCCGGCTCGACCATGCCCGGCCACCGCAACAGGCACGGCACGCGGAACGCACCCTCCCAGTTGGTGTTCTTCTCGCTGCGGAACCACGTGGTGCCGGCATCGGGCAGCGTGTTGCGATGTGGGCCGTTGTCACTGGAGTAGACGACGATTGTGTTGTCGGCAATCCCCAACTCGTCGAGTAGGTCGAGCAGCACACCCACCTGCTGATCGTGTTCGATCATCCCGTCGTGGTACTCCGACTGCCAGAGGCCGGACTGGCCGCGGATCTCGTCGCTGATGTGGGTGTAGGCGTGCATCCGCGTGGTGTTGTGCCACACAAAGAATGGCTTGTCGTCGTCCACAGTCTGCTTGATGAAGGCGGTCGAGAAGTCCAGGCACTCCTGGTCGAACGTTTTGATCCGCTCTACGTTCAGCGGGCCGGTGTCCTCGAACCGCTGCTTGCCGATCTTGCCCCACCGCGGCTGGACCGTCTCGTCGTCCTCGTCGGTTGCCCAGGCGTGGACGACGTTGCGAGGCCCGTACGTGTCGTAGAAGTCCGGGAACTTGTCCGCCGGCGGCCAGTCGGGATGTTCGGGATCCTCATAGGCGTCAAGGTGGTAGAACACGCCAAAGAACTCGTCGAAGCCATGTACGGTCGGCACGTATTTGTTCAGGTCACCGAAGTGGTTCTTGCCGAACTGGGCTGTGGCATAGCCCTGCTCCTTGAGCAGGGTGGCGATCGTCGGGTCCTCATCACTCAGGCCCACGTCGACGCCGGGCAGGCCGACCTTGCTCAACCCGGTGCGGAACACGCTCTGTCCGGTGATGAACGAGGACCGACCAGCGGTACAGCTCTGCTCCGCGTAGTAGTCGGTGAACATCATCCCCTCGGTCGCGAGCCGGTCGATGTTGGGTGTCTGGTAACCCATCAACCCGCGGCTGTAACAGCTCAGGTTCGTGACTCCGATGTCGTCACCCCAAATCACCAGTATGTTTGGCTTGTCAGCCATTCTGCGCCTCCAATCACTGTCGAGGATCCACTACATCCGCCGGCCTATCAGTCGGCTGCCTGCTCCGTAGCCCTGCCGGGCGCAGGCTAGGCCGACGCACGGAGTCCTGTCGTCCAGAAGTTCTCGATGACTAAAAGGAGCAGCTCATCGCCCAGTTCCATCTCAATACTGAATGCCAAAAGAGTCTCCCGCCACCATCGTCGGCAGGTGGGCGACTTCGCGTCAGATCAGCTTTCCCGATTCTCGGGCCGTCTTCCTCCGGATCTCGGCGCTCAGTGCACTGGCGGTCTCTCGGTCGCTCTTGAGCGGGCCGGTCTGTTCTAGGCGATTCCGGCTAAAGGATTACAGCTCCAGGTTTTCGCCTTTGGGGCCGCCGAGCCGGACAAAGATTGCTGTACTGAGCCTGCGCGCTGCCATCATCGCAGCTACAAGGATCAGAACATTGAGAAAGCCCCCAAAATCGACGTCGTTTTCGAAGATGAGCTGAACAACCAGAAGAATCACGATCTTGCTCCCGAACATTATGACCCAGGCGGTTAGGGCGAATAAGACATGCGCCGCCTTCCCGCCTTTCTGTTCGAAGTAGCGCTTGGCCCGCTGCACGAGCAAGTTGATGCCGTCGATCATGCCTTTCATAACAATCGCGGTGAGTAGCGACACGGTGAATGAATCGATGACGATCGAGTCGGCGTATTCAACAAACAGATTGAGAACGACGGTATAGACGAGCACGTCGATCATGAAGTCGGCGTAGTAGCGCTGTGCCTTGGTTAGGTGATGCCTCGGCTCGGGGGTGCTCACCGCCTGCTCATTCATGTCAGATTCGCTTCGTCTGTCATGTCGAGGGGCCTGGGCATTTCGTGATCCCAAATAACGTTGACCAGCGTGGCTCCCTTGACCTCGCATCGGCTGGTGTCGACTCCTGTGAAGTCGGCGCCGGTCAGATCGGCATCGACAAAGGTGGTGCCCCACCGACGCACCAGGCGGTGGGCTAGTCGTCGCAACGACTGGTCGCGGCTGTCGCCTCTCATCGCTCGTTTCGAGATGAAGATAAGCAGTGCGGCGACGATTACCCCGACCACACCACCATTAGCGCGCCCCGAGGCCAGTCCGCCCATCACTGAGACAAGCGCGATCGACCATGATCCGAACACACCGCCGACAACCCTGCCGAAGATGCCCGCCATCACCGCCAGGACAACAACCGCGACGAGCGCAGTCGCCCGGCCAACCGAGTGCCACTCGAACTCCTCCCAGAGGAGGTTCGCGATCACGTTGACCACCACCAGCACGACATAGGTGATGGCTGCGACCCGGATTGCAACGTCGAATCCGCGCCAGATGATCATGCCGAGGAGGACCACGAGCACGAGGATCACACTGCCGCCTTCGGCAGCCTCGTCCCACGGCTGTGAGAAAAGCCGATCCTGCATTTTTTCGACAGCCCAGCCGATCACAATGCCGGCGCCGATGGCGACAAGCATCGCGGCCACGAGGAACACGGACCCAACACGAGGCTGCACCCCGAACCGGGCGTCGCGAAAGTTCGCGGATCGTAGGTCGGCGCCAGTAAAATCAGCGCCGCGCAAATCGGTCCCGCTGAAGTCCGCACCCTGGAACGACCCGCCGCGGAAGGAGCGTTGGCCTGTCTGCAGAGCTGCAGTCTCGTCTTCTGTCACGTCAGCTCCTCAATTACTCGTATCGGTGCACGCACGATTCCCTGTGCCGAGTTGGTTGGATCAAGTCGGCGAGAAACCAACAATATCAGCCGCCCATAACCGGCATTATGTGCGGGTCCGATCTAGGGGAACATATGTGCCGTTATGTGTGGCTTATTCCGGTCGTCTTATGGTTCGGAACCCGAGATGACTCATGGCTGTGTCGATCATCTGCGGCTGCCGGGCGGCTGGCCGATATCGGTAGCAGTATTGGGGCGTGCAAAGGTGTGACCCGCCCTTGACGACTTTCCGGGGAATAGCGAACTCTGGTTGGCGAGGATCGAAGCTGTCTTTTCGACTGCCCCCACCGGCTCGGTCCGGACCGCAACAGCCAGATGAGGAGTCATCGCCCCGTTTAGGGGTATACCAGTCGTCGGTCCACTCCCACACGTTCCCGGCCATGTCAAAGAGTCCAAATCCGTTGGGCGGAAACGAACCGACCGGAGAAGTCCGGGTCCATCCGTCCAATTCGGTGTTCTCGTATGGAAACCCGCCTTGCCAGGTGTTGGCGAGCGGTTTCGTCTCCTGCGGATCGTGGTCGCCCCAGGTGAATGTTGCGCCGTCAAGTCCACCCCGAGCGGCGAACTCCCATTCGGCTTCGGTAGGTAACCCGCGGCCCGCCCATTCGCAGTAGGTAGTGGCGTCGGAGTGACTCACATGAACCACAGGATGGTCATCCAACCCGGATAACGAACTCTCGGGCCCTGTCGGGTGTCGCCAGTCAGCCCCAGGCGTCCAAGCCCACCATTGCGTGAAGTCACCAAGATGCACCGGCCCCTGGGGCATCACAAACACCAGCGCACCCGGCACCAGGTTCTCAGCAGGCGCACCGGGATACATCGAAGGATCCGGAGCCTGTTCCGCTTCGGTGACATAGGCGGTTTCGTCAACAAAGGCCGCGAACTGGGCGTTGGTTACCTGATGGCGGTCAATCCAGAAATCAGCGACCGACACCGTACGTATCGGACCCTCGTCTGGGTAGAACTCCTCAGACCCCATTGCGAACTCACCGCCCCGAATCGAGACCATGATTTCCGCTTTCGCGGAGGCGTACGTTGAGTTTCCGTCCGTCATCGGGTTGTTATCCTCCGGTAGGTATCGAGCTTGATCCGCGTGTATGGAAGGGACAGGACGCAACTTTTCTAATTGCCTCCTTGGCGGTTAGCGGCGGCCTTGAGGACGTTCTCCATGATCCTCGCAGGGTCGAATCCAGGCGACGCCTGGCGTACCCGTACCGGCGTGGGCCTTCATGGCATGGTCGCGGTCACGACCTCAAGCATCTGTGATGTGCCGATCGTTCGTTGATGCTGTCTCGGGACCAGAAAGCACTTCAACCAGCACGGCGATTCCGAGGACGACGGCTGCAGTGACTATCACAACCAGTCCGGTTGGTGGAGGTCCTACCAGGACGAAAAGGAGTCCCAGCAACACGGCGACTACCTGGATGGTGCGTTTCCATTCCACAAGAAACGCCGTTAATCCGCTGGGTTGTTCTTCAGTAGGACGACGCCAGGAATCAAGGGTTCGAGATGTCCATGCAGTGACACGGCCGGCATGTTGCGAGGGACCGGTTACCCAAGCGATGAGGCCGATGATGAAAGCAAGCAGCAAGATCGCCCAGGTCGACTGAACCATCGGAACAAGAAGGACGTCCCATACCGCTCCCGCCGCTTCCTGCTCGATTTCACTCTCGATCCCGTTGATTGTCGAATAGCGGCCAATACGGAGAGCGGCCAGACTCAGTAACAGAGCGATTGCTGATCCAAAGCCGAGGAGTTGTGTCATCCAACGGTGGTTCGGCGAGATCCAGATCGCAGCTGCAAGCAGGAGCAATGCCAGAAGGGGAAGGAACCATCCCATCGTGTCGACCCACTGAACAACGGTCTGGACCGCGGCAAGATCCTCACTCTCGTAGAGAACGACCTGGCCGAGACTGACGTCGAGATCAGGCAGGTCTAGGCCTGTGGCTTCTACCCGCTCGACAACGACGGCGCCGATCTCGTCGAGATCGATGGCGACTTTGCCCTCTTCGGACACGAACGCGGCGTCGTTTCCGCTGAGAATCGCGCTGACCCCCTTGTGGGTGACACGAAGCGTCGCCGTCCACGCCGAAGTCACCGCGTCAGAACTGATTACCTCATTGGCAACCCCGGTGATCAGGTCCTCGACGGCGCCTGTCAAAGGGGAGACCAGAAAACTCAGCTCATTTGGCAATGTGTCGGAAAGAAAGGCTTCGACACCTGCGGCTTCTAGAACACCGTCGGATACCTGTATCGAGAGGTAACTGGCCACCGCCTCGTCCTGTGGCAGCGACTGAAAGGTGGCGACGAAAGCGTCCTCGTTCTGAAGGGTGGTCTTTACCCACACCGCCTCGACTGCCGCAACAACAGCGATGATGGCGATAACGGCCAGTACACCGGCAAGGATCCTCCTCCAAAGCGGGCCCTTGGTCCGTTTTGTATCAAGCTGGCCGCGCATGGCTTCGTTCTCCGCACGCAGAGCGGCCATCTCCTCCTCGGAGGTCGAGACAGGTTGGTCCCCGTTGCTCAAGCTCTTGCCTCCCCTTTCTCTTCTGTCGGAGGTGTGTGGCCCGGTGATAGTTGTTAGGTTCGCTGACGACGCAATCATGGAGGCATCGCGTGACGTTTGAAGATCAGGACAAATCTGAGGAGTCGGAGCGCGTGGTGGTTCGTCGGATCGAGATTGACGGGAAGATCATCTGGCAGCTGATAGGTGCCGTACTGGTCACCCTCGTCCTGGTGTGGGCGTTTCGACAGGCCTCCCAACTTGTGGCGATGATCGCCATTGCTTTCTTTTTCAGTCTGGCTCTCGACCCTGGGGTGCGTCGGCTGGTCGATCGTTACGGATGGCGGAGAGGCTCGGCCACTGGGGTCATCTACCTCCTCGGGGTATTGTTCGTCGTCTTGTTGGTTGTGATTTTGATCCCTTCGATCGCTGACCTGGCGGCCGTAATCGGCGAGAAGGGTGCCGGGTGGATGGCCAGTATCCAAACCTGGCTAGCTGACACCTTCGGTCTTGAATGGAGTGGCCTCGACGCAGTCGCCGATTCGGCAGGCGGCACTGACGAAGCTCTAACTGAGTTCTCTTCGGAGGCGTTCGGCAACGCACTTGCGGCGGCAGCTGGAACTGTTGGTTTCATCTTCAACATGTTCACGATTGCCATGTTCACTTTCTACTTCACTGCTGACGCCCCGCGGGTGCAGCGATCGGTGCTCCGGTTGTTCAACCCTGCCCGCCAGGCGCGTATTGGTTGGACTTGGGATCAGGCCATTGTTCAGACTGGCGGCTACTTCTACTCGAGACTCCTGTTGATGCTCGTCAACTTCCTGGGCTTCTTTTTCACCATGGTGCTGGTCGGGCTTGACATACCTCTGTCTTTGTCGTTGGCCCTGTTTGGTTCGTTCGTGTCTGTTTTCATCCCGGTGATCGGCACCTACATAGGTGGGGCGATCCCCGTGCTGATGTCGCTCGCTATTGAAGGATGGACCGCCGGCCTGATTGTGTTGGGATATGTGCTCGTCTATCAACAGGTCGAGAACTACTGGCTCAGCCCCAAACTCAGCGAAAAGACTATGTCGCTCAACGCCGGGATCTCTTTCGGCGCTGCCCTCGCAGGGGGTGCCATCGCCGGGCCCATGGGCGCCTTTACCGCTCTGCCCGTGGCCGCCTTAATCAAATCAGTCTTGACGAACTATGTGGCCAGTCATGACGTGGTCTATGAGTCAGAGCAAATCGACACACCCGACCACAAGGGCGAGACGGACGACGGCGACCACTCTCTCGCCAATAGTGAAGAACCGACAGACACGAATTCCTGAGCGCCGTCATGCTGCCCACGTCAATGCCGGCGGCCTCTTTGGCAGGGCTGTGCAACGATGAATAACAAGAACTCAAAAACCGAAAGCGATCAGGCGGACCCCAAGTCTTGGTTGTCGGCTCGTGTTGAACCGTTCTGGGTGAACCCTGCGACGATCAAAGGAACTATCGCCTTGCTGTTCGGGCTTGTTGTTCTGCTTCTCCCGTCGGCCACGCTGTTCGCTTTCCGGTTAATCGTCGGCGGTGCATTGGTATTCAGCGGTGCATCGGACCTCTGGTTCGGCCGTCGCAGCGAGGGGAAAGGTTCAAAAATTTGGGAGGGGGTGTTGTCGGTCCTTGTCGGACTGGCGCTCGTCGTCGTCCCCAACCTTGCTTACGGGGCCCTGGTCTTGATCGTTTCTGGCTACCTGCTTGTCAGGGGCGTGACGTCTCTAGTGTCGGCTTGGTCTGCCCGCTCGGACGGTGACTGGGTTCCGTATCTGATCCGAGGAGCTTTGTTCGTTCTCATGGGGATCGTGCTGCTAGTGCTCCCCGAAGGTCTTCTGGCCGGGCTCATGGTTGGCATCGCGACCGTGTCGTTCATCTTGGGTGGAATCATGCTCGGCTTCGGCCTCCAATATCGAGATGAGGGAGACCTGGTCGACATCGACGCGGCAACCGTGTCCCAAATCATCACCAAATGGGTCGACAGCCGAGACATCGGCGACGCCAAACGGGAGCGTATAGGCGACACGCTCTTTTTCGAGTCACCCGACCGGACTAACAAGATTGTTTCTTGGTGGGTGATGCTGCTGTTGTCGGTGGCCATCGCCACCTTCGCCGTCCTTCAGGACTCCACTGCGGTAGTCATCGGCGCCATGTTGATCGCACCGCTGATGACACCAATCATTGGGACCGCAGCCGGAATCGTCTACGGATGGCCAAAACGAGTGGCTTCATCAATGGCCATGGTCGCTGGTGGCGTCGCAGGATCCATCGGTCTCGCCTTCATACTCGCAACATGGGTCCCGGCTCTCGTTCCGCTGGGTGTCAACTCCCAGGTTGTCTCAAGAGTCAGTCCCACCCTGGTCGACATGCTGATTGCACTGGCAGCAGGAGCAGCAGGGGCGTATGCCACGATCGACGATCGTGTATCGAGCTCGATCACCGGCGTGGCGATCGCCGTAGCATTGGTGCCACCGCTTGCAGTGGTGGGGATCACTCTCGAGGCAGGCCAAGTGGGCGACTCGCTCGGAGCTTTCCTCCTCTTTTTGACCAACCTCGTGTCGATAATCCTTGCCGGAGGCCTTGTCCTCCTCCTCGCCGGATTCGCCCCCTTTAAACGTTTCCAAGCCCACCGAGAAGAAGTCATGCCAACACTCGGGCTCGTCGCA
>CAXMPK010000237.1:0-6373 GCA_964195405.1 uncultured Acidimicrobiia bacterium
CATTTTCATCTCCCTTGGCCCGGCTAGGGCGTCGTTACTCGGGTTTCCAGTCGACCCGGCCGAGCATACGCCGATCAGCTCCCGGGCGGGTCAACACATTGTCGTGCAAACGTCGATATATCCCATCGCCATCGACCATTCACGACAAGGCGCCCGTAACGGCACTTGTGCGCTGCTCGGAGCGAGTGGCTTCCGCCCCAAAGATGGTTCACTTGTTGCTGAAACGGCGTTTCTGTCGTTGGCGTCTAGCTGGGCTGGGCCACAACCCGGATGTAGGGGAGGGGTGATTCCCAGCCGTCGGGATATCGTTTCGCGGCCTCATCGTTGGAGACTGACGGCAGAATGATCACGTCTTCGCCCTGAGTCCAATCAGCAGGGGTAGCCACCTGATTGTTAGCCGTCAATTGACATGAATCCAGCAGCCTGAGAATCTCGGTGAAATTGCGACCCGTGCTCATGGGGTAAGTCAACGTCGCTTTGATCTTCTTGTCAGGCCCGATGATGAACACCGAACGGGCAGTAGCGTTGTCAGCCGCTGTCCTCCCATCAGAGGTATCCCCGGCGTCGGCCGACAACATGTCGTAGAGCTTGACCACCTCAAGACCAGGATCGCCTATCAGCGGATAGGTGACCGCATGACCTTGAGACGCCTCTATGTCGGCGGACCAGGCCTTATGGTCACTGACCCCATCGACACTAATACCTATGATCTTGCAGCCTCTCTTGTCGAACTCAGGTTTGAGACCAGCAACGGAACCCAGCTCGGTAGTGCATACCGGGGTGAAGTCCTTTGGGTGGGAGAACATCAACGCCCAACCGTCGCCGATCCACTCGTGGAATCTGATGGTTCCTTGAGTGGTCTCCGCGGTGAAGTCGGGAGCTACATCGTTGATCCTTAGAGACATAGTGGGCTCCTTTCGCCTCGACTCTGTCAGATGCTCCGACTCTATAGGACCGACGAAACCGGTGTCGCCAGTCACTATCAGACGGATGATGAGATGACGTCTAATCGGTGACCTCGCCGGAGCCAACAAACGCCGATAGCTGTTCACCAAACCCTTTTGACGCTCTCCTGCTTGAGCCGTCTGAACCGACATGCTGAGCGATTGCCAATGAGCC
Source organism: uncultured Acidimicrobiia bacterium (assembly GCA_964195405.1). GTDB lineage: Bacteria > Actinomycetota > Acidimicrobiia > Spongiisociales > ZC4RG35 > CAXMPK01. The sequence continues at coordinate 1,120 of CAXMPK010000237.1, forward strand.
GCCACAACCGCACATAACGACACATATGGGCGGGGGCGGGACGAAAAACGGGAAGCCTCTACCGGAGAAGAGGCCCCCGCTAATTTGTCTGAGTTTTGCGCTGTTAACCGAACTGCGAGAAGAACTCGTCGATTCGGGCGGTGTCATCCGAAAAAGCCCACCGTTCAGTGACCTTGCCGTCAACAAAATGCAGGATCTCTGCAGTCCGGTACTCAAATGTCTGGTCACCAGCAGTGGCGGTGGCGTTGATCAGGCCCACAACATGGTCATCGTTGGCGACGACATCATGAATCTCCGCTTTTACCTCAGGTCCATCAGGGAACGCCATAGCGCTCTCAGCGAGGGCTTCCACCCCGCGCATCGGTTCTGTCGTTCCGATCGAATGCCACACAATGTCAGCGTCGATCAGCCCAGTTGACGCTTCCATGTCACCACTGTTGAACGCTTCGATCAACTGACGGAACGCAACAGCGTTGGGATGCTCACCCATTTTCTCCTCCTCATGTAGAGGATCACGAACCTACCCATCCGCCAGATGAAGCCAAATCGACCAGAGCCAAGGATCCGCACACAATGCCGATTGTGGGCGGCTCCGTTAGTCCCTTTGTGTGATGGGCAGGTTGGGGTTAGCCGAATTTGGCGGCGAATTTGGTTGACGCCCCCGAGAGAATTGGTTTGCCGTGACCGAACACAGCGGCCTCGAAGTCGAGTTGGGCCAGTTTCGCCAGGCTGGTCTTGCCAGTGTCGATGTCGTCGTAGCCGACCACATAATTGAGTCCCATCATGTTCGCCGCGGCGTCTCCTGTAATGAGAAGCCCCCGGTCACGTTTCCAAAGGAAACACAAGTGGCCTTGGGTGTGGCCCGGTGTGTGAATGACTTCCAGTCCGCCTCCGATGTCGAGGACGTCGCCAGGGTTGAGTAGAACGTCGGGTTCGAAGGCGGGATACTCGGCTCTCTTACTGGTCACCAAATAGAACAGGATCTTGTTGACCACTCCAGGAGCTGGTTTGAATGTGGTCCGTTCCATGAACCCCGCGCGTGCTAGATGTGCGTCGCCTTCGTGCATGTGTATTGGCAGACCACCCTGGGCGAAATGTTTCGCCGAGCCGAGATGATCGGGATGACCGTGAGTGAGGACAACTCTTCTGAGATCAGACCGGTCATGGCCTATGGACCGGATGTCTTCTTCCAATGACCCCGCATGTTTGGGGTATCCAGCATCGATGAGAGTCAGCCCTTCATCGCCGTCGTCGATGATGAACGCGTTGACTCCACCCTTGCTCAACTGGTAGAGACCCGAAGTGACCTCCCGAGCTGCCATCTACTCCCTCCGATACGCCAACCAGTCTCACACCCGGCCGCCATTCCGGCAACAAAACCATCTCCCACGCTATTGAGACGCCGCACACAACGGCACCTATGGGCGACGGTGGGTGGATCTGTTCCGCGAGACTGTTGGGGTGTTGCGTACAGCCATGTGTGAGGTTTTGGGTGTTGATCATCCGGTGGCTCTTGGTGGGATGCCGTTGGTGTACAACAGTGTCGAGTTGACCGCGGCAGTGTCTGCGGCTGGGGGGATCGGAATCGTCGGTTGCACGTATCTCGACCCAGACGAGATCACCGGTGTTGCGTCTCGGGTGAGGGGTTTGACGGATCGGCCTTTCGGTTTGAACACTCTCATGTTTCTTGACGACGAAGACGGGTATGAGGCGATGCTGGCTGCTCGTCCTGGGCTGATCTCTTTGTCTTGGCCCCGCAAAGACCAGGAGATTGAGTCTTGGATTGATGCTGCCCATGAGGTTGGAAGCAAGGTCAGTTTCATGGCTGCCGACATCGAGGACGCTGTGCGGGGAGCGGCGGCTGGGGCTGATCTGATTGTGGTTCAGGGAACTGAGGGTGGTGGCCACGTCGGATGGATGGGCTTGTCAGTGTTGTTGCCGATGGTTGTAGATGCAGTGACCCCTGTCCCTGTGGTGGCTGCTGGGGGTGTTGCTGACGGTCGAGGTCTTGTTGCTGCGTTGGCATATGGAGCTTGTGGTGTCCTGTTAGGAACCCGGTTCTTGGCAACCAAAGAGTCTGGACTACACCCCGATCACAAACAGGCGATTGTGGACAGCGATGGCCACGACACGGTGCTCACAGAGATTCCTGACATCATTTCGGGTATGGGTTGGCCGGGGGCTATGTCGCGGGTCAAACGAAACCGGCTCATCGAACGGTGGGCAGGACAGGAGTGGGCGTTACGCCAAAACCTGGCCGAAGTGTCCGAAGCAGTTCGCAAGGCACGCGCAACAGGCAACCGCGAAGAGGCCCCCCTGTTCTACGGCCAAGACGCTGGACTGGTCAGCGACATACCATCCGCAGCCGACATCGTCGCTCGAATAGTGACACAAGCCGAAGACATCATCACCTCCGGTCTCCCACCTGCCTCTGTAATCTGACGCCGATCAGACCGCACATAATGCCGGCTATGGGCGGCTGCTTATTGTCGACCAGGCCGTGAATCGGTCGCACCGATATCTTCTGAAATCGCTAATGGGCCTTCTGGGTGGATCCGATACCAGGTCACGGCTTAAAGCAAGGAGATCCATGAACCTTTCTGGGAACTTGGGATTCGTTTCTCTAGACGAGGTACTGCGTCTGCTGACACGTTCCGGTCTGGAGGGGTGCGTCGATGTTCGCAGCGAGCAAGTCCGCGGTTCTATTTTCATCACGAAGGGTGGGATCGCCCTGGCCACCACATCTGATGACGAGGATCTGCACCGTCAATTAGTCAAGTCGGGTCTGGTCGGCGAGGACTACCTCAACGGCGTTGAGAGCGGAGACAACACCCTGTCGCCGGTTGTTGAGAGGAATGGCGAGGCGATTGCCGCGCTCCTCCTCGAGATGACGGTAGAGAGTGTCTATCAGCTGGGTATCAATGGCGAGTCATTCGAAGTGTCCGAGGGGACTAGCTCCCGCTTCGCAAGCCCCAACCCTTTCGAGTTGGAGGAGCTGCTGACCCACTCCAACCAGCGTCTCACCGGTTGGGCCAAGGTTTCAAGAGTGATTGACGGCCCGGTCGGCATGGTGAGCCCGATACTTAACCCGACCCCCATTACGGGTTAGCTCCCTGCTGATCGTCGACGGAGCACGATCCAGGCGAGCAGCCACCATCCGCAACGAGTCACCCGCAGCCACCCCACGAGAAATCTCCTCCCGCTCATCAAACGACAAATGCCGAGACGACCGTCTCCGAACCGGAAGTCGAACCCCACTCCACGATTCCACAAACGCACGGACCGACGCCGCCGAACGACCCAGATCACGACCAATCAACCGGTACCCATCACTCGCCTGCCACCGATCCCAAACCACAACCCGCTCTGCCTCGCTGAACCTCGGCACAACAACCACCTCCAATAAGAGACACCACTCTCACCGACAGGTGTTGCATTCACCCCCAGAGACCACAGCACTTATGTGCGGGTGCGCCAGCGAGCTGAGGCGTCCTCTGATACTGGGGAGCAATTAGACCAGGTCGGCCGATCAGTACGCTGCGCTCTCTGAGGACGGCTTCCCCGGTCCTCGTCCCGGTAGGGCCGGGTTGTTTTCAGGGAACTGGGACCGCTTCGGTCTCGCCGGTGTCGTCGGCGGAGATGCCGAGGCGCTCCTCCAGCCGCCTCTGTCCGGCCTCCTCGGCGAACGCGGTGATCACGTCGCCCTTCTGAAGAACGATGTCGCCCTTGGCGACAAAGACTTCGGGTCCGCGGTGCACTGAAACCAGCAGGCAGCCCTCAGGCCAGGGGACTTCCCGGATCGGCCTACCGTCGGCCACCGAGCTGGCGGGGACCTCAACCCTAAAGAACTCTGCATCGGAGCGTGTGCGCTCCCGGAATCGGTCCCGTGTCACGCGTTCCTGCGTGGTGTCCGCCAGGGCCTGGTGGTAGGCGTTGACTGCGTCCTCCCGGCGGAAGATGCCGATGAGCTGGTCCGGGCCGTTTTCCGACACCACCGGGAGCCGGCCTACTCCGAGGACGGCCATTCGTTCTATCGCGTCGGAGACGAGCGTCTCGGGGGTGACCGTGGCCGGCCGTGGGGTCATGACATCGCCGACTAGGACCTGGTCTGAGGGTCCTCCTGCCCGTACGATGTCGGTGGTGGCGATGACCCCTACCAGCCTGTCTTTCCCTTCGACGACGGGAAGGCCGTGAAGGCGGTGACGGTCGAGCAATCCCTGCACTTCGCCGAGGGTGAGGTCGGGTCCCACCGATAGCACATCTCCCGAGGTGACGTCGCCCACTTTTATCGTGTCAAGCAGGTCGATCTCCCCCCTGCGACTCACCTGGATGCCCATTTTGGACAACTGCATGGTGTAGGCACTCTCGGGATGGATCCGATTGCCGAGGATGGTGGCGATGGCGGTGACGATGATCAACGGCAGGACCAGGCCGTAGTCACCGGTCGTCTCGAAGACGATGAGGATGGCGGTGAGCGGGGCGCGGGCCACCGCGGCGAAGCCCGCGGCCATGCCCACCAGGGCAAAAGCACCTGAGGAGATGGAAGAGATCGTCCAATACGGCGCGATAAGAGAAGCGAAGCCTGCTCCCACGGAGGCGCCGATGAAGAGGCTAGGCATGAAGATACCTCCCGAGCCGCCCGCGCCGAACGTGGCAGCAGTGGCCACGGACTTGGCGACAGCCAAGAGAATCAGTGCCCACCACACATAGGTCAACTCGCCTTGAAGGAGATCCTCGATGAAACCCTGACCGGTGCCGAGGACTTCGGGTGCGGCGAACCCAACCGTGGCAACAACCAGTGCCAGGGCCGCCGGCCGGACCCACGTCGGGAGACGGTCCGGGATCACGTCCCACCAGTCGAGTGTCCGGAGAAAGACGTAGCCGATGGCGACGGCCAACAATCCCAGGCCGGCGTAGAGGACAAGCTCCCAGGCGTCGCTCAGGGGGTAGGCAGGGACGGAGAACGTGAGGGCATTGCCGAGGAGGCCGTGGCTAACGACGGCGCCGGCCACAGCCGCCACGGCCACAATGCCCACGTGGGCCACTGAGAAACTTCCCAGGATCACCTCCATCGCGAAGAACATGCCGGCAATGGGCGCGTTGAAAGTAGCGGCGATCCCGGCGGCGGTCCCGGCGGCGACCAAGCTCCGGACGTCATTTTCCCCGAGCTTCACCCATCTTCCCGCCGTCGAGCCAAGCGATGCTCCGACTTGAGCGATCGGCCCCTCACGGCCGGCCGAGCCGCCGACGCCCA
>CAXMPK010000238.1:0-5304 GCA_964195405.1 uncultured Acidimicrobiia bacterium
TGAACGACTCGCTCAAGCCAGCGGCCCTGGTGGAAATCGAGGCCGCTCGACAACGGATCTCGGGTTCGGCCTTGCGGACGCCGCTGGTCCGGCTCAACGTTGATGATGCACCGGCCGAGATCTATCTGAAGCTGGAGAATCTTCAACCTATCGGGTCTTTCAAGATTCGGGGCGCCACCAATGCCATCGTCCAAGCCGGACCCGCTGCACTACGCGACGGGGTCTATACCGCCAGTGCCGGGAACATGGCCCAGGGCGTAGGTTGGGCCGCTCGCAAACTTGGAATCCCTTTCTCGGTCGTGGTTCCCGATCATGCTCCCGACACCAAGCTGGCGGCCATCGAGCGTCTCGGCGGAAACATTGTCAAGCTCACCTTCGAGGAGTGGTGGCAGGTGTTGGTCCATCACGAGTTCGCTCCTCTGTCCGGATTCTTCGTCCACCCGGTGAGCGATCCGGCAGTGATCGCAGGCAATGCGACGATCGGCCTGGAGATCCTCGAAGACCTTCCCGATCTCGATGCCGTGGTGGTGCCATTCGGGGGCGGTGGGCTGAGCAGCGGAATCGCGTCTGCAGTTAGGGCCCTTCGACCTGATATTCCCGTCTATGCCGCCGAGGTGGCAACGGCGGCTCCCCTTGCGACCGCTTTTGAGGCCGGCGAGCCGACGACGATCGAATACCAGGCGAGTTTTGTCGACGGCATCGGGTCGAGCAGCGTCCTCGAGGAGATGTGGCCGCTGGTCAGCGACCTCCTGGCAGGCTCATTCGTGACCCAGTTGGACTCCGTCAAGGAGGCAGTTCGGCTTCTGGCCGAGCGGAACCGCGTCATTGCAGAAGGAGCCGGGGCGACACCAGTAGCTGTGGCGCTTGACGGCGCGGCCGGTACCGGGAAAATCGTTTGTGTCGTCTCCGGTGGCAACATCGACCTCACCACGCTGTGCCAGATTCTGGGGTGGGCCCCTGAGGTTTAGACCGCGCCCGCCCAAAGACTGTGCCAGAATCCCGCAGTCTCCCGGAGCGGGGGGTCAAGGGAAGCAGAGCAAGATAAGCATATGGTCGGGCACGTAGTAAAAGATCGAGATGTCGAAGCCGTCCGCGCCCCGAGCGACACAGCGTCGGTGCGTGTCACCATCGACGACTCATTGGGTGCCGAGAGCCTGATCCAGCGTATCATTCGCTTCGCGGAGGGCAGATCACAATCACGGGAGTCACAGGCACGCGATGAGGTGGGTTTTGTCGTGTCGGGAAATGGGATTCTTCATCTTGAAGCCGAGTCTTTTCCCATTGAGCCCGATATGGGCTTCTATGTGCGGGCAGGTGAGCATTATCAGATCGAGAACTCGGGCTCCGAGGACGTCGTTGTTGTATCTGTCACCGCGCCCGAGCCCACCGATCAGGAAGTGCTTGGACAACGCAAGGTCACCGTCCGGGTTGCCGACCAACCAATTCTGCCCGCGGGTAAGGACAGGGAGTTTCGCTTTGTGATCAACCCGGATGCTGGATGCAAAGACGTCACCCAGTTTGTGGGCCTCATCCCACCAGGACGGGCTCCGACTCATTATCACCTCTACGACGAGGTCATATATGTGCTCGACGGCGATGGTGTGCTCCATGTCGACGGCCAGGACGACACCGAGATATCCGCGGGCTCATGTATCTATTTGCCCCCTCCGACTCAGCACTGTCTGGAAAACACCGGGTCGAAGCCTTTGCGTGTCCTCGGGGTGTTTCATCCTGCGGGCGACGCTTCCGAAGCATACGAAAACGAACAAACCATGGAAGGAACGAAATGATACGAAACAGGAAACCAGGGCTGAGGGTTGCGGTGATGATCGCGGTTCTTGCCCTCGTTGCTGCGGCATGCAGCCCCAGCGACGGGACCGACACCACTGAGGCGGCGGGTGACCCCACCACCACAGCGGGTGCGGCAGCGACGACCACGGAGGCCCCTGGAACAACCGTTCCCGCGGCTACGACGACCGAAGCCCCGATGGCCGTCTGTGACGGCACGATCGGCTCGATCATTCCGATCACCGGACCGGTGGCGTTCATCGGTGAGGTCCAGCGCAACTGGTCACAGTATGCGGTAGACGTATACAACGAGGAGCACGGGACCGCCTACGAGTTTGTCGAAGGTGACAACATGTTCGACGTTGCCCAGTCTTCGGTTCTGGCCGCACAGATCATTGACGACGGCAGCATCATGGCATTGGTAGGCCCAGCCGGAAGCGACCAGGTCGATGCTGCAGGAGCAGCTTTCGAGCAAGGTGATCCAACGCTGACCTACATCAGTCCATCATCAACCCGCGTCGGCATTACCGCCAAGTATGCGGGATTGTTCCGGACGGTCCCGACGGATGACGATCAGGGCCCGACCTCGGCCGATTTCATGATCGAGAGTGGCGCCACCAAGGTGTTCATCATCGACGACCAGTCGTCCTACTCCACTGGCCTTGCAGACATCGCTGCCGCAGCGCTTGAAGCCGGTGGCGTCGAGGTGACCCGCGAGTCGGTGGCTCAGGACGTGACTGATTTCTCAGCTCTAGTTGGCACCATTGCCGACGATACCGACTGGGTCTACCTGCCCTGGCAGGTGGCAGCCAACGGCCAGCTCCTGGGTAACCAGCTTGTTGAGCAGGGCAAGGAGATTCCGATCTTTGGCTCCGACGGCATGGACTCCGGTGACTTCACCATCGCCGGCTCAGTGATCGCGGCCTTCGCGCCCGACATCAGCTCCGTCGAAGAATCGGCGGACTTGCTCGAAGGCTTCCTGGCGGAATACCCCGAAACCAATACCTTTGGACCGCCGGTGTTCGTCGCGGTGACAGTCATCGCTGAGGCATACTCGAGGGTGTGCCAGTCGGATGGCGAGATCACAAGGGCTGCGGTTCTGGCTGAGGTTCAGGCCACAGATCAGTCGAGTTCGATACTCGGCCAACCAATCGCCTTCTCCGCAGACGGTGATCTCATAGGTGGCACGTTCTTCTTCTTTGAGATCCAAGAGGACGGAACCAAGGTACAACTCCCCTAGTAGAAAAATCGAGCAAGGCGTATGGAGTTTTTCCTGCGGCAGACCATCAATGGCTTGACGCTGGGAAGCGTCTACGCCTTGCTCGCCATCGGTTACTCGATGGTGTACGGGATTCTCAAATTATTGAACTTCGCCCATGGCGAGGTCTATATGTTCGGAGCCTTCGCCGGCTACGGAATGTTGGTAATGTTGGGTGGGCCAGCGTCTCCAATCGTGCCGGTGTGGCTCCTTATCCCGCTGATGTTTCTGGCCGCGATCGTGGTCTCCATCGTGGTGGGTGTCACCATGGAGCGCTTTGCCTACAGACCCTTGAGGAACTCGCCCCGTATCGCTCCTCTGATCAGTGCGATTGGTGTTTCATTCTTTCTCCAGGCAACAGCTCTCTTCCTCTTCTCGGCGGGGTTCCGGTCTTATGACGCTCCTGATCTGATCGACATCTCGACGGGGATCGCCATCGGCCCGGTCGACGTTTGGCTGGTGCGTGTGCTTGTGATCGTCGTTGCATCGACACTCATGGTGTTGTTGACCCTGTGGGTGAACAAGTCACGGACCGGCAAGGCTGTGCGTGCCGTCTCGTTCGACAGAGAAGCCGCAGAGATGATGGGGATCGATGTCGACCGGGTGGTGGTCGTGACCTTCTTGATCGGCTCGGCGTTGGCAGGAGTGGGAGGGGTGATGGCCGGGCTGGTGTTTGGCCGCATCTTCTCTTTCATGGGTTTCACAGCCGGCTTGAAGGCTTTCACCGCCGCCGTGGTAGGTGGGATCGGCAGCATCCCCGGGGCGATGCTGGGGGGCCTGCTGATCGGAATGGCGGAGTCCTACACGACCGCGTATATCTCCTCGACCTTCCAGAACCTGATCGTGTTCAGCCTCTTGATCATCGTGCTTCTCGTCAAGCCGACTGGGCTGCTCGGCAAGCCCGAATTGGTGAAGGTGTAGTGCTGTGGCCCGAATTGGAGTCGACGAGTGGGTCGAGCAGTCTGACGAGAGAAGTGAAGATTATGACGGCCTGATAGGTCCGGTCCGGCGCATCCTCGACAATATGGCGCCGGGTTTGAAGTTGGCGATCGGAGCCGGTCTGGTCGCTCTCCTGCCGTTGTTTCTCCAGCAGGGTCAGGTACGCATCGGCGTCAGCATCCTGATTCTGGCCATGCTCGCTCTCGGTCTCAACATCGTTGTCGGATGGGCCGGGCTGCTCGACCTGGGCTATGTGGCCTTCGCCGGGTTTGGCGCCTACTTCTATGCGGCGGTCGCTTCGGACCAGATCCCGGCTCACTGGCCCACCGCGCTGGTGCTTCCAGTCATCGTCTTCTTGTCGGGTGCTCTAGGAGTACTGCTGAGCTTGGCCAGCCGACGCCTGGCGGGTGACTACTTGGCGATTCTCACGCTCTTCTTCGGCCTGATCTTCCTCGAATTGGTTCGCAACTTCAGTCGGCTCCCTTTCGTTAGCGAGGATTTCGATCCCACCGGAGGTCCCAACGGCATCCCCGGTGTGGAGCCGTGGAGTTTCTTCGGGTTCGAGATCAACACATTCAACCGGCATTACTACTTGCTGTTGGCCTTGCTGGTGCTGCTGATGGTCGGTCTTCACAACCTGGACAAGTCGAGGACTGGACGGGCCTGGCGGGCGACGCGGGACGATCCACTGGCCGCCGGGCACATGACCACACCAGTGAACAAGGTTCGACTGTTAGCGGTCGCTGCCGGTGCCGCCATCGCCGGTTTCACCGGCGCCGCCTTTGCTGCGGTGCAGGTAGGGGTGTTCCCGACCAACTTCGCCCTGGTGTTTCTGATCACGATCTACGCCGCCGTGATTCTGGGAGGATCCGGATCCATTCCGGGAGTGGTTCTCGGGGCCCTCGTCATTGGATATCTACCCGAGCTCTTGCGAAACCCGGCCACTGCAAGCTGGCTGTTCTATCTCGGGGTTTCGGTGGCCCTTGTCGCTCGGATGAGACCGTGGAGTCGTCTCGCAGGTGTGGTCGGCGGGCTGATTGCTTTCGGTTTCGGCGTTCGTTGGCTGGTGAAGGCGATATGGATCGACGTCTCGAGCGGGGAAGCCGCCGAAGGCTTCTTGTCTGGAATTCTCGATGGTTGGATCCTGATCCTCGGCGACCACCAGGACATCATCACCAACATCGCGTTTGTTGCCGCGATTGGCGGAGCGTTGCTCGCCATTCTGAGTACCGGCTGGCGCCAAGTGTTCGTTCTCATTCCGACGCTGTACCTGGGCATTCTCGTTTGGGAGAACCGCCTTGTGTTCGAGCCGAGTTTGA
>CAXMPK010000239.1:0-14021 GCA_964195405.1 uncultured Acidimicrobiia bacterium
TGGAGGCCTCGGGTTGGGTCGCCCCGCCAGCCGGGGAGTTCCCCACCGGTGGCGAACTGGTCGATCGATATCTCGAGCCGCTGGGGGCCATCCTTGCTGATCACATTCGGTTCGGTCACAAAGTGATTGCTATCTCTAGACGCGATCGAGACAAGATGGTGACCGATGGGAGATATGACCTTCCGTTTTTGGTCCGAGTTGAGTTGGCTGATCGGGTTGTCGACCTGACCGCCGATAACGTCATCGATGCGTCTGGTACCTGGTCGACTCCAAATCCGATGGGAGCAGCCGGCCTGCCCGCGATCGGCGAAGACAAAACTGTCAACATTCGCTACGGAATTCCCGACGTTCTCGGTCGTGAACGATCTCGATACGCAGTCAAGAAGGTCTTGGTCGTCGGTGCCGGTCATTCTGCGGCCAATGTTCTGCTGGACCTTGCCGAACTGGCGCTCGAAGAGCCTGAGACGACCCCGATGTGGGCGCTTCGACGGCCAGACGCGTCCAAGGCATACGGTGCAATGGAAGAAGACGAGTTGCCGGAGCGTGGCAAGGTCGGCCTCGAGCTTCGCCATCGAGTCGAAGCAGGTCGCATCGAATTGGTGACGGACTTCCGGGTGACACGTGTCAATAAAAGGGAAGGTCGCGTGTCTGTCGTTGGGTCGGGTGCTGATGGATCTGAGCGTGCCATTGAGGTGGATGAGATCGTCGTCGCCACCGGCCAACGACCAGATCTTTCCATCACACGCGAGCTTCGGCTGGAACTGGATCCATGGCTGGAAGCGCCAATCCGCCTTGCTCCGCTGATTGATCCCAACGTGCACACCTGTCTCACAGTGCCACCACACGGTGTTGAACAACTCTCCCATCCCGAATCTGATTTTTACTCCGTCGGTATCAAGAGCTACGGGCGGGCTCCGACCTTCCTGATGGCCACCGGTTACAAGCAGGTCGAATCGGTGGTGGCGACGATTGCTTCGTCGTACTTCGGGCCTAGCGTCGACCAGGAGAATCGATCCATCGAATGAGCCACGATCGACCTGAGCCGTGTTCGACGGTCGGTGTTGGTTAGGGCCGCTCGGAGAAGTTGGTCGAGGTCGTCGTCGCTTTGATAGAGGGTGTCGCTCCAGAGGTCTTCCGGCACCAGTTCGGGGTAGGAGAGTCCGTCGGGGAAGACCGGCAGGGCACCAGCCGCCATCGCCTCGACGGCGGCTATCCCAAAGAACTCGTGTTTGGCAGTACTCACCACAACTGAAGCCTCAAGCAGGAGACGCCGGTAGACATCACGGTCGGCGAACCCGTGGTGGATGATGTGCTTGCCAAGTCGCTGCTTTGCATTGTCGAACTCCTCGGGGACGTTTCGGAAGTTCTCGCCGCAAAGAGCAACACGAAAATCGACACCGTCCTCAACGAGTCGGTAGAGGGCGTCGAAGAGACGAACCGGGTCCTTGTCGTATTCCCAGCGCTGGTTCCAAATAATCAATGGAGGATCGGGTTTGTCACCAACTTCGACCCAGTCGAGGTCAACACCGACGGCCATGACAATCGACTTGTTGGCCACGTTGTTGACGAGATCGGTGTGACGGTGGTCTGGAAAATGTCGCAAGAACTTGGGCATGGCCTCGAATACCGAATCAAGGTGGAACTGGCTGTTGAACCACACCGCGTCTGCGCGGACCATCGAGGACCAATTCATGTAGGCGTAGGCAAGATCATCCCGGGCTGTTGGCGAGAGGGGGTAGGTGAGTTGGTTCTCGTGCATGTAAAGGACGGCTCTTGCGTGTCCGATTGAGGGCCCGGCGTGCCCTAGGAACGAGGGGAGGTCGATCATGTCTGACACCATGAGCACGTCAGGGGCCTCGAGATCTGCTGCCTGCCGGCCCAGAGTGAGGCTTCCTCCGAACATCCGCCATTTCCAAAACCGACCGGGAAGGGTGAGAAGCGCCACGTCGTGTTGGCTTTGTTGGGCGTAGCCCTCAGCCCACGCCCGATGTGATCCCGAGAAATAGGGCTCGACAAGAAGAACCGATGACACCAGGCGAAGGTAGTCAGTCGGTCAGTTGAGCGAGTCCGGGAGACCCGAGTGCAGCGCAGAGATGTGCTCACTGTCGAGACCGCAACACCCACCGATCAGTTGGGCTCCATGGTCGACCCAACCCCGAGCGGCATCAACCAAATCTTCAGTTCCGATGATGTCGACAAACTGCCAGTGGGGCTCAACGAAGTAGCCTGACTCCGGATAGACACCTGTCGGTCCGTCCCAGTACTCGGCGACCAGGTCGAGCGTTGGTTGGACGTCGGGCACAAGCGTGTGCATCACCATCACTGCATCAACGGGTTGGGTGATCAGGGTCTCCAGGGTCTCACTCATAGTCACGGACTCGGGCCCAAAGCTGGTCATCAGACCCTCTGGGGTCGTTTGCGAACTGATGCCCAACCAGACCGGCACATCGCTGGCCACGGCGGCCTCGACCGCAGGTGCTGCCAGACGGGGGTGTTCCATCATCTCCAAGGCGATGAGATCGACACCGGCATCGACGAGCAGAGCGACCTGCTCTTCATAAGTATCTGAAAGCCGTGCCAGCCAGATGTCGTCAGTCGAGTCGGCCATGTAGGAAGAGATCGAGCCGGCGATGGCCACGGGGTGATCGGCCTCGTCGCGAGCCTGCTGAGCGATGGTAACCGCTTTGCGATGGGCGTCTGCCACCCGATTGCCGAGACCACCGGGTTCGAGGAGGTGACGACCGGCGCCGAAAGTGTTGGTGATGATCACCTCGGCCCCGGCAACAATGTAGTCGCGGTGCAGTTGGCGGAGGATGTCCGGATACTCGAGCTGGGCCATCACTGACCAGCCCTTGCTCACCATGGGCACGCCGCGCGATTCGAGACCGCTTCCGGTGCCACCGTCGATTGTGACTACGGACCCGGAACTGATCTTCTGATCGAGCCATCCGGGTCCGACAGCCATTGCTAGCTAGTCAGTCGCGAGGACGAGCAACGTTCACCTTGAGGTCGCGGCCGCCGAAGTCGCTGCCATTGATCGCCTCGATAGCGGTCTGGGCTGCGTCGTCGTCTTCCATCTCAACAAACCCAAAACCGCGAGAGCGTCCGGTCTCCCGGTCACTGATCACCTGGGCGCGCGACACGGTGCCGTGCTCGCCAAAGAGGTCCTCGAGTTGGTCATTGGTTGTGTTGAACGGGAGGTTCCCGACATAGATATTCGTTGCCATTTCCTGTCTCCTTCTGAGTTTCGTATCCAGCTCTGCAGAGCATCCGACGAAAGACAGAAGCAAAGCAAGTCCGGTCCACACCTAAGTGTGCGCCGATGACTTTAAGCCGATTGGGATGCTTGGGGAAACATGTTGCCCCTGGACGGCTCCTGGTGGGGCCGAGCAGAGGGTTTCCCGACTCGCTGACGATCGGATACGATCGCTGCAGGTTATGGGTTCTATTCAAGAATTGGTCGAGCTCGCCTTTCCCTGGGAAGGGACCGACCCGTTCATCTTCACGGTCCACCACGTTGACCATTATCCGAAAGGCAACGAGGTAATGGGGCCGGATGTGTCGTTGCTGGGACGCAATCTGGGTTCCGATTTCTCCTATCTAAACGGCTGGAGCATGTACCACGGGGTGGCCGTCCCCGGGTTCCCGCAACACCCGCACCGAGGATTCGAGACGGTCACGGTGGTGCGACGCGGATACGTCGATCATTCCGACTCTCTCGGAGCGACTGCCCGGTATGGCGAGGGCGATGTTCAATGGCTGACAACCGGGAGCGGGATTATGCACTCGGAGATGTTCCCGCTGCTTTCCAACGAGCAGCCCAACGTTTTGGAACTGTTTCAAATCTGGCTCAACCTTCCGCCGCAATCGAAGATGGTTCCCGCATATTTTGGGATGCTCTGGAGCGAGGAGATACCAACAATCACCCCAGCACCGGGTGTCTCGGTGGATCTGATAGCCGGATCCCATGACGGTGAAGTGCCCCCATCGGCTCCGCCCGATTCATGGGCCTCCAGCGAGGCATCGGATCTTGCAATCTGGCTGATACGTCTCGATCCGGGAGCCACCTGGGATTTGCCGCTCGCTTCCAAAGGCGTCAACCGAATGCTTCATCTCTTCATGGGAGACGATGTCGCCGTCGACGGGACCCGAATCGGGGCGAAAACGGGAGTCCGTCTCGATCCCGGTGGCGATGCCCGCCTGGTCAACCATGGTGGACCAGCTGAGTTCCTGCTTCTCCAGGGCCAACCCATCGGCGCTCCCGTTTTTCAGATGGGCCCGTTTGTCATGAACACACCCGAAGAACTACGACAGGCGGTCGCTGACTACCAACGCACACAGTTCGGTGGATGGCCTTGGAGTCGCTCCGACCCGGTGCACGCCCGGACCGACGGCCGTTTCGCTCTTCATGCCGATGGCACGGTCGAACACCGCGACCGTCAACCCGTTCGCTAGCTGAGGGCGGCGGCCAGGACGTCGTCAGCAGTATCGGCAATATGAAACGTGAGGACCTCACGGATCTCATCTGGCACGTCGTCGAGGTCGATCTCGTTGCGACGGGGCAGGATCACTTCGGTCAGCCCCGCCCGGTGTGCCGCCAGGATCTTCTGTTTGAGCCCGCCAATCGGCAAAACCTTGCCCTGAAGGGTGATCTCGCCGGTCATCCCGACAGTGTCTTTCACCTTTCGATCGGTCAGCAGCGAAACCAGGGCCGTGAGCATGGTGACGCCGGCGGACGGTCCGTCTTTGGGGATGGCTCCCGCCGGGACATGAACATGAAAACGTCCTTTGGTGTCTTCGATGTCTATATCCAGTTCGTCGGCGTGAGCTTCGACATAAGAGAGAGCGATCTGAGCGGACTCCTTCATCACGTCACCCAGCTGACCTGTCAGCGTCAGCCCTGGTTCACCATCTTTGACGGTGGCCTCGACGAACAAGACGTCTCCACCTGCTCCGGTGACGGCAAGACCAGTTGCGACACCGGGCACGTCGGTTCGATCCGACGCCTCGTCTTTCCAGACCTTCGGCTTGCCCAAGAAGTCCTTGACCCCAGGCTCGTCGATGACAACTCGAGACTCTCTTTTCGCTGTCGCCACCTTGGTGGCCACCTTGCGGGTCAGCTTTCCCAGCTCTCTTTCGAGGTTTCGAACACCGGCCTCACGCGTGTACCGATCGACGATCGCGGCGAGGGCCTCTTCTGACACTTCCAGCTCCTCGGGCTCGAGGCCGGCATTGCGGAGTTGGCGGGGGAGAAGGTGATCTCGGGCGATCTCGACTTTCTCGTTGTCGGTGTATCCGTCGATTCGAATCACTTCGGTCCGGTCCAACAGCGGACCTGGGATTGTCTCGAGAACGTTTGCAGTTGCGATGAAGAGCACCTCGGATAGATCGAGGTCGACTTCGAGGTAATTGTCACGGAAGGTGTGGTTCTGCGCCGGATCGAGTACTTCCAAAAGGGCGGAGGAGGGGTCGCCTCGCCAGTCGTTTCCGACCTTGTCCATCTCGTCGAAGAGAAACACCGGATTCATGGTCCCTGCCTCGGTGAGGGCCCTGGCGACGCGACCAGGGCGAGCTCCAACGTAGGTGCGGCGGTGGCCGCGGATCTCGGCCTCATCTCTGATGCCGCCGAGAGATACCCGAACAAATTTCCGACCAAGCGCACGAGCCACGGACTCACCGAGCGACGTCTTGCCCACACCAGGAGGCCCGACCAGGAGGAGGACGGCACCGGTGTTGCGGGTGCCGTCGCCAGTGAGACCGCGTTCCTTGCGGAGTTTCCTGACGGCAAGATGTTCGACGATTCGCTCTTTTACGTCGTGGAGACCGGTGTGGTCGGCGTCGAGAACAGTCCATGCCTCGTCGAGATCGAGTCGATCATCTGAGTCGACACCCCAGGGAAGATCGAACATGGTGTCGAGCCAGGTGCGAATCCATGAATGCTCGGGTGACTGTTCACTCATGCGTTCGAGTCGATCGATTTCCTTGGCGATCGCGTCGGTCACTTCTTCGGGCAAATTCCGCTCTTCGAGTTTGGTTCGGTACTCCGACGAAACGTCAGCCTCCTCACCAAGCTCCTTCTTGATGGCGTCGAGTTGTTGACGAAGGATGTACTCCTTCTGACTCTTCTCGATGCTCTCGCTGGCGTCGTCTCGTACCTTGCGACGCAGTTCGAGGTTGGCAAGAACTTCGGTCATCCACTCCAGCAAGAGGCCGAGCCGGTGCCGAATGTCGAGGGCTTCGAGCAGCTCGATTTTCTGGGAGAGGGAGAGGTCGGGGGAGTAGACAGCCAGGTCGGCGAGACGTGATGGGTTGTCCATCGAGAGCAGCCGTTCGGCGACCCCGGCAAGACCCCGGTCCTCGAGAACGGCGGATACGACGGCCCGATACTGCGTAACCAACTCTTCGAGACCCTCGTCGATGATGTCGACTTCGGGGTAAGACTCGGCCTCGACCCAAAGAGCACCGTGCTCATCGGTCGACCCGGCGCCAACACGAGCCCTGGCAACACCCGTCACGACAACGTTGCCTTCTTCGTCGGACTGAATGTCGGCGATGGTTCCCACCGAAGCATATTTACCCTCGAAGCGGGGGACCAGAAGCAAACGCCCATCCGATCGGAGGGCGGCATCGATTGCGGTCTTGCCCTCATCGGTCTCCACCCCGATGGTCACCACCATATGGGGGAAGACCACGCCGTTGTGAAGAGGGAGAACCGGAAGTGTTAGCTGATCTGTGTCTGGCATTGAGTTTGTCCTTGTGACAGTTGTGAATTGTCGACAACTGATGTGATACCCAGCTTATTCCAAATCTGAGCATATATAACTCAGATTTGTGTCAATGGTCCTTGCCACGCTCAAGAACTGGAAAGACGGAGCCTCGGCGGTTTACCAAGCTCTCGGTCCGCCCTATCACCAGTGGGCCGAGCTGTTCCCACCGCTTCAGAAGAGGGTGGTCGCAGCCGCCCAGAGCGTCAATGCCCGGTATGTCTCACTTGAGAATCTCTACATGTACGGAGACCCCAAGGGGCAGGTAGTCACCGAGGAGTCGCCGATTCAGACTCATACTCGAAAAGGGAAGCTCCGCCAGAAGATGGCTTCTGAGCTCAAGACCCTCAGCGACAACGGTGACCTCCGACTTGCCACGGCTCGTGCGTCTAGCTATTTCGGTCCGCGGGCAGGATGGCAATCTCCGCTAGGTGAACGCGTGATCGGAAGGGCGATCCAAGGAAAGTCTGCCCAGGTGATCGGCGACCCTGACGCCCGACATAGTTTCACGTACACGAAGGATGCGGGGCGCGTTCTGGCCACGCTCGGATCGGAGGACCGGTCTCTGGGGGAGATCTGGCACATACCAAACGCGCCTGCCTTGACCGTCCGCGAAATGGTGAAACTCATTGGCAACAAGCTCGATCGCGAGATCAAGGTGTCACCCGCGCCGGCGGTGGTCCTGAAAGTCATGGGGCTGTGGAATCCAACTATTAGAGAGTTACAGGAAATGCTCTACACCGTCGAGAGCGACTACATCGCAGAGAGCAGCAAGTTCACCGATGCATTTGGTCTTCAAGCCACCCCCACCAACCAAGCCATCGCCGAAACGGTGGATGACTGGCTACAAGTCGGCGGTTCCTGACTCCCCCAAGCGTGTGCAGTGGTGGCCCTGACAGGGCCACCACTGCACACGCTCAGGTGTGGAGTCGGTCGGCTATCCGGTCGAACACCTCGTGGTCGACGAGGTCGTCGTATGCCGGGTTCTTTCCAATGAAGGCGGCTACGTAGGGGCATAGCGGGACGATCGTTCCGTCTTTGGAGCGGACGTCATCCAATGCTGTCCGGACGAGTGTTTCCCCGATGCCCTTGCCCTCATAGCCATGGTTGATCTCGGTGTGTACAAAGAAGTAGATCCCGCCATGCCGGATGTGATAGACGGTGTAGCCAACGACTTGTCCATTGATCTCAGCGACGTATCGCTCACGATCGGGCTGATTGCTCACTGTGATGGATGACATCGCCGGAAACCTACAGACCGATACCCTCACCAGACAATGGATCCGATCGCTCGATCTCTAATTGCCCGGCGCAGCGAACTTCAGGCTGAGTTGGATCGGCTCACGGAGCCGCCCGCGGAGGGTGCGAGCATCGGATTCGGGAAAAGGATCGGTGATGGCACCACGGAGGCGGTAGAGCGTTTGGCAACAACAGCTACCGCCCGTTCTATTGCGTCTTCGATCAGGGACATAAACGGAGCGCTCGGTAAGGTCGAGGCAGGTACGTATGGGAGTTGTGAGTTGTGTGGCAAGCCGATCGGGGAGGCAAGGCTGGAGGCTCTTCCGGCTGCGGTTCGCTGCGTTGACTGCGCCTCAACTCGCTAGTTGGACCGTCCCACCACGAACCGGGTCGTCATTGTGCCCTTGCCCTTAACGTCGATCTCTCCACGCAGCTCACATTCGAATTCGTCTTTGATCAGTTGGTAGGTCGCGTCCGAGATCTGAATACGTCCCGGTTGACCAGATGACTCCATCCGACTGGCCATATTCACAGTATCCCCCCAAATGTCGTATTGAAACTTCGAAGTACCAACAACACCGCCGACAAGTGGCCCCGAGCTCACTCCGATTCGAAACTGAATGCCGTCGTAGGTGTTGATGAAGCCCTGCATGTCCAGCGCCGCATCGACGATCGCAGTGGCGTGCTCATCCCACTCGATCGGAACACCCGCCGCTGCCATGTATGCGTCACCGATGGTTCTGATCTTCTCGACATCTCTGCGGCTGACGATCTCGTCGAACGATGTGAAGATCTCGTTGAGAGTTCTCACGATGTCCTCGGGGCTGGTTCTTCCCGAAAACTCGGTAAATCCGACCTGGTCCGCAAACAGAACCGAGGCGCTTTGGTAATACGTGGCCCGGGTGCGACCCCGCTCCTTGAGGTCGGCGGCGACCTCCCTGGGGAGGATGTTGAGCAACAGGTTGTCCGACTTCTCCTGCTCCCTTTGAAGTGCGGCTTGCATCATTTCCCTCTGTCCAACGAAGTAATTCATGACGATGAACGTGAACGAGGCGATGCCGAAGATGTTGGCGATGAATAGGACTCCGACCACCGTTTCGCTGAGACTGTTGTTGTTGGTCATTGCCGGCTGGATGATGAGACTTGCTACCAGGAGAGAGATGTAGGCAACCATCCATCGAGTTGCCACCTTTCGAGACTGTATGACGAGGGCGCCCAACGGTGCGAACAAACCGAAGATGATCACTGCCGAAGCACCAACAAAGCCACCGAGCGTCAACTGGAGGGCAAACGGCAGTATCAAGAAAAACAGCATCTGGGTGAACCTGAACACCTTGTATCGCTTGGTACTTCGATAAACGAGGATGTTGACTGCCGTGAGCACGCCATAACTTCCAGGGATGAGCGCCGCCGTCGTCTCGCCCAGTATCCAATAGACCGTTCCCCACCCGAATCCGACGAACAAACCAAGCAAAGCCACCGTCATCAGCATGCGTTTCTGGAGTCGCAGGTCCTTGCTGTCGTCGGGCAATGCGCCGATGTCGAGCAGCGACGAGAGGGACCAGGTCATCGCTTGCAATGTAATGACGTGGACTAGTCCTTGTGTGGTCCTCTGAGACGACCCCTATGGAGTAGGCCACTCATGATTTACCTTGTAGGTGACGGGCTACGGGAGGCTTGGATTGACCCAGGGGCGAGACACAACCGAGTGCACGCATGATTCGACGATCAGCACTGTCACTGCCGGTCTTGAACGTGCCGTCTGTGAGAATTGTGCCCATGTCAGTGTTCGATATGTCGAAGAGACCGTCCGCATCTACCCCGACTTCAACGACACCGAATCCCCCGATCAACCTCTGGAAAGACCTCGATTTGCAAGACAGATCCACGGTTGCGGATGGTGTAGCAATCCCGTCGAATTCATGATTCCAAGTGGCCTGGCTTGTGCACAACACGCATGGAGGGAAGCCTCCAAAGAGCAGGTGATGGGTTCCGAGCCTTGGATCCCTATCAGCATTGATCAGCGAACCAACGCCAATTGACTCAGCGTCCCGTATTCGTCGTATTCGATCATTCGAGATGAAAGGCCATGTATCCGGTCTCACCGATCAACGAGAGTTCCCGGAACGAAACGGCTCCGGTCAACTGGAGCAAACCAAGGTCGAGGATGTCGATCGTTACCGCGTCCTGGCTCCAAGTAGAGATGTAGACCAGCCCAC
The DNA here is from genome assembly GCA_964195405.1 of uncultured Acidimicrobiia bacterium. Classification (GTDB taxonomy): domain Bacteria; phylum Actinomycetota; class Acidimicrobiia; order Spongiisociales; family ZC4RG35; genus CAXMPK01. The sequence goes on from CAXMPK010000239.1 coordinate 10,223, forward strand.
CATCCGATGAAAACTGGATCTCGGCAGCCGACTCGTCGCTTGTCTGAAATCCGAGCAGGACTTCCGGCAACGACATGTCGATGACAAAGACCGGTGAGGGCCGGACTTCGAACCCCGCAGTTGTGCCCTCGGTCACCTCTGCTCCGTGCGCCAGTAGATGGAACCCGTTAGGTGACGCCTGGAGCGTGTCCACTGCAATATCGAGAACCGACACACTCCATGTGTTCAAGTCCAAGACCATGAGGTCTTCCGGCGACCGAGTGGTCTCCCAGGAGGTGTCCTCCACCTCGGTTTCGGTGATGGATGTCGCAATGAACAGCCTCTGACCGTCCGGAGCGAGAACCCCCTCGCGTGCGGTACCGGCCACCGGCCCCTTGGCTTGAGCCACCGGGGTGATGAAAGTCCAAAGACGATTGAGGAAGGTTTCAGGTGGGAAGAAGGGGTGCTCGAACACCTCGTTTGTGGCGAGGTCGACTTCAGTCACAAGGTCACGAGCAGCTTCGACGAGGAAGAAACGGCCTCTTTCGTCGTCCCAGACGGGTGCATTGCCGGCGAATTCGAATACTTGGATCGTGGCGTCGGGATCGTGTTCGTTGGAATACCCGGCGATCACATTCTCGAGCGGAATCTCCTCATGGGTGCTCGCGTCCGCCGCAATCAGAATCAGCGTCGCAAGCCCACCAGGCTTTTCGTCGAACCTGGCGCCGAAAACCCCAAGCCGACCGTCATCTAGGATATTGAGATCGACGCTGGAGAACGTCGAGGGAAAATCGCTGTACAAGACTCCTGGCTCATCGTCACCGGCTCCAAGTCGGTAGAGAGTCAATCCTTGGTCGCCGCTGAGCCAATAGGCAACTCCATCGTCGGTGACAACGGGATCGTCCCAAATCCCGTGAGGCAACTCGACATCCGCCAGAACTGTGTTGGTGGCGACCTCGACGAGGGACATGCGTAGTTGTTCGTTGTCGGTTGTCAGTGAATGTACCGCTGAGAAAGTTCTGCCCGGAGACACCACACCCGAGAACCAATCGGCAACCAAGATCGGCTGTGCACCCTGCAGTGGGATGAGAGTTGCCGGCTCAACCGGGATCAGCCCACCGTCTGCCAGCGGGGGCTTCGTGGTTGTCGTCCTCAGCACGGCTGAGGTGGTCGGGGCCTGGGACGTGGTGGTTGTGGCCGTTGTGGTCGAGCAGGCCGCGATCAACAACGTGAGCACGGAGGCATGGAGGATTCGTTTTGTCACCTCCCGAAACGTTAAGGCCTACCGTTGGGAATACGTGGTGTATTCATTTGTCATAATGCCCACATGATTTCGTCAATTAGTCCCACCGACGGCCGGCTCGTCGCCGAGTACCCCGAAACATCTCCAGCCGACGTCCAGCGACAGATAAGCGAGGCGGCTGCCATCCAAATGGAATGGGGTCATGTTTCGCTTGCTGAGCGTGCGGTGCCAATGATGAAGATGGCTGACCTCCTCGAAACCAATCGTGACGAACTGGCCAAGCTGATGGCGAATGAGATGGGCAAACCGTTGGCTCAGGGCCTCGGAGAGGTCGACAAATGTGCATGGGTCTGCCGTCATTACGCCGAGAATGCCGAGCGCATCCTCGCCGACGAGTTGATCGAGACTGGACGCTCGAAAAGTTATGTTTCTTATCGACCGCTCGGTCTGGTTCTGGCGGTGATGCCCTGGAACTTCCCTCTGTGGCAGGTATACCGTTTTCTTGTCCCGGCACTAATGGCCGGTAACGGCGGTCTGCTCAAACACGCCTCGAATGTCACTGGCAGCGCGCTCTGGATCGACCGACTTGCCGTTGAGGCCGGGTTTCCCGATGGGCTGTTTCGAACGTTGGTGCTGCCATCCAGCCGGGTCGACGAAGTCCTCGAGCACCCGGATGTGGTCGCGGTCACCCTCACCGGTTCGGACCCCGCCGGACGGGCGGTTGCTTCCAAGGCGGGCTCGTTGCTGAAGAAGACCGTCCTCGAGTTGGGTGGGTCCGATCCCTACATCGTGCTTGCCGATTCCGATCTCGAACGTGCCGCCCTCGCCTGCTCAACGTCGCGCCTCATCAACGGTGGTCAATCGTGTATTTCTGCCAAGCGGTTCATCGTCGAAGAGCCTGTGGTCGACAAGTTCACCGAGTTACTAGCTGTCGGCATGGCCACGGCTGTCATGGGCGACCCTCTGGAACCGGCCACCACACTCGGCCCGATGGCGCGTGTCGATCTCCGCGACGAGCTTCACGATCAGGTCGAGCGGACGGTGGCGGCAGGCGCCCGCCTAGAGCTGGGTGGCGTGATACCCGAGGGGCCCGGAGCCTTCTACCCGGCGACCCTGCTTGCCGGGGTGAAGAAGGGCATGGCCGCCTATCACGAAGAGACCTTTGGCCCGGTGGCGGCTGTCATCGCGGCTCGAGATCTTGACGATGCGGTTCATATCGCCAATGACACCGAGTTCGGGCTGGGCGCTGCCATCTTCACCAGCGACATTGAACTGGGGGAGCGGGTTGCTCGCGACCGGCTTCAGGCCGGGGCGTGCTTCGTCAACGCTTTCGTCGCTTCCGATCCGAGGCTGCCGTTCGGTGGGATCAAAATGAGTGGTTATGGCCGGGAGCTGGCCGACCTGGGGATGCGAGAGTTTCTCAACGCCAAGACGGTGGTGGTGGCTTGAGTTGTTGAGCGTGTGCAGGTGTGGCCCTCACAGGGCCACACCTGCACACGCTCGGAGGGTCAGGACGGGGGCGGGGGGAACGGCTCTCCGGTTTCCAACAGAGTTTTGAGGCCACCGACGATATAGGGGAACCCCTGGGTGAACTCGGTAACGGTCTTGGAGTCTGCGGCGATGTCATACATTTCGATTGTCAGCTCGATGACACCGCTGACCTCGGCCAGCGCCCAAACCTCGCGGACCGGACCCTCGGCCTTCAGATCCTCATCCCAAAGGGCGTGGAACGTGAACTCGAGCCTCTTTGGTGGGTCGATCGAAAGGATGTGACCTTCCGAGGCCAGGGTCCCGTCGGGGTAGGCATAGGTCATCGGTGATCCAACTTCCCAATCCGACGAGACCGCCGTCCCGTAGAAATACTGGACGGTCTTCTCGGGATTGATGATTGCGTCCCACACCTCTTCCAAAGCGGCGCGGATGTACGACTTGTAGATATGTACTGGCTTGTCCATGGTTTGCTCTCCTGTTTCCAGACGAGCCTTGATGCCGGTGATCGCGCCGACTCTTGGCTCTGCGTAACGACTGATCCAGCGATCATGGACCAGTTTGATGGGGAGGGGATTGAGGTAGTGATACTTGGAACGCCCCTGTTTCAGAGTGTTGACCAGATCGGCCTCCTCGAGAATCTTCAGGTGGTTCATGACGCCGAACCTGGTCATCTCGGGCAGGTGGGCACATAGCTCGCCAAGCGTCTGACCGTCCTGCTCATACAACTTGTCGAGTAGGAGTCTTCTGCTGGGGTCGTTGATTGCCTTGAACACCTCATCCATGTCCTCCACTATAGGTGAGTAAACACTCACCTGTCAAAATTGGAGTAAGTTCGGTTGCTCTATCCAAGGAGAAGAGACAATGGGAGACCATCCCCACGCGGTTGCCTACAGGGCAACAGTCAGTGCATTCAATGAGGGCGACGCCGATGCATTTGCGGCTCAGCTGGCAGACGACATCGTTTGGCACACCATCGGTGGCGGAGAGACGATTCATGGTGCGGCCGCGGTCGCAGAATCGATGTCCGGTTTGGCCAATCTCGATTTCAATATCGAGCTTCACGATGTCGTGGCCAATGGCGACCAC
>CAXMPK010000240.1:0-1569 GCA_964195405.1 uncultured Acidimicrobiia bacterium
ACAACCTGTCCAATGATCCGAAACAGGACTACCTTGCAGATGGATTAGCAGAAGACATCATCACCGACCTCTCAAAGATTTCCGGGCTCTTTGTCATTGCTCGTAACTCCAGCTTCTCCTACAAGAGCAAGAACGTGCCGATAAAGACGATTGCGCAGGAGCTGGGAGTGAAGTACGTGCTGGAAGGGAGCGTGAGGCGGTCAGACGACACTCTTAGGATTAACGCGCAGCTTGTCGAAGCCGCAACAGGCCAGCAGCTGTGGGCGGAGCGCCATGATGGCAGGTTCGCTGACATTTTCGGCCTTCAGGACAGGATTACACTGAAGGTCATCACGGCCGTAGAGGTGGAGTTGACTAACTCCGAACGTTCGACGCGACAGGCTACGAGCCGAAATCCCGACGCAAAAGCCTACGACCTCGTCCTACGTGCAACGAATCTTCTGCATCGGCTCGACTACGCCGATGCGAAGAAGGCAAAGGAGCTACTTGAACAGGCGATACAACGCGATCCAAACTATGCTCGACCCCATGCTCTATTGGGCTTATACCATGGGGACCTATGGCATCTGTGGGGCGAAGAACGCGATAAGAATCTCAGGCGCGCGTTGGAGCTGGCCGAGAAGGCGACACGGCTCGATGACTCGGACCCGAGTCCGCACGCCATCGCTGCACTAGCGCACCAATTCTTACGCGAGTTCGCTAAGGCCAAGATCGAGGCGAATAAAGCGTTGACATTGCAACCAACTGACGCGATTACACTCGCGACCCTCGGGAGAGCCCTGCTGTGGGCGCATCGGCCAACGGAGGCGGTACAGGTTCTCGAGCGTGCGATCCGCTTAGACCCGTTTCACCCGTCAACATATCTGGACTGGCTCAGCTTTGCTTATGGGACCGGTGGTCGCTACGACGACTGTGTTCGCGCCGGGGAGCGTGGCGCTGCACTCGAGCCCGACTTCGTTTCCTTGCATGTTAATCTAGCGATTTGCTACGCGTCACTCGGGCGAGCAGAGGAAGCACAGCGCGCCGGTAGGGAAGTTCTTCGGACCAACCCTCGATTCCGAGTTAGCGCGTTCGCCAGGTACGTACCGTTCAGTCAACAAGCCGATATAGACTGGGGTGTCGCGGGATTGCGTAAAGCGGGCTTGCCGGAGTGATGCTTTAGGAGGCGAGAGTGAGTGTCTGAAAGTGGCGGATGGTACCTGTCAGACAGCTGGAACTGAGCGACCGCATTTGCTGCATAGGGGACACTCGGCTCTTAGAGTCCAACGGCTAAAACGGGTCGATCCTGGTCGTTCGCATCTGGCCCCATCGGTCAGAGATGGTGGACCGCGGTACTCAATACCGGCACTCCTCGAGATAGCGGCAAATGGGCTCCATCAGCCGAGCAGTGACGACGGTTTGTATGCTGCGTGTCTTGCAGTCTTGGGGACCGATAGCCTGCTGCGGTCGGCGGGGGTCAGTCCAAGAGCTCCCAGGGACACGCGGAGTTGCGTGAGCCTGGCCGACATCATGTTGAAGGGATCGCGCCGATGTTCTGCAAGAAGGGCCGCGCACACCTCGACGATGAAC
>CAXMPK010000241.1:0-19140 GCA_964195405.1 uncultured Acidimicrobiia bacterium
GCAGCGGGCTGCCGTCCACGTCGAATTGGGGGACGCCTGCCTTGCGGAAGTACTTGGAGACCATGATGTCTGAGGCGACCTGGCTCCATTGGGCGGGGATCTCGGCATCCTTCATCTCGAAGACGACGGAGCCGTCGGGGTTGGCGATCCTTGAATCTCGTGTTGACCATTCGAACTGGTCGTAAGGGTCTTTACCGGCCTCGGTGAAGCGACGGGTGATCCGTAGGCCTTTACTCATCTAGGTGCCTCCTCCGCACTGTTCTTACCTTCCCGTTGTCTATTCCAATGTCTCATCCCGGGGCACGCAGCAGCCAGCTTACAGCCATGGGATGTTGTCCATCTCAAGCTCCAACCACAAGATGTTGTGGTTGTTGGGGAAGCAGCCACTATATCTTGTATGGACTACAACACTGTAATTACACATGTGTCGCACGTCAAGAACTAACTTATCCACAGACTCTGAACGGACAAATGGCGACGCTGCGGGCCAGGCCCGGGGGAAGTGACCGGCACGATATCTGGGCCGTGATGATTCAGCTAGTCGGAGGGGTCAACACTTTTCGCGGGTTTCGTTTTGAGCACACGCTCAAAACATGTCAGCGGGCCGGGTGATCCCAGGAGTCCTCGGGGCGGCCGGTGTCGATGGTCCAGCGGGGTAAGAAGAATTGGACGAGGGGGCCCATGAGCAGGGCATACAAGATCGTCCCGATCCCGAACGTGCCCCCAAGCAGCACCCCTATCACCAGGACAATGATCTCCATGGTCACTCTGGTCAGTCGGATCGAAGGGCCCCGGCGCGCGATCGCGGTCATCAGCCCGTCACGAGGACCTGGCCCGAGATTGGCGCCGATGTACATGCCCGATGTGATGGCAACGAGGAGGATGCCGGACACCATCATCGAGACTGCCCACCATCCGTTCGCCGCTTCGGGGACCAATCCGGCTGTCACGTCGATCATCACCCCGATGATGATTGCGTTGAGAAGTGTGCCGATCCCGTACCGCTCCCGGAGCGGAAGCCAGAACAACAGCACCACGAAAGAACTGAGAATCGACCAGATACCCACCGTCAGGCCGAACTGAACCGTGAGGCCCTGATGGAGCACGTCCCACGGCGAGAGGCCGAGCCCGGACTGAAGCATCAACCCGATTCCGATTCCGAAGAAGGTCAAGCCGACAATTAGTTGGAAGAGGCGCCTGGGGAGTTTCTTACCACCGATGGGAATGAACACGCGGCCGAGCACGCTAACAAGAGGGCTTCAACACACAAGAGGAGAACCAATTGGCTATCGACTTCACGGTTAAGGACGCTACGGGGGCGCCATGGACTCTCTCAGGCCATCTCCAATCGGCTGTGGTGATCACATTCCACCGTGGTGATTTCTGAACGTACTGTCACGGCCAGTTGGCCGTCATGGCACAGCGTCAATCAGAATTCAACGAGAAGGGCGCCAGAGTTTATGGCCTGAGTGCCGATTCTCCAGGGCAGAATTCCGCGGTTATGGACAAGCTCGCTTTGCCTTATGTGCTTCTTTCTGATCAACAACGCGATCAGGCGGTCGGCCCCCTTGGCTTCGAGGATGAGAACGACCCTCGACAGATCTCTCGCCCGGGAGCCGTGTTGATCTCACCTGATGGCGAGATCGCGTATCGGTATGTAGGTCAGGACTACGCCGACCGCCCCGACGAGGACGATCTACTGGCCGATCTCGAGAAACTCGCGCTTGAAAGCGTTAGTCAGGATGTGGATCGAGTTGGTGTCATCGAACCGGGCGAGAAGGCCATTCCCGGTGAAGCGCTGAAGTACTACTTCTCCGGTGCCAAGTTCGCCAACCTCGTTCTGAGGAGGCGTCACCGCGATCTTGGTGATGCATTCCAGGACGACACCAAGGCTTACGTGCAGATGATCGAGCGTTATCTCGATGCATTGTTAGCTGCCGAGGACCGTAAGGGATAACGTGCGGGCCCTATGCAGGGCCCTCGAGTTCAGTTATTCGTCACTTGCCTTGTTGACGCGTTAGCGCCCCATGTAGGTCGATCCACTCTGGCGGCGCTCGAGTCAGCCGGGTGCGAAGTTGCGTTTCCTGAAGAACAGACCTGTTGCGGTCAACCTGCGTTCAACGTTGGTCTGAACGACCGTGCCCGGGAGATGGCGGCCCACACTCTCGATGTGCTCGACGTCACCGAGGGCCCAGTGGTTCTTCCGTCGGGCTCATGTGCCGAGATGATCGTGCATCACTATCCACAGCTCTTCGCGGGGACAGATCGCGAGGATCAGGCTCGTCGAGTAGCCGGCCGGACCGGGGAACTGAGCCAGTTCCTGACCGATCAGGCCGATCCGCCGACGGCAAAATGCGATGGCTGCACCGTTGCTTACCACTACTCATGCCACGGGCTCAGAGGTCTCGGGCTGGATGTGACCGCAGACGTATTGCTCGGAGAGGTAGATCGGGTTGATCTTGAAGGTGATCGTGAGTGTTGCGGATTCGGTGGTTTGTTCTCCGTAGAAATGCCTGCTGTCTCGGCCGCGATCATGGACGAAAAACTGGATCAGGTTCTGGCCTCCGGCGCCAACACCCTTGTCGGAAGTGACATCTCCTGTCTGATACACCTCGAGGGTGGTTTGCGACGGCGTGGTGCCAAGATCTCGGTCAGGCACATTGCGGAGCTACTCGGAGACTCCGGCAATGTCTGAGCCAGTCACGTTTCTTGCCCGCGCCGAAACCCTCCTAGGGAGCAATGAGGCCAATGCCGTAGGGCAGGGTGCCCGCAGATTGCTCAACCAAAGAGATCTTGTCGCAGCTGACTTTCCGATCATGGAGGACCTGCGGGATCGGGCTCGTGCGATCAGACTGCATGCTCTCAACAACCTTGATCGTCTTCTTGCCCACTTCACGGACCGGGTAGAAGAGCAGGGGGGTGTCGTTCACTTTGCGGCAGATGCTGAGGAGGCCAGATCTATCGTCGCCAGGATCCTCGAAGAGACGTCGTCGAATTTGGTGGTGAAGTCGAAGTCGATGGTCTCCGAGGAAATCGAGCTCAATGAGCATCTCGAATCGCGCGGCGTCGAAGTCGTCGAGACAGATCTCGGCGAGTACATCATCCAACTGGCCGGTGACACACCGAGTCACATCATCGCCCCGGTCCTGCATATGACGAGGCAGGACGTGGGAGCTCTGTTTGAGGACAAACTAGGTGTCGAATACACCGACGATCCCACCGAGCTCAACCAGATTGCCCGTGAGCGTCTTCGTGAGCAGTTCCTCCGCGCCGACGCCGGTATTTCCGGCGTCAACATTGCAATCGCAGAGTCGGGTTCCCTTGTGCTGGTTACCAACGAGGGCAATGGCCGGCTCACGACAACGGCGCCTCGCGTTCACATCGCACTGATGGGGATGGAGCGAATTGTGTCTCGTTGGGAGGATGCAGCGGTGATTCTGGAGGTGCTGGCCAAGTCCGCCACAGGGCAACGACTCTCGGTCTACACAAGCATCATCACCGGCCCGCGTCGCGACGACGACGATGACGGCCCGGAACAGGTCCATATTGTCATCGTCGACAACGGCCGGTCTGACATTCTCAGTGGGGATACGGCCGAGATCCTCGCCTGCATCCGGTGTGGTGCATGTCTCAACATCTGTCCAGTTTTTCAGAGTGTTGGTGGCCACGCCTATGGGACTGTCTATTCGGGTCCGGTTGGATCTGTAGTCACTCCCGGATTGCTGGGTATGGAACCCTGGTGGGAGCTCCCCTATGCCTCAACATTGTGCGGAGCTTGTGAGGAGGTATGCCCGATTCGGATTCAGATTCCTTCGATGCTGCTCAACCTGCGTCAACGGGCGGCGTCTGAAGGCAGGCTCCCCGGCTGGCTCGAGAAGGGAATGGCTCGATATTCGCGCACCGCGACCGCGCCAGAGAAGTGGCACCGGGCCAAGAAGTGGGCGGCGCGACTCACCGGCCCCATTTCTTCGCGAGGTTGGATACGTCGGATTCCGGGCCCGGGGAGAGGATGGACCGACCATCGGGATTTCCCGCGTCCTGCAAAAGAGTCGTTCGCCGAGTGGTGGAAGATGAATCGTGGACCGTGATGCCTTCCTCGCCCGTGTAGGGCGAGCAGCGATGACTGCCGTACTCCCTGAGCCGCCAGCGGTGCCAGAACGTCTCCCCAACATGGAAGTCGGAGACCTCGTCACGTTGTTTCGGGAGCGGGCGCAGGCTGTAGATGGAGTTGTCCATGGGCCGGTTGGCCGTCACGGCGCGCCGGTGATTGTGGCGGGTGTTGCTGCCGGTCATGGTTGCGAGACATTCATGGCTTGGGACGACTTGCCCAGTCCGGGTGTTGCTTCGGCTCTCACAGCGGAGGGTCTCGAGCGGATCCCTCACGATGTGCCGAATGGCGACCGCCGGACCCATCAGTTGGGTTATCTCCCGCTTGCATTGGGAGTGACCGGAGCGCTGGCCGGGTTGGCCGATAGCGGCAGTCTTGTGCTGAGTCACGGTGCGGGGCGACCGCGGATGGCAAGTCTTGTTCCGGAGGTCCACGTTGCACTTCTCGACGTCAAAACCATCGATCACACCCTCGCTCATTGGGCGCACAAACATCCTGAAGTGGTGACCGACACCGCCAACCTTGTGATGGTGACTGGTCCGAGTCGCACGGCAGATATTGAACAGGTCCTCAACCTCGGTGTCCACGGGCCCAGACACGTTCACATCGTGCTGATCAAATGACGGGTCTTCGTGAACCTCCCAAGCGGGAGAAGGGGCGTCGGATCGTCTTACGATTCCTCGTACTGATCCTCCTTCTCATTGCGGTGGCGACCGTGATTTGGGCTGCCACGACGAAGACTTTGATCCGTGCCACCGAGGATGCGTCATTCGACAGTCTCGAGATCGAGACTCGGCAAACGAGTGGTGGGGCGACGATCAACGTCGTGGTGGAGCCGGGAGGGCCGGTCCCTGTGGTCCTTTTGCACGGATATGACATCGCGGGAGGAATCCTCTGGGACGACGTTGTCTCTCACCTCGACGAGCAGTACCACGCTGTTCGCATCGACCTCCCCGGCTTCGGGATGAGTGATCGGCTCCCCCGAGAGGGTCGCGGACACACCCTGGCCTCGATGGCGGAGGTAGTGGCCGCTGCAATGGAAACGGGCCTTGATTCTCCGGCGGTGGTGGTCGGCGTCGGGCTGGGAGGCGAAGTTGCTGCCGAGCTTGCCGTGACCAGGCCGGACGTCGTTCGCGGAATTGTCCTGATCGATGTCGACTTTTGGAAGGAGCGCAGCTGGCTCGAGATCGCCGAGCGGCTTCCCTGGATCGGGGAGGCTGTGATCTACACATTCGAGACCGGCGGTCGGTTTTCGGCGGATCAATGGGCACCGTGGTGTGATGTGGGCGGATGGTGTCCAAGCAGAAACCAGGCCGAAGCACGGAGTGTGGCTGTTTCGATCAACAACTCAACCGACTCGTTGCAATCCTTCCTTCGGACGGCCCCTTCGTCGCTTGTCCCGTCCGACCTCGGTGTCATTGAGCTCCCGGTGGTCTATGTATGGAGTTCCGACGGTCTGGTTCCAAGAGAGTCCGCGGACCGGGTTGCGGCCGCGATTACCGCAGATTTCGAAATGGTGACGGTGGACGGCCACCAGGCTCATCTGGAGACCCCGGCCGTGGTCGCAAAGGCCGTCACCACAGTCGACCCCTGAGCTGCACACGCTCAGAGTCGTGCCCGTGTTGCCAGGTCGAGCCAGAGTTGGGCCGTCCCGGGATGATCGTCGGCGAGGTCCGTCCAGAAACCGTGCAAGTCATCTGGTTGAACCGACACCCCGACCCATCCTGACCAGACTCCTCCGGTCTGGTCCAACGGTCCGAACGAGTCCTCACCTCTGACCACCAGACCCTCACGCCCGGTCAGGGCCGGCTCCACACGCATCTCGTCGCCAAGATCGAGAAGGAACAGGGCATCACGCTCTCCGCCAACAGCCATCAGCCAGGGAACTGCCCAATGGATGATCCGATCATTGAGCAGAAATCGCCGCGCCTCATAAGCCCGTAAGGCCAGATCGAATGTGCCGTCATCCCACGCGTCGCCCTCAGTTTGTGCCAGAGCAGCCGCAAACAGCGCAATGGAACCAAGGTCCTGCCCGGCCAGCTGGTGCCCCCATTCCCCCGCCCTGCGACCGAGATCGGATCCAGGGTTGTAGATCACCATCACCTCCTGTTCGGTCGGAGTTTGTGTGGTCCAGTGGCCAGCCAGCTCGGCCCAGCGCCCGGCTTCGATGTGGGCTCGCTCAGAAGCGTTCGACGTACTGATAGGCATCTTCGGTGGGTTTGACGGGCCGGTCGAGCCACAAGGGCCGGCGAGTCCCGTCTGGACCCGGTCCGGGTTTGGTCATCTCGAGCCACTGCTCGAATACCTGGGTGCTTTTCTTGGTGTCGACGACGACATCGCCATAGCGATCACCGCTCTCCGCTGCGGTAAGAGTCACTCGCTGATGCCAGGCGTGCATCCCTGAGACCGGGTCGGGGTGAACCGGGAATGCCAGGTTTTGGTTCACGCCCGGGTCTTTCCACCAGATACGGGATGAGTCGGGATCGTCGGACTCGAATGGTTCAATCCCGCTCAATTGACGAAGTCGCCATTTGCCATCACCAAGACGGTCGATGTCGACCAGTGCCGAGCTCCAGCGCCCGGCGCCGGCGTCGTCTTGTTGACGCCACCGTCCCATGTGATGTGAAGCCGCAACAACACCGGGGCGGATCCCATCGGTCCGCCAGGCCCGCATCACAAACCACCCGATGTCGGTAGTGATCCGCACCATTTCTCCCGTCTCGAACTCGAGGGCATCGGCGTCTGCAGGATTGATCCACAGCGGATGACCGTGACTGATCTCGTAGAGGTATTTGGCGTTGCCCGAGCGTGTGTGGATCAAGGTGGGAAGTCGAAAGATGGGCAGAAGGATTCGTTCGGCGCCGCCGAGATCCATGTCCCGCCAATGGACATGGGTCTTGAGATAGGTGGGAATCGACTCGGCACCCCAGCCCCAATCGTCCATGGTCTCTGAATACCACTCCAGCTTCTTCGAAGGTGTCTTGAAACCGGTCTTGATCTCACCGTCGATCTCGACGCCGGCTTCGGCTGGGTGCTCGTGAACCCCATAGATGTCTTTGGCCACTTCGAACGCCCCGTATTTGCGCATGAAGCCGAGCGGGTCCAGCCCCTCATTTTCGGCAGCCTCGGGCAGACCCGGGACGGAGTTCTCGAACATCCACCCGTAATACTCGTCGACAGACACGGGTCGACTGGGGTCGTTGGGAGATTCAAACCACTTACGGACCCCAAGTGACCCATCCGGATCGATGTGCCAGGAGAGGTCGATCCAAAACTCGGTCTCCTCCCACACTTCGCCAGGGTTGGCTTCATAGGTGCGGTGGTAGGTCTTGCCCTCCCGCTCGCCGGCAACTCGGAGTACCGGTTGACGGAACCCGAGCCATTGAGCCGCGTGAGTCTCATATGAATGGGTGTCGTGACGTTCGGCGGCCACCCCCATCGGCAAGACGTAGTCGGCGTACCAGGCGGTTTCCGACCAGGTCGGTGTCAGAGCCACATGGAGACCGACTTTGTCCTCATCGGTCAGCATCTCCAGCCATGAGAACCCGTCGGGGTTGGTCCAAATCGGGTTGTAAACCCGCGTGAAGTAGACATCGAGTTTGCCCCGTCCCTGGTTGATCAGATGGGGGAGGAGGATGCTCATCTCATGATGGGCCAGGGGGTATTCGATCGGCCAAAGCAACTCGTTCCACCGGTTGTGAGTTGGTGGCATGTTCCAGTGCTCAGGCTTGAACTTGCCCCACCCGGCGGGTGACAGTCCACCTTTTGTGCCAACCGATCCGGTCAGGACGTGGAGAAACTGGAGGGTGCGAGCTGCCTGCCATCCGCCCAGGTTTCCCGAGCCGGTTGCCCGCCAGGTGTGTGACGAGAACTGATGTCCTGCGTCTGCGATCTCCCGTGCGATGGCGACGATCTGGTCTTCGGAAACACCACATTCTTCTGCGGCCCATTCAGGCGTGTATTCGGCGTACGTCTTCTTGAGCGCTTCCACAAAGGACTCATAGGTTCGGGGTTGGTCGGGGAACTTCGCCTCGAGGGACTTTTCCCAGTTGACCCAGCGTCTGACGAACTCGTGGTCGATCGCATCCCACTCCAGGAGGAGTCGTGCGAGCGCTAGGAACAGCCCGGCTTCGGTGCCGGGCCATGTCGACAACCAGTAGTCGGACATCGAGGCGGTGTTGGACAAGCGTGGGTCGATCGCGGCCAACTTCGCCCCGGCCCGTTTCGCCTCCAGGATCCTCTGGGCGTGGGGGTTGAAATAGTGGCCTGTCTCCAGATGCGCCGAAAGGAGGAGGATGAACTTGGCATTGGCGAAGTCGGCTGAGGGACGGTCGTAACCCGACCACATTGCATATCCGACACGGGCCCCCGACGAGCAGATGTTGGTGTGGGAGTTGTGGCCATCGATGCCCCAGGCCTTGAGAGTTCGGTCCATGAACCCGTCTTCGCCAGGCCGACCGACGTGATACATGATCTCGTCTTGACGTTCTTCCCGGATCGCCTTTCCGATTCGTCCGCCGATGTCGCTGAGGGCCTCTTCCCAGGTCACCCTTTCCCATTCGCCGGAACCTCGAGGCCCGGTGCGTTTCATCGGAAAGAGAATGCGCTCGGGGTCGTTGACCTGGTTGATGGTGGCCGGCCCTTTTGCACAGTTCCTGCCACGGGAACCAGGGTGGGCCGGATTGCCCTCGAACCGTCGAATCTCACCCGAGTCCTTGTCGACATAAGCGAGAAGCCCACAGGCCGACTCGCAGTTGAAACACGTTGTTGGGATCAGACGAAACCGGTTCTGTTTCCGTTCTGGCCACGCCTTGGCGTCCCACTCAACCCAGTCGTCCCACAGGTCCGGTGGCGGGTAGTTGGTCAGCTCGGAGCCGGGTACAAGACGGGGAATCTCAGGGGTTGTGCTCACAAGACCTCTCTCATCAACTCAGCGGAACGCTCTGGCCGGCCTTCACAAACGCATCATCAGCCAAAAAGACTCCTGCCATCGCGGCCAGAGCCCCGGCGATTCCGGTGATGGACGAACCGCCATTGAGTACGAGAATGGCTGCAAGGATCGGTACAACCACGGCAAGCAATTGTCCACGCCACCACTCAGTCGCGAATACTCCTCTTGTCATGTGATGAAAACCAGCCCTGGCATTGGTAGTCGGGTGTGAGCCCATCAACTCAGCCAATGCGACCAGGCCAACGACGACTGATCCGATCAGCATCACCCAACTGAATACGGAAACTGCGTTTCCGCGAGTTTGGTAGAGGAGGGCAACCATTAGCGATGCCCCGCCGCCGACCGCAAGGGCCCCACCGATCATGTGCCAGAGGAGCAACGGTGTTTGCCACAGGTCACGACCTTCGGCCTGTCCGAACAGGAAGGCGGTGTACCCGGCCACACCCAATCCGTTGATCGCGGACACCCAGATCAGCGGCTCAACCGGTCCAACGTCGAGAACGCCGACTAGGAACCACGCCCCCATCAGGGCAGCCTGGGCCCCAAGGATCCAGGCGCCGCGAACCAGCCACGAACCCGGATTGGACTTGGTGAGGATGTAGAGGAAGCGGTCGGGTCGTTTCAGATCCCAGACCAGGAGGAAGCCGGTGAGGAGGATGAGAATCCCGGCCCCTAAGGGCGCTTGCCAGCTCATCCAATCCGATTCGGTGCTGACACCGGCTGCCAGCGCAACTGCGGCGGCAATTGCAATACCGGCTGCGATGCCTTTGGTGAGAAAATACGAGCTGACCTTCCAACCCCACGGCATCGGGTGGTCGGTGTTGTAGACCACACGAGGTGGTGCATCTGGACGACTAGGTGCGGCATCGACTGGCGGCGTGGGGGCTCCTACGTCACCGTTGAGGTTGCCGATCGGGCCCGACGGTTTGGGGGTGAGATCAACGGTTAGCCACGAGCCCCGTGTCGACGGAGCGTCACGCCACACACCGGAATCGTCGAGTGACCCGGAGCGAGCCGGATCGAGTGCAGAAGCGTCGACTCCCTTGTAAAAGACGTTGGGCCCGGTCCCCTGCTCGGGGGCTCGAACCGCGAGAGTTTCGGCGGATACCATATGGGAGATCTTCGATCCAGGGTCGTCGAGGTCGCCGGCGATGATCGCCTGCGTGGGACAAACAACGACACATGCCGGCTCGAGTCCAATGTCGGTTCGATGGGCGCAGTAGTTGCACTTCTGGGCGGTGTTCTCGTTGGGGTCGATATAGATGGCGTCGTATGGGCATGCCTGCATACACGACTTGCAACCGATACAGAGGTCGGTGTCGAAGTCGACGATCCCATCTTCACGTTTGAACAGAGCCTGAGTCGGACAGATTGAGATGCAGGGAGCATTGGTGCAGTGGTTACATCGCAGCACCGAGAACGAGCGACTGGTGTCAGGCCAAGAACCCTGCTCGATGTACTTGACCCAGGTGCGGTTGACACCAAGTGGCACCTCATGTTCGGTCTTGCAGGCAACGGTGCAGGCATGACAGCCAATGCAAACGTCCTGATCAATGACGAAGCCGTATTTCATCGCGAGAGGCACCCTAGGGCCTGATCAGCACCTTGCCCGAGGTCTTTCGTCCTTCCAGCGCACGATGGGCATCGGCGGCATCCGCCAGGGCGAACTCGGCGTGGATTCGTACTTTTAGATCACCGTCTCGGATCCAATCAAATAGGTCATTGGTGCGGCCCAGGAGCTCTTGGCGAGTTTGCATGTAGCTGCCCATAGTGGGTCGAGTGAGAAAGAGGCTGCCCTTTTGGGAGAGGAGCAACGGGGCTATGTCCGCTACAGGTCCTGAGGCGTTGCCAAAGGTGACCATCATTCCCCGGGGGCGGAGCAAGTCGAGTCCATCCATGAATGTCGCTGATCCGACACCGTCGTAGACCACATCGATTGCGTGTGCGCCATATATGCTTTCGACGGTCGTCTTGAAGTCATGCTCTGTGTAGACGATGACGTGGTCTGCACCGGCGTCCCTGCTCAATTTGGCTTTTTCGTCCGAGCCCACAGTGGTCACCACCTCGGCGCCCTGCATCTTGGCGACCTGGGTGAGGAGGAGTCCCACACCTCCGGCCCCAGCATGAATCAGGCATCGGTCACCCGGTGATAGAGGGAAGGTGTCGATCGCCAAGTAGTGAGCGGTGATCCCCTGCAGGAGAACAGCGGCAGTGACGGTGTTGTCGATTCCATCAGGGATGGGGATTGCTTGTTCAAGAGGGATCACGTGCTGTTCGGCATAGCTACCGATGACAGCGGTCCAGCCAACCCTGTCCCCGACGGTGAATGCATCGACGGAATCACCAACCGCGGCCACCGTTCCGGCCCCCTCGAGCCCAAGTGTCATCGGGAAGTCCATGGGGTAGAGCCCACGACGTTGGTATGTGTCGATGTAGTTGAGACCTGCGGCTGCAACATCTACAAGAAGTTCGGACTCTCCAGGAGTGGGGTGCGCAACTTCTTCCAAGACCAGTTGCTCCGGTCCACCCTTCTCATGAACGACTATCGCCTTCATCGAGTTTCCACTTTCCATCCTCGGGCCCGCAGCTCGTCTACCAGGACGTCGTCCGGCAAGTGTGACAGGTCGAACGGGCTCGGTTCGATTCCGAGAAGCCGTTCGATTGGGTCGCGGAGAGTCCTGGCCCAGGCCTGGCCGGACGCCTCCGCCTCCAGGCTGAGGGTTGCGTCGGAATTCACAATGTAGACCTTGGCTGAAATCTGGGGATTGGCCCTGGAACCACGTTCGCCATAAACGAGCAAGGCCGAACCTGCCGGAACGTCTTGGATCCCACCGGTGGCCACGAAAGCACCGTCGTAGGCCCACCCCGAGCTTTTGGTGGTATCGACCGAATCGACCACCTTTGCCCAGTTCTTATGACGCGCATCACCCACTAGAGGGACCTCTACCGCGACCAGAACCTGCTCACCCATATCGGCGAGGGTAGGCAATTCAGGCGCGAACGGTCCTCAACCCTTTACGCTCCCATCTATGGCCAAGCTCCGACTCTTCGCCAACTTGCGCGAAATCGCTGGTACTCACCGGCTCGAAATCCCGGCTGACACCGTCGGCGGGGTCATTGAGGCTGCCAACGAGAAGTTTGGTCCGGATTTCGAACGGGCGGTGGAGACCTCTCGGGTTTGGGTGAACGGCGAGGAGGCGCGAACGGCAGACCTGGTGGATGCAAACGACGAGGTGGTCCTGCTGCCTCCGGTGTCCGGCGGAAGTCAATCAGCGTCTATTGCTCCGGCCGACATGATCGGATTTCTCCCGTTTGCGGTGGTTCTAGTAGTCGTCTTGGCGAATTTCCAGAACCAAGAGATTTGGGCGGCCACCCTGGTAGCGATTGCAGCTGTGTGGGCTCTCGATTTGAACACATCTTTCAGGGCACGCGGCAAGGTGTTTGCACCTCTGGCGGTGATCACGACGGCAGCATCAGGAGCCTTGGCCGCACACATCCTCGGTGGCACCGGGTATGGGCTGACGGTTGCCCTGGCAGTGGCAATAATTCTCGGTTGGGCCGTTGCCTTCCCCGACTACAGAAATGTCGACGTCTATGCCCCGACGCTCCTGGCCGGATTGCTGGCAGGATTGGCTACCGCATCGATGGTCCTCTCCAGATCCTCCTTCTCTCCAGATGACCGAGCTGTTGACGTGTTTCTGGTCGCAGTCATCGCTGGGGTGGCCCTGGCCTCGCTGGTAAGTCGCATGCCGGCGATCCCGTTTCTCGACCCGTTCTCGACGACAGCAATCGTTGCGGTTCTCGCTTCGGTGGCAGCGGCAGCACTCTGGGATCTCGACGTCGTTGGCTATCTGCTGGTGGGTTTGGGAGTTGCTGTGGCCCTCGTCGCCGGAAACGGTCTTTCATCGATGTTTCGGACGGGAACGGTCACACTCACTCAGCGTCCCCCGGGGGTTCTGGCTTCCCTCGATGGAATCGTTCTCGCTGCGGCCATTTATTACCCGTTGATCAGGGTGATCCTCTAGCTGCCGCTATTGGACGAGGGTGCGACCCAGCACCAGCCCGGCTACGGCAGCCGCCAGCCCAACGATCACCGAAATGGCGACGCTGGTGACCGCACCAACCATGTTGCCGTTGTCCCACAGGAAGACCGTGTCCATGGCGAAGCTCGAGAAGGTGGTGAAACCACCGAGCAATCCAATGGCCAGCCCAACATGGCGTGGACCATCGGCGGTGAACCCCCACGTACCGATTAGAAGGCCGAGCAAGAAGCTGCCGAAGATGTTGACGGCAACCGTTCCCCAGGGGTGACCCCGATAGTTGATGGCGCCCGCCATGCCATAGCGGGCGAGTGAACCGACGGCGCCACCAAGGGCAACCCAGATAGCGGTGGACATGGCCCGAGGACGTTAGACCGGTCGACCGGCTGCCGGTCTACAGCAAGGCCCAAGGTCTGGTTACCATTTCTCACCCATGGCTCTACTGAAGGCGCACAAACGCGCCCTTCTTCTCCTCACATTGACTGCTTTGGTGCTTGCGCTGTTCCCGATGCGAACCGAAGCAATCACCAAATCCCAGGTTGATGCGGCTTGCGCCGACTCAGTTGAGCAACTCGCCGAGTACCGCGCTGCCCGCGCCGATTTCGAGGAAAAAGACGATGAGTATTGGGACGCTGTGAATGAGGTCGATGTTCTCGAGGCTCGACAAGGTCGCATCGAAGGTTCGGTGAACAGCAACACAGAGGAGCTCATAGTCATTCAGGAGAAGATCGAAGATCAAGCCGTGCAGCTTTACATGATGGGCGGTCTCTCCAACCCCGGCATCATCCTCAGCGCCTCCAGCGTCGATGAGTATCTGACCAGCTCCGAGTTCCTCAGCGCGGCCACCATTGGAGGTCAGGAGAACATCGACGACCTGATTGCGGCCAGGGGGGAGTACAACCGCTTGCAGGTCAGGCAAGACGATCTTCATGGCGAGCTCGAGGTTGCCGAGGGTGACGCTCTCACCGCCAAAGACAACCATCAGGTTGCCATGGAGAACGAGCAGACGGCGTACAACAAGCTCAGCGACAGGTGTGCCAGCCTCCAGAAGCAATACGAGGTTGAGCAAGCCGAGATAGCCGCCCGCGCCAGACAACAAAGGTCCGGCTCGGTGCAGGTTGGCTCTTTCATCTGCCCACTTCCCCGTGGTGGCAATTCTTTCCGGGACACCTGGGGTGCTCCGCGGTCCGGCGGCCGGAGTCACAAAGGCACAGACATTTTTGCCGCTTGGAACGCACCGGTTTACGCAGTTGCCGCAGGTCGGGTATTCACCTCCGACTATGGGCTCGGGGGAAAGATCATCTGGCTTTCTGCCAACAACGGTGTTGCCTACTACTACGCCCATCTCAACGGTTGGAACGTCTCCAGCGGCCAAAGCGTCAGTCAAGGGCAGGTGATTGGCTCCAACGGTGATTCCGGCAATGCCCGGGGTGGCAGCCCCCATGTTCACTTCGAGCTTCACCCTGGGGGGCGTGGAAGCTCTGCAGTCAATCCGTATCCCACTCTGGCCACCGCCTGCAAGTAACCTTGGCGCTGTGAACGACAATCGCCGACGCATCGACATCGTCCTCGAGCCTGGATACCTCGAAGGACTCGACACGCTTGATCTCGACGAACTCCGTCGCCGCCGTGACACGGCCGAAGACGTCGAGGCGCAAATCTCTTACTACCGCCGGTTACTCCATGGTCGGATGGATCTGCTCAACTTTGAGCTCCGCCGGCGCAGTGGTGAGGAAGAGAGAACCTTGCTGGAGGCCCTTCCCGAGATCCTTGCCAGCGGAATGATTCTCGGCGGTGAGCCGAACCTACGACACATCGAAACGATGCCGCCCATCCCGACAACCACCGGACGGCGATTGATAGACAAGATCATGGATGACGGTGTACTGACGGAATTGCCGGACCTCACCGAGGATGAAGTGAGAGAGGCAATCGACCGGCTTCGCGAGGTGGAGACCGAGCTCTCCAATCAGCGCAAGCAACTCCATTCGGTGATCGACTCGGTCCAGGATGAGATCGTGAGTCGATATCGGAGTGAGCAGGGCGAAGCCACGGTCTCCGGCTAGCGCTTGGGCTGACCTTGCTGGCTGCCCGGGTTCGATCAGGTCTTGAAGAGACATTCCATGACGGTGTCGTGGCCGTCAGTTCTGCGGATGGCTCATTGCTGGCGCGGTCTGGTGACATCGATCGCCCTTTCTATCTGAGGTCGTCGGCCAAACCGTTTCAGGCATATGTTTCCCAGTCGTCGGGTGCTGACTTGGAACCTGTTGAATTGGCGATGGCTTCGGCATCACACCGTGGCTTCCCGGTTCACATCGCCTTGGTGGAGTCGATGCTGGCCAAGGCCGGTCTCGATGAGACCTCCCTCCAATGCCCAGTCGCTTGGCCGCTTGGTGAGGTGGCCATGAGACAGGTTCTGGCTCAGGGAGAATCGGAGCCGAGGCGGATCTGGAGCGATTGCAGTGGAAAACATGCCTGCTTTCTCAGGGCCTGTGTTGCCAACGGGTGGCCATTGGAGACTTATCTCCAGCCTGATCATCCGCTCCAAAAGCGGATCGTCGAGTTTGTCTCCGAGTTGGGCGAACACGCTGTAGCACCGGTGGGCGTCAATGGCTGTGGCGCCCCGGTACTTCGGACAACTGCCCGGGTGATGTCAGTGCTGTTTGCCCGTCTGGCAACGGACCCAAGACTGGCGGAAGTGTTTTCGGTTATGCATCGTTACCCGGCGTTGGTTTCTGCCAACGGCGAGACGGACGCTTGTATCGCCACTGCTCTCAACGCCGCCGCCAAAGGAGGTGCCCTGGCATGCATGGGGATAGGTCTCGATTGGGGCGTGGGGGTAGCTGTGAAGAGCTGGGACGGTGTCTACGAAGCCGCTGATGTCGGAGCGATTGCCGCCCTGGAGGCGATGGGTTGGCCATCAGCACCCGCCTCGAAGTTTCTCGAGCCGGTGGGCAGGCCTGTGATGTTTGGTGGCGGGAAGCCAGTAGGGCACATGGAGCCACGGCTGGTGTTGACCATGTCATGAGGGAGATTCTCGAGCAACGAATCCGTCTTTGGCTGGAGGATCCGGAATCGAGTGTGGTCTACGTCGAGGAGGTGGAGGGTCGCTGGGCAGTGCGGATGAACCAGGAGGCACGAGACGCCACCACTGTGTGGTTCGACGTCGGCGAGCGCAGTCTCGAGTTTGAGGCCTATTTCATGCCTGCTCCCAACGATCCGGAGGAGGTTCACCGTCAGGCGCTGGTCAGAAACCACTCGACTTGGCGTGTCTTCTTTGCGGTGGATCGGGAGGGTGCGGTGTTGCTGAGGGGACGGCTTTCCCAGGAACGGGTCACTATCGACGAGCTCGACAGGGTGCTTGGGGAGATCTATGAGATGGTTGAGGTGGCTTTTCGGTCGATGATCCGCGCCGGCTTCTCTAGTCGCGAAACTTCCGGTTAGAAACTTGTGAACACGCCCCTGTGGACAAACCCTGTGGAAAACGCCGATTTCTGTTGGAAACCCTGAGTTCCATTCTTGATGACCGTCGGTTGAAATGTGTTAAAGCTGGTTAACAGTCTATAGCGACGCCGACAAGGTCGTTGAATACGGGTTGGCGTTGTCGTAGATTCGGCTCGGCAAACGCCCTAGAGGCAATTTGGAGAAGCGTCCGTTCGGGGAAGTGCGGAGGAGGCTCCGGGTCGTCACTGGGGCGTTTTGCTTACCCCTTGAGCGTGTGCAGGGGTGGCCCTGACAGGGCCACCCCTGCACACGCTGAGAGGTTTAGTCGTGACAGGTCCACCAGAACCGGGTCGCTTCGACACATGACTCACCGGGTGTGATCGGTTTGTCAGGACCGACGATCAGTGAGGTCGTCGTTGTCGGGGGGACGGTGGTTGTGGTGGTGGTCGCTTTTGGTTTTGGCTTGGGCTGCGTCGTTTCAGTGGAAGACGAAGTGGTGGAGGACGAAGGGGTGGTGGTTGTGGTGGCAGCCGAGCCACCCTTTTTCATGAAGACGACCGTGACATAGAGGACACCGTCCGAGGTGGCGGTGCCGATGCCCACCTTGTTGTAATCGCCAAGGATGTTCTTCTTGTGACCGGCAGAGGCCATGAATGCGTCGTGCAGCGAGGAGACCGACCCGCCACGTCCGACGTTTTCACCGAGTTTGGACCATCCACTGCCCCCGGCAGCCTGGAGCTCGGCAGAAGTTGAGTGGTAGATACCGTTGGAGTCGATCATGTCCTGAGTGTGATTGCGGGCATGTGATCGGAGGCTTCCGTCGACACTGAGTGGCCCTAAGCCTGCGGCCGCACGAGAGGAGTTGATCCTCGCGAGAAAGTCACCCTCGGAGGCGCTGTCTGCAACCGCAGACAAGCCAAAACCGAAGGTTGCGACTGTCGCAACCAGCGCAATCGCCAGCCATCGCCTTTTCCCTAGCATGTCGGGTGTATCGGCTCATAAGCCAGATTTCTTGAACCACCCGTTTGGGTCTGTGGGCCCGGTTTGATGCTGACACCTCATCGGCCCTGGCAGCGAATTACTCCAGATCGCCTGACGTCTCTGTTCGTCATCCCACCCTGGTCTGCTTAGCAGTCGTTTTGGCTTCTTCGATCCGGGATGAGCTGAGTCGGGGGAGTACGTATACGAACAGTCCAAGAGTTACCGCTGTTGCCACTAGGTAGGGCACGCGGAGTGCCCATTCTCGACCCTGCCAGGGCTCGACAGCCACCACTATCAGTCCACCCAGGAGTGAGCCGAGCGGCATCGTCCCCCAACCGACGAACCGGTAGACCGAGTTCACTCGCCCGAGCAAATGGTCGGGGATCAGCGACTGGCGCAGCGACACGGTGATCACATTCCAGACAACGCTCCATAAGGCCGAAACAAGGCCCATCGCCCAGAACACCCAGAACGAAGAGGTCAGACCGCTGACCAGCAACGACCCCGCTATCAAGAGAATGGCTAGAAACAGCGACGGCCCCTGACCGAGACGGGCGGTGATGCGGTGCGCTGTCAGGGAGCCGATCACGCCGCCGGCCGCCACGCCTGTGGCCAGCAGACCGAAGCCCTTCGCGTCCAGTTCGAGCACCTCCTGAGCGAACAGAACGAATGTGGCCATAGCCATCATGTAGGTCCCGTTGAGGATGCCCAGGGCGATGGCCATCGGCCTGAAGAGCTGATGACCCCAGAGCCAGGCCACTCCTGTTTTCAACTCCTCCCAGAAAGAGGGTCTGGACCCGGCAACATCCGCGTTGCGCTGTGGCTTGAACTCTCCGGCGATGAAGAAGACCAGGGCGGCTGCAACTGCAAAAGACCCGGCGTCGATAAAGAATGGCAGCGAGAAGGCCACGGCTATCAACAGACCGGCGATTGGAGGGCCGATGAACGAGTTCATGACCATCTCGGCACCCCACATGCGCCCGTTGGCGACCTCGAGGTGTTCCTTGTCGACGATTGAGGGGAGCAAAGTCTGGGCCGAGTTGTCTCTCAACACTTCCGCTGAACCCAGAAGAAGAGCAGCGACATAGATGATCGCGAGCAGAAACCCGGCGTTGGCCGGGACCGGCGAGAGTCCGGTGGCCACGTCGTCGGGTGATGCCAGGTTTGGTTCCGCAACCAGCACGACCAACGCCACGCCGAGAGTGACCACGAAACGCCCTACATCCATCCATGCCGTCAGCTTGCGTCGGTCGACCCGGTCAGTGATGACCCCGGCTGGCAGGGAGAAGAGCAGCCACGGCAGCCTGCTCACAAATGCTACGGCTGCGATGTGCAGTGGATTTCGGGTTACGGCAGAGGCGAGCCATGGATACGCAATTATCGAGATCCCGTCTCCGAGGTTGGAGATGACCGAGGCAGTCCACAGCCTCCAGTAGTTGGAACCGAGTCGGATCTTCATGGCGTCTTTGTGTCGGAAAGGTGGGGGCGACTGGTGGGGTAAAAGCCGAGCACGAGGCCGTAGGTGGTCTCACCGCCCCGCTCCTCGCCGATGAATTCGTCGATCAAGTCAACGAGTCGTTGCACCCATTCGACCGCCCTTGATTCAGGAATTCGGG
>CAXMPK010000242.1:0-2873 GCA_964195405.1 uncultured Acidimicrobiia bacterium
CAGATACCGGTGTCCCCGTTTGTAAGAGATCTCATCGATCCCGATCCGCCGCAGACCCTCGAGACGGTCGATGTTGGCTTCGACATCGTTGTTGACCCGGGTGATGATCGACCCAATGGTCCGCCACGCCACCCGTAACAGTTGACAGGTGGCACTCTTCGAAGTCCGGACCACAAGCCAGGCCGCCATCGCATCAAAGTCGCGGGTGTGACCCACGTCGTGTCTCGCCCACGGAACCTGGGCGACCGTCTGACCGTGGGTTGAGCATTGGACTCGTGGAGCGTCGGCTTCGATAAACACCGCAGTGGTGCCCGCATCAAGACCCCGCCAACGTCGCCGGCCATCGCCGCTGTCATAACCCGGTGACCGCCGCCCGCACCGTCCACAGCGACTCCTTGCCCTCGCATTCGGTCGAACCGACACGATGACCGCGTCCCCAGCTTCGTCGTAACGGACACCCTCAACAACGGTGCGCACCAGCCCACACCCACGTTGCCATACCCTGTTGTACTGCACCCTGTTCCGCTCCTCATGTTTTCGAGCCTTACACAGCCCAAAAACCTAGAAGCAGACAGGGTGCAACCCACGTCAACCCTCCCTAAACCACCCACGGATACAGCAGAAGAGCCGTTATGTGCGGCCTAGCTCTCCTTCGTCACGTCGTCGGCTTGCCACAGGACCAGGCCCAACACCAGGACTCCGATCGCGCTGAACACTTGGAAGGCGACTCCGTCTTTGATTGAGATGGCTTCATACAGGGCGTCGCCGAACACAAACGCGGCTATCCATCCGGCCACGATCAGAAACGGAACCGGCAACGCCCACTGCGGGAGACTCTTCGCCCTGTAACTGGCTATTCCCCAGACGATCCAACCGACCACGACAACCACGAGTCCAAGGAGCCAGGCAAAGAAACCAACCGCGTGCAGCGGATGCTCAAACGGGTCGAAGAGAACGAAACGCCAGACGACACCAAACAACAAAAGACCGTATCCGGTGATGGTCAGACGGAACCCAATACGACCAAGCCGTCCGTATCCATCCGACTGATACTGGTGAAGGCCCATCAGACCCCACACGGCTAGAAGCAGCGGGAAGAGCGACCATCGTTCGAAATCTTGTTGAGTCAGACCAAGGACGACATTACGTTCGTCGAATCCCGTCGGACCGTGAGAAGCAAGCCACAGAAGCTGCACGGGTACACCCAACAGCCCACCAACCCACAACGACAACGCCTGCCAGCGAAACCGACTCACCCACTTCTCCTCTCATCGCTCCCTTCACTCCACAGACGAACCAGACGGCCCACAGGGTGACACCCGACTAGGCGTACATAGGTGCTGGTTGTGTGCGGCTACGAAAACGCAAGTGCCGAGTCCGCTAGGGAGTTTCGATGCCAGGGATTCCGCCGGGTGGCTCGAACGAATTGATGATTTCGTCGACCATGCCGAAGGCAAGGGCGTCGGAGCCTCCGCGGGTCAGCCTTCGATCAGGGTCGTGTCGGGACGGAACGCAGCCCATGCGAACCAGAAGGTGCGTACGAAGGTGATCGGTTCCAAGACGCTGCCGATCAGGGGGCCATCGATGGCGTCGCCAAGCACATTCCAGGTGGTTTCCGTCTCTTCGTCGACGAATACCTCTCCTTCGGCACGGAACGTGAGCGCCTGTCCGTCGAGTAACGACGAGAAGACACCCACCGTTCCGACGTCTCGACCGGCCGCGATGTCGGATTCGTCGAGAGCCGACGACTGCCCGGCCTTCCAGAAGATGACCAAAGGGGTGTCACCGATCTCGCCTTCGGTCACCGCCGCCTAGCCCGTCGAGGGACCAGGCCGCGGCTGCGGTCTCGGCCTCGATGGCGACAACCCGTTGCATCGCCTTGGCTCGAACGTCGACGTCGCCGCGGAACAAGAACGGTTGCCCGTTGGGGTCGTCGAGGCCGGTGTACGGGTTGGTTCCGTATGGACGGCTGGCCCCGGTGCCCCTCCAACAAGCATCACGACTCCTATATCCGAACACGAAACAGGGACCAATTCCTAGCCTCATCCGAAACTACAGAAACAACCTTCCCACGGGAACACCAGCCGCACATAACGCCACCTATGGGCGAGGAACATCAGCGAATCTTGATGCTCGCAGGGGGCTAAAGGAAGGCGGGTTCCGCCTCTAGGCGCAGAACCACGGCCGCTCATACAGTTGCCAGGTGAGTTCTGGTTCGTCCAGTTCTGAGTCAGCGGACGGATGTCTGTAGAAGACATTTCCGAAGGACTCGACAGTGAGGTCGAAACTCTCAACGAAAGACTCTCCCGAACCCGTGATCACTTCTATCTCATGGGTGCCTGAGTCCACTATTAGCCGATAAGGGCCATAACCGCAGTGATGTTCATCAGGATCGGGGTTTCCTAACCCCGCAACCACTAGCTCACCGTCAAGTCGCACTTCTGCTGTCTCACCGTCGAATCCTTCGCCGATGACAAAAATCACGGCCAGATCCAATGCTGTTCCCTCCGAAGGCTGAGGGTTCTCATCAGTCCACGACTCACTGTCGGGCAGGTCCGCCTCGGTAGTGGGCGACCCTGTCGGACCACAAGCTGTGAGAACCAACAGAGCAGCAGACGCACACAACAAGTGCCTCATGATCCACAAACGCTACGCCAATGGTCTTGGTTCCGGTGGCCGCACATGATGCCGGTTGTGGGCGGGGGTTGATCGACCGGTTGGCGATTGCCTGCCGAGATGGGCCGGGCACATCGGTTTCACCAAGATATGACGCTGCCACCATCAACGAGGTTCCAATGAAAGAGAGGGCCCCAAAGGGGGGCCCTCTCTTTGTTCGATTGCTTCTATTTTGCTAGTTCTCGCCTGACCCGGAG
>CAXMPK010000243.1:0-5752 GCA_964195405.1 uncultured Acidimicrobiia bacterium
CTCAGCTTTCTCCAACTCTGACAACCGCCGCAACACACACCTCCACGTAGAGAAACTCTCACCGAAGGGTGATGCAACGACCCCCTGAAATCACAGCACTTATGGGCGGTCTCACGTGTAGCTACCACTTGGAGCTAGTCACTCTGCCGTTATGAAGGAATGGCTCTCGCTGTCCCGGTAGTAGCGCCGTAGGTTCTGAACTCCACAGAGCAGGCCGTACCTACGCCCTGCTTGTTGTGAGGGAACGGTCTCCACGTTTGGGGTGCGGGGAGTCCGTTCGCTCATGTCTAGGTCACGACCCAGGCACACCCAAGACCCGTACGTAACGGCCCCTATGTGTCTGTCCTTGGTCGTATAGGTCGCTCCTCCATCGGAGCGACCTAACGTTGTTGCCAGAATCGCTGTCGAATCAGGAGAAACGATGTTCTACCGCATGACCCGCCTTCACTGGAGTGCAGACCGCTATGACGATGTCGTATCTTTGGCCGAGTCGATGAGGAGCCGGGTCGAAGCAATAAGTGGGCTGATGTTCGCCGAGTTAGCCACGACTGGGGAAGGTGAGGGCATGATCATTGCCGCGTATCAGTCGGAGGCTGATTATCAGGCAGCCTCGGCGGAGGTCGAGTCAATTCTGAAACAGTTGGGTCGATTGCTGACATCTACACCACATGGCCATCAAGGCACTGTCGTTGTCTCCTACGGCAACGCACCGCGTCTTGCCTGAACCCAAACGGCATTCCCATACCCGCACATAACGGCGGCGATTTCAGGGGATCGTTGCAACACCTTTGACGAGAATTGTCTCCTTGGAGGTGTGTCGTGGAACGGTTGTCTGATGTTGAGCGTGAGGTGTTGTGGGATCGGTGGGAGGCTGGCGAGTCGCAACGGTCTATCAGTCGCCGTCTTGGTCGGTCTCCAACGACGGTCCGGACCCAGTTGGTTGCGTCGGGTTGGAGACGTGCGAATCCTGGGGGTGAGTGGTGTTCGGCGCGGTTGTCGTCGGTGGAACCGGAGGAGATCTCTCGAGGGATTGCTGGTGGCGAGTCGTTTCGTTCGATCGCGTCGAGATTGGGGAGGTCTCCTTCCACGGTGTCTCGTGAGGTCAACACGAAACCATCTACCGGTCGTTGTTTGTTCAGGGCAGAGGCGCTTTACGTAGAGAACTGTGGCGGTCTCTGCGCACCGGGCGGGCTGTGCGCCGGCCTCAGGGCAGACCGAAATCAACCAAGGCCAAGATACGGGACATGGTCATGATCTCTGAGCGTCCCGCCGAGATCGAGGACCGTGCCGTTCCCGGTCATTGGGAAGGCGACCTCATCATCGGAACAGGGAAGTCGGCTATCGGGACCCTGGTGGAACGCCAGACCCGTTATGTGATGCTGTTTCAGGTTCCGAAAGGCGACAGAGCCGAAGATGTCAGGGTCGCTTTGATTGACACGATCAAGAAGCTGCCGGAACATCTGTGGCAGTCGTTGACGTGGGACCAGGGCACAGAGATGGCTCAACACGCCAAATTCACCATTGATACCGGTGTCGACGTCTACTTCTGTGACCCGAAATCGCCTTGGCAAAGAGGATCGAACGAGAACACCAACGGCTTACTACGCCAATACTTTCCCAAGGGCACCGACCTCTCCCAGCACACCCAAGCCGACCCCGACCAGGCCGCCTACTCGCTCAACACGAGACCTCGACAAACTCTCGACGACATGACACCATCAGAAAAACTCGCCGAAACGTTGCAATGACCACCTGAGACCGCACCGGTTATGGGCGGCTGGTTGCTTCGACGCTGTGTCGGTATGGATTCGACTTGGTGTCGATGCTTGGGTTGGTTTCACTTCCGTCGATGCGACTCTGGAACAGGGTATTTCGACCAACCTGATCCACTACTTGCCGATCGTGACCACATTGGTCGCCATCGCCTTCTTCCGTGTGCTGTGGCTGCATTGGCGACGTGACCCATCGGCCAGGTATGTCATGTGGTGGATGATCGGCGTTGGTCTTTATGGATTGGGCACTCTCACCGAAGCGGTGACGACAGTCTTCGGGTGGAGTGAACCGGTCTTTCGCACTTGGTACATCGCGGGAGCGTTGCTCGGTGGTGCTCCATTAGCTCAGGGCACTGTGTATCTGCTGCTCCCCAAACGGACAGCCGATCGTCTAGCAGTAGCCCTCGTCACCTATGTAGCAATCGCCGCAGCATTTGTGATTTCCGCTCCACTTCTTTACGAGTTGGCCGAGCCGAACCGCCTATCCGGGAATGTCTTAGGGTGGCAATTCGTTCGGCTCTTCTCGCCGCTGGTGAATCTCTATGCCGTGATCTTCTTGATTGGGGGAGCTATCTGGTCGGCGTGGCGTTACTGGCGCCGAGGTGACGCCTCGTCGCGGGTCCTCGGAAACATTCTGATTGCAGTCGGAGCGATTCTTCCCGGAGTTGGAGGCGGCTTCGCCCGCGCCGGGGTTGTTGAGGTTCTCTATGTGACCGAGTTGATCGGGCTTCTTCTCATCTGGGCTGGCTATCGAGCGATTGTTGGTGATCGACTGGTCTCTATCCACCGGGCGCAACGGCGCGAAACATCCCCTTCCATGACCGAATCGATCTGAGGTTTACATGACACAAAAGAAATCCCTGATGGCGTTCGCGGTGATGACCGCCATGGTGTTCGCTGCATGTAGTCCAAGTGAGTCTGCCGAGACCGAGGCCACATCGACGACTGCCACCGAGGCGACAACTACCCAACCGGAGACAACCACCACCAGCGCGGAGACGACGACAACTTCTATCCCCGACGACAGAGTTTTCGTCGGCGCCGACGGGGTCGAAACCACGATCAGCGACATCTCACGAATCGTCTCTCTCAACGGCGATTTGACCGAGATCATCTTCGAACTTGGTCTCGGTGAGAATGTGGTGGGGGTCGATGTGACAACCACGTATCCACCTGAGGCCGCGGCTCTGAACGATCAAGGCAACACAGTGGGTTTCGCCCAAATGCTTGCAGCGGAGGCCGTACTTCGGTTTGACCCGACTCTGGTCATCGGAGACCAGCAAGTGGGGCCACCGGAGGTAATCGAACAACTGCGAGAAGCGCGGATTCCAGTGGTGATCCTGGAAACACAGACCACCCTCGACGGTGTGGAGACCAAGATCAGCCAGGTCGCGGAGATTCTTGGAGTTACGGCGGCGGGGGAAGAGTTGGCGGCGCGGGTGATGGGTGAGATCGACGCGGCACGCGATCTCGCCGAATCCGACGACTCCAACCCTACGGTGGCTTTTGTCTACGTACGAGGACCGCAAGTGGTATTCCTCTTTGGTGCTGGGATGCCGACCCAGGCGATGATTGAGGGAGCCGGCGCGATTGATGCCGGAGCGGAGGCAGGTGTGTTCGGGCCGGCACCGCTCACCCCGGAGGCGTTGATTGCTGCGGCCCCCGCCGTAATCGTATTGCCCGAGGCGGGTCTGGCTGCTTTGGGTGGTATCGAGGCGTTCCTAGAACTTCCAGGAGTTGCGGAGACACCAGCTGCAAATAACGACGCCTTCCTTGCTTATGACGAGGCATACTTCTTCAATCTTGGGCCCCGTGCCGGTCAGGCTCTGGAGGAGTTCGTCCGCGACCTGTATCCCGGCATCGGTTGACAGAGAACTCGGAGCCTGTAGCAAACGCCGACCCATACGCGGACCGGCGCCGATGGTTGGCCCCGGTAGTCGCACTGCTATTGACGTTTGTCGCCTGGGCAGCACTCTCGTTCGGAGCGGTGGCAGTGCCCCTGGAGGAAGTATTCGGGGTCCTGGCCCGCAAGGTCGGTTTGAGCTTGTTCGCCGAACCCTCTCCACAGGCCGAGGCCGTTGTGTGGAGCATCCGAATGCCCCGGTTGCTCCTCGGCTTCACGGTCGGAGCAGCATTGGCTCTCGTGGGTGGGATGCTTCAAGGGTTGCTGCGCAACAAGCTTGCCGATCCCCATCTCCTCGGGATCGGGCCAGGTGCAGCCATCGGCGCGGCGATCGGGTCGGCAGCGGGTGGTGTGCAAGGAGCGATCGCAGGAGGCGTGGCAGCAGGAGTGCTCACATCATTCGTCATCCGGCGGCTGGCCCGGAGGGCATCGATCGACCCCACTCGAATCATCCTCTCCGGTGTTGCCCTAGGTGCAGCCCTCAGCGCCTGGGTCGGATTTGTCGTTTTCGGGTCAGACCGAGCCAGGGTGCCTCCCATCGAGTTCTGGCTGCTCGGGAGTCTGACCGGGTCGACATGGAGAGCATTCTGGACGGTGTTGATCTTTGTCCTGATCGCAGGAGTGGTCATGTTTGCTTCCGCTCGGCTCCTCGATGTGTTTGCGCTTGGAGAGGCAGACGCCAGACATTTGGGAATCGATATCGACCTCGTCCGCACTGTTCTCCTGATCGCGGCAGGAGCAGCCGTGGGGGCAACAGTGGGAGCCGCGGGCATTATCGCTTTTGTGGGCCTTCTGATTCCCTTTTTGCTCAGACGATTCACAGGACCGTTACACCGCCATCTGTTGTGGGCGACGTTGGCCTGGGGGGCGTTGTTCGTCGCGGCGGCGGATCTTGTCGCTCGTCTCGCCTTCGAGCCGATCGAGATACCGGTCGGCCTCGTGACAGCAGCCATCGGCGGCCCGGTGTTTCTGTGGCTTTTGACGAGGCGTCAGGATGTCTGAGGCCACTGTGGTCGCTCGCTCGCTCACTTATCAGGTAGGTGACGCCACCCTTGTCGCCGCAGTCGACTTCGAGGCGTCCGACGGCGAACTCGTCGCCGTTATCGGACCGAACGGAGCAGGAAAATCAACCCTTCTCAACCTTCTGGCGGGCGATCTCCGTCCCACTGCAGGTGACGTTCTACTCAACGGTGTCGACGCATCCAATGCCCTCCCCGGCGACCTTGCTCTTCTCCGCTCGATGCTCACCCAACGGGAACCGATCGAGATCCCCTATACGGCAGCCCAGGTGGTTCAGATAGGGCGTTTCCCGCATCGACGCGATCAGAACAACAACGCCTCTCGAGATGCGGCCGCGGTGGCTGACGCAATGGAAAGCACAGGCACCACTCAGTTCGCAACCCGCACTTACGCCACGCTGTCGGGTGGGGAGCAGACTCGTGTCTCCCTGGCCCGTGTGCTCGCCCAGGACACTCCGATCGTATTCCTCGACGAGCCGACCACAGCTCTCGATGTGGCTCATCAGGAGCGGGTGATGAGCGAAGCCGTACTTCTTTCCCGACAACAACGGGCGGTCGTCGTTGTTTTACATGACCTCAATGCCGCGGCGACGCACGCCGACCGAATCGTGCTGATGAACCAAGGGGCAGTTGTCGCCCACGGCTACCCACGCGATGTGCTCCGTCAAGACCTGCTTTCTACCGTCTACTCACAGCCGATGGTCGTAGTCGATCACCCATTCCGGGACTGCCCACTCGTGCTGACAGCAGATAAGCAACGATGATCCCGCCACGATGTGGTCAGTGAACGTCGACGCAGTCTCGATCGGCGCATGCGATTTCCGAGCTTCTGGCATAGTTGCAACCAAGCCGCACATATGTGCTGCGATGTCAGGGGGTCATTGCAACACTTCGGCGAGTTTGTCTGATGGTGTCATGTCGTCGAGGGTTTGTTGAGGTCGTGTGTTGAGGGAGTAGGCGGCCTGGTCTAGATCATGTTGGGTGTGTTGGGAGAGGTCGGTGCCTTTGGGAAAGTATTGACGTAGCAGGCCGTTGGTGTTCTCGTTCGAGCCCCGCTG
>CAXMPK010000244.1:0-2093 GCA_964195405.1 uncultured Acidimicrobiia bacterium
CTCCGCACTCGCGTTGAACTGGGGCTGGTTCGACCCCGACGACCTCAACCAAATCGGTAACGCCACACCATACGAAGTCTTCCTCTACCGCTAACCCACCCGGCCTTACCGACACAACACCAGACCGACCCGCAAACCCCACCCTCCAAACGCCAGCATCGGCACCCACGCGCTACTTGGGTGGCGGTTCGCGCGACCCTGGCAGAGTGCAGTGCCAGCGCCGGGGTGACTGGCCCATATGTTCAAGAAAAGGTCGCCCCTCAAGGGGAAAGGGGGGCCATGCCGATAATGCTCACAGTGGATCACCCCTTGAGGAGGTCAGGATATGCTTCGTCTTTGGACGGCCTACCAAAGCCGGTTCATTCAGGATGAAGAAGGTGCCAGCATGGTGGAATACGCCTTGCTCGTTGCACTCATCGCCGTAGTTGTGATCGCAGGTGCCTTGTTCTTGGGCAACGAGATCAGCGGCAAGTTCAGCGAAGTCGGCGCGACGGTCGACTCAACGTAAACGACATTCGCAACGACGACAGGGACGGAGGGTGCCCCGGTGGGCGCCCCCTTCCCTTGTCTCGACGCTCAAGACCGAGACACAGAACGCGATAAGCGCCCAGGACAGGTAGCGCATATCGGCACATATGCGCTACCTGAGACTGTGGGCAGGTAGCGCATATTTGCCGGTTATGCGCTACCTGAGATCGGGCTGTAGCTCAAATTGGAGGAACAGATTGCCGGTTCCAGAGTGGGTCCGGATTGCGACCGATGAGGATCGTGAGCGAGATTATGCGCTTCCGGCGAAGTGCAACTTTCGCTGACTGCCTCTCCCGGTGGCAGAAGCCAGGCATCGATCGGCCGCGAGAAGTAGGTTTACCGGAGGGCGGATCCAGAGCGATGACAATGCCTACCCACGATGACCCGGTCAACCAGCAGTACGCCCTTCACGATCATGGGCAACACCAAGCTCTTGGTGTGAACAGTTCGCCCGACACGGCGGCACCAGCCGAGGTTATGGCGTGACGTCAACGAGAACACCGGGAACCCCATGACAGTCGCAGTCGCGATCGCTGGTGGGCTATTGGCGGCCGGGGTCGTATGGATCGTCGCAACCCGTCAACGGCGCGGTGCCCTCAACAGCGCGTTTTGGCTAGTCGTCATCGGCGTGGTGATCGTGGTGTTCGAACATCCGATGTTCGCCACGACCTACGCAGCACAGGTTCTCTATCCCGAGGCCGATGGGTTTGTCTTCAACGACCATGCCCGGATTCACTTCTTCATGGCGGGCGTGTACGCCTTCTTCGGTCTAGTGGTGCTGGTCGTGGTTGGCCGCACCCTGCTTCGAGAGGGTCGACGGGCGGGTTGGTTCACCGTGCTGGGTGCGCTTTCAGTTGGAGCCCTCGACCTGGTCCTCGGTGGCATCTGGTACGAACACGGTTCTCCGCTGTATGCCCTCTTCGGGGCCGAACGGCCCGAAGGGTTTGGGTGGCCCTTCCTCTACGCCTATCTGTTGGCATGGACGGCCGCGCTCATCATCTCCTACCGACCCGTTTTTCACCAAACAGCTCGCACGAATACGTCGCCGGCCAATCTCGTCGACCCGCCAACTTGACGTGAAGAGTCATCTGTCGACTGGGCACCCATCAATCTCTCGAAGAAAACACCTATCACCCAGTCTGCGCCATATCGCCCGCTTTGCCGAGTGCGCCAAAACGGCACGGATGGATTGGTCGGTTCTACCCGCCCATATCGGCACACATGCGCTACCTGGCTGACTCAGAGCGGCCACTCGTTCTGGTTCGCCGGGTACGCCAACTTCCCAGACGCCGCGTGGTAGCCCGCCTAGACTCGCGCAGTCGATCGAAGCGATATGCGATCGGGTGTTGGCCGCGAGGGACGGGTGATGACCGGGTCAAACGCTGCAACAGCCACCGGGCGTTGGCAGATGGTCGCCGCCCTTGCGCTGGCAACACTCGGCGCCGGGTTTCACCACACCCGGGCAATCCCCGCCACGACGCCGCTGGTGTTCGAGATGGCTGCTATTTGGCTGCCCGCCCTGGTCCTCGGAGTGTGGTGGATCTTGCGCCCCGGCCCGACGGCGA
>CAXMPK010000245.1:0-3085 GCA_964195405.1 uncultured Acidimicrobiia bacterium
GGACGATCCCTTTTGGGCTTCCCGTGGTACCCGATGTGTAGAGGATGTAGAGAAGGTCCTCGGCACCGAGCACAGCCGGCTCCGATGTGGCCGGCTGGTCGGCCACGATGTCGTGATACCAAACGTCCCGTCCCTCAGTCATGGTTACGTCCGAATCAGTCCGTTTCACGGTAATGACGTGCTCGATGCTGGGACAACGGCTCGCCGCCACATCGGCGGCGGCCTTGAGAGGAACGACAGAGCCCCGTCGCCAGCCACCGTCCGAAGTGATGATGACTTTGGCTTGAGCGTCGTCAATCCGGTCGGCGAGAGCGTCGGCGGAGAAGCCGGCAAACACCACTGAGTGGACCGCTCCGATCCTGGCACAGGCGAGCATGGCCACCGGAAGCTCGGGGAGCATGCCGAGGTAAATAGCGATCCGGTCGCCCCGCTCCACTCCCAGTTCCGTAAGGGCGTTGGCGAACCGGCACACATCCTCATACAGCTCGCGGTAGGTGATGGTGCGGGTGTCGCCCGGTTCGCCGATCCAGTGGTAGGCAACCTTGTCGCCGTGCGTGTCGAGGTGACGGTCAAGGCAGTTATAGGAGAGATTCAGTTCACCATCAGTGAACCACTTGTAGAACGGTGGGTTCGAGTCGTCGAGCACGACGGTTGGCTCCTTGAACCATGTGATGCGTTCGAGAGCTTGTCTGTGCCAGAAATCGAGCCAGTCTTCCTCTGCTTCGTCGTAGATGCCGGGCCCAGCGTTGGCCGCTGCCGCGAGATCTGGCGGCGGCTCGAACAGGCGATCTTCCTCGAGCAGGTTCTCGATTGCTTGTCGTTCTTCGCTGATGCTGCCTCCCGTCCCCGACGCATGTTACGGGAGTAAGGCCCCGCGGACATTTTGGTAGGCGCTTTACTGGTCGATGCCGAAGCCGACTATGTGGGGTTTGCCTTTGCGGTATTCGAAGTAGATGAGCCAGGGGGCATGGTTGGGAGCGTTGACTACTAGGTATTGGAAGTTCCATAGTTCCACTGGGATGAGCGCAGCCCGTGAGTGACCGGCTTTGGAGTCGACTTCAGGCGTGGCCGATAGTGCTGCCCGGAGCGGCTCAAACACCTCGTCGCGCAGCTCCCGGGCTTGGTCCGAAAGCAGCGAAGGCCGGGACCGGTGCGACCGGATATCGTCGAGCATGATCTTGAGTTCCTCGGTTGCTATGAAATAGGGACGATTGGTGAGAGCAATCGCTAACCCGCGGGGACCAAGCAGGGCGGTAATGTCATTGCCTTTGGCCAGAGAAGCGGCCAACTCACTTACCATCCGCACCGGCCGGTCATCGGATAGGAAATACTCGAGGTCGACGGCTTCAGTCAGGTAACGGGTTTGGACCCAACCCTCCCCGTTTGGAGTTTCAACCTGAATGAACTCAGCGGTGCCAACAAGCTTGGGCTTGTTGAGCGATAGGAACCCTGCCGCGGTCGGCTCGTAGTTGTACATGGGCGTCTCTACGTCATTCAGATCGGGGTGGACCGGGAGACGCTGTTCCCGATCCAACAGAACAACAGACCAATGACGCCGCCGCCGGGCAGCAATCAGAATCGGCAGCTCGGTAAAGCCGCCAAGCACAAAAACTATCCCAAGCGCCAAACCCAAGAACGCCAACGGCAACCGGAGCGCATCGAGGCTCTGGAAGAAAGCATCGGCTAATAGGCGCACTCCAACGCTGATTTCGGGTGAGATGACGTCGGGGTCGTTTAGATCTGAGCCCGGTGAAATAAACGGAAGATTCACCGTCCCCAGCGCAATGTTTAGACCATCGGCGGTAGTCAACACCGACGCGGGGATCTGAACACTCACCAGCACCTTATCGGTGCCCCCGACACCGTCAGAAAGCACATAACTGAACGTTTCGGTCCCCACCCACCCGGGCTGGGGATAGTAGGTGATGGTCCCGTCAGGATTAACGACCACTGTGCCGGTGAGATCCCCGATCACCGACTCCAAGAACAGCGAATCAAAGTCCACATCAACGTCGTTAGCCAACACGGCGATGATTCGCGGCAGATACGACGATAACACCACCGCGTCTGGGCCACCCTGTGGGAAATCGTTTACCGGATTAACAATGATCGTGAGGAGAGCAGAAGCAGAGCCTCCCCGGCCGTCACGCACCGAATAACCGGCCGCCAACTCACCCGAATAATCGGCCGGGGGAACGTAACGCAACGCCCCCTCGGAAGTGAGTTCAAGCTCACCCACGTCGGGTTGGATGAGGCCAAAGAAAGCCAGCGGATCACCGTCAGGATCAGCATCATTGGCCAGTGGGAAGATCAGCCCCAGCGTGTCCTCATCCAACACCAGTAGGTCGTTGAGGGCGACCGGAGGCAGGTTGGGCTCAATGAGGTTGAATTTCACCGTGGCCGAGCTCAACCCACCGTTGCCGTCATCCACCTGGTAAACAAAAACGTCGCTGGCAGTACCCCCGCCGCCGTGGGCGTAGGTAAACGAGCCGTTGGCACCTAAGATCAGACTGCCTTCACTGGGTGCCACTAGCAGCGTCACCATAAGTGGATCATCGTCAGGATCGGTGTCGTTGGCCATAACTCCAGGGGCGCCCACGGACAATACGGTCCCCGGCTCTAGCTCATAAAAATCAGCCGACGCGAGAGGCTCCTGGTTGACCTCATTAACTGTGACCGTGATGGTCTCCCGGTCCTCCAATAGTCCTGCACCGTCGTCGGTCACCACCACATCGAACGTGTAAACCCCAGGCCCTTGCGCCTCAGTCGGTGTCCAGGCAAATACGCCAGAGAACACACCAATAGCCGCCCCCGGCGGGGCGCCCACCAACGAGAAGCTGAGGGTGTTGGCTGGTTGGTCGGCATCGGAGCCAGAAGCGGTAAACGTCAAGAGGGCTTCCTCATCCGTTGTCTGGGGTCCAATGAGGCCCAACACCGGAGCGGTATTGATCTCAGCCACAGTGACCGTGATCGTCTCCCGATCGGTGAGAAGCCCGGCCCCGTCATCAGTCACCACCACATCAAACGAATACACCCCCGGACCCTGCGCCTCAGACGGAGTCCAAGTGAACACCCCACCACCAGT
>CAXMPK010000246.1:0-1999 GCA_964195405.1 uncultured Acidimicrobiia bacterium
TTCCGACACCGGAGAGACTGGTGCTGCCGCCGTCCTGGTTGATGGACATCTCGTATCGTCCGAAGTGATGCTTGCTGCCCAGGCTGATGGGCACGAAATAGAAACTGTCGAGGGCCTGGCACCACGGATGAGCCTGCATCCAATCCAGGAGGCCTTTGTTGAGACTGGTGCAATACAGTCCGGCTACTCGACCCCGGCGATGATTCTTGCCACCAAAGAGCTGCTGGCCTCGAATCCCGACCCCGGTGAAGACGAGATCCGGGACGCCCTCTCAGGGATTCTCGACCGCGAGACCGGATACCTCCGTCCGGTTCAGGCCGTTCAACGGGCGGCTGCTGCCCTGAGAGGTGATTCGGTTTCGGCTGTGGAGCCCGCTCTCATCACTCCGCTGACCTACTACATGAGCGGGAAAGACTTCGGGAAGCCCGAGACGTTCTCGGCCGTCGCACCCAAAGTGGTACCCAATCCCGAAGTCCCGGAGACCGCCGTTGTCGGCAAACCCGCCACCAAGGTTGATGCTTTGAAATTGGTCAAGGGAAACCCTGCGTTTGTGGACGACATCGAGATGCGACAGATGCTCTACGCCAAAGTGCTTTATTCCCCTCACGCCCATGCCAGGATCGTTTCGATTGATGACACCAGGGCCAGGGAGCTCCCTGGTGTACGAGCGGTTCTTCACCACGAAAACGTGAAACGGGTCCGGTACGCATCGGGTGGCCAGAGCTATCCAAATCCCTTGCCCTACGACCAGGTGAGTTTCGACAACAAAGTGCGTTTTGTTGGTGATCGGGTGGCTGCTGTTGCTGCCGAGACGATCGAAATCGCCGAAGAGGCAATTGCCCTGATCGACGTCGAATATGAGGTCCTCCCTGCGGTATTCGACGAGAACGAAGCCATTGCCGAAGGTGCCCCGGTTATCCACGACGAAGAAGACATGGACGGTGCGCATGACGCCTCCAGGAACGTCGTCCATCACCTGAGCGCAGACGTCGGGGACGTTGATGAGAAGTTCCAATTGGCCGACCGGATATTCGAGCAGACCTTTCGAGTGCATCAGGTTCAACAGACCCCGATCGAGCCACA
The DNA here is from genome assembly GCA_964195405.1 of uncultured Acidimicrobiia bacterium. Classification (GTDB taxonomy): domain Bacteria; phylum Actinomycetota; class Acidimicrobiia; order Spongiisociales; family ZC4RG35; genus CAXMPK01. The sequence goes on from CAXMPK010000246.1 coordinate 1,084, forward strand.
CATCGCAATCGCCTACTGGGATTCCGACGAGCGGATGGTGATAAGGACCTCGACTCAGGTCCCATTCCACGTGCGTCGAATGGTCGCTCCTCTTCTCGATCTGCCTGTGAAACAGATCCGTGTTGTGAAACCACGGATTGGTGGTGGGTTTGGCGCCAAGCAGGAGATGCTGATCGAAGACATTGTCGGGCACCTCACCATCGCCACGGGTAGGCCGGTGCGATACGAGTTGACACGTGAAGAGGAATTCGTGTCTTCACGGACACGTCACCCCCAGACGATCACCTACCGCACCGGTGTTGATGTGGCCGGGCATCTCGTGGCACAGGACATGAAAGTTGTTGCAAACACGGGGGCGTACGGCACCCACGGACTCACTGTTCAGATGGTTAGCGGGCTCCGTGGCCTCAGCTCTTACAAAGCACAGAGCAAACGTTTTCGATGCGATGTCGTTTACACCAATATTCCGGTACCAGGCGCTTATCGGGGTTATGGAGCGCCGCAAGCCCTATTCGCCCTCGAATCCCACATGGAGGACATCGCCCACGAGCTGGGCAGAGACCCGCTCGAGTTTCGGCGTATGAACTGGACTACCGAAGGCGACCCGATCGACATCGCGCCACAACTCGGTGAGGGTGACAGTGACAGCGATCTCATCCCGGTGGTGACGTCGAGTGGAATCGAGGAGTGTGTTGCCCAAGGCGAGCGTGCCATCGGCTGGAGCCGACGCTCCGATCCAAACTGGAAGGCACCGTCAGACCGTCCTCATATTCGGCGTGGCATTGGATTCGCCCTCTGTATGCACGGCAGCGCCATTCCCGGTCTCGACATGGGTGCGGCGAGCATCAAGATCAATGACGACGGCTCGTTCAACATGTTGATCGGTGCCACCGATCTTGGGACCGGAGCCGACACC
>CAXMPK010000247.1:0-2889 GCA_964195405.1 uncultured Acidimicrobiia bacterium
CGCCCCGCCACCCGCTGCACCTGCATTGCTCATCGAATTCACCTCTCTTCGGGACCACGAGTGTATTAACTCGTCTCCCACGCCGGCCCGTTGTGCTTCCTCTGATTGGAGCGACATTCGATAAGACCCCACGGGCCGTCATGGGGCGTAGATAAGTGCAGCCGTTATGTGCGGGTACGCCCGTAGGGTGACTCGATGATGATTGCGGGTGTTGCATTGATGGTGGGCGGTGTTGCCCTCGTCGTTTTGGGCGTGATCGCACGGGCAGGGAAGCTCACTCGTCAGTCGGCTGTGGGCCTGAGAACCAAGGCGACGTTGGCGTCTGACGGGGCGTGGAAAGCGGCACACGAAGCGTCGGGGAACTGGGTGATCGGCGGAGGTGCAATCCTGTTCGTCGGGGGCGTCTTAGTGCTGTTGATCGACTCCGAAACCACGGGAGATGTGGTTGCACTCATCGCCACTGCATTGATGCTGATTCCCCTTCTGATCGGCTTCCGGAGAGGTCAAGCTGCGGCTCAATCCGTCTGACTCGATAGACGGAACCAGTCCACGTTATTGTCCCGTCCTCCAAACAGGTGACTGGGGATGTTGAGGTGGAGGCACCATGAATGAGACAGAAGTCAGCATCCCAGCGGCGGGCGTCGCTCTTGCGGGGACGCTTTATCAGCCAAGCGGAGAAGGGCCATTTCCGACTGCGCTTCTTCTAGCGGGGTCAGGGCCACTCGATCGTGATGGCAACCACAAAAGGATTCCACTTTCGGTGAGTAGAGACCTAGCTCGTGTCCTTGCTGACGCGGGATGGGCTTCACTGCGTTTCGACAAGCGAGGCGTAGGCGAGTCCGGAGGGGACTACATGAGCACAGGCTTCTACGACGAGTTAGAGGATGCCACCTTGGCGCTCCATTGGCTTTCCGCCCAGCCCACAACAGCAGACGGCGTCGTTCCAATCGGCCACAGCCTAGGCGCCAATTTCGCTGCCGAAATGTCCTCGAACGAACCGGGTGTTGTTGGAGCGGCCTTGTTGGCCTACACCGCAAAGACAGGGGAGGAAACCCTTCGATGGCAGGCCGAGGCCATTAGTGAAACGATCCCAGGCTGGGTGACGGGGTTGCTGCGGGTTTTTGGCACAAATATTGGAAAACAGCAGTCGAAGGCCCTCCACAAGCTGAAGAGCACCGAGAAGGACGTTGTCCGACTCCAGGGCCAGAAGGTGAATGCCAAATGGATGCGAGAGTTCATCGCATACGACCCACTCCCCGCCCTAGAGACAACTAACACGCCAATAATTGCAATCACAGGCGCGAAGGACATCCAGGTGGACCCTGCTGATCTTGTCAACGTGGCAGACATCTTGGGTGATCGCGGCGAGACGCACCTAATACCTGATCTCGACCACCTTCTTCGATATGAGGCGGCCCCCATATCCAACCCGAAGAAGTACAAGAAACAAGCCGGTCAACCGATCGACCAGCGCGTCACGACGACCCTCGTGACCTGGCTACAAGACCTCGACGTTCGGAGAACACCCCGCCCATGACCGGCATTATGTAGGGCCTGATCCGCCTATTCGCAGTTGCCGCGGAGCCGCTCGATATGTGCCGTTATGGGCGGGCGGTGAGTGTCAGTTCCGCGGGTTGTCCCGCCCGCGATCAGTGCCACCCTCATCTCGTGGCAGGCTCCGGCTCCACTGTCAGCGCATCCGTAACGCGACCGTGGTTACGCCGTCGCATGACGCATCTGGATTGCCTTGTCGATTGCCACGAAGAGGGGGCTGATGAGGGAGAGGGCGATCGCGATAGTCCACTGGCTTCCGGTGAGTGAAACCGTCGTGAGAAGGCGTTGAAAGATCCCGAGCTCAACTGCGGCAAGTGTCAGGAACCAGCCGAGGATCACCCATCCCATATAGGGGAACAGCGGAGCCGACCACCATGATTCGCGCTCGCGTCGCATCACCAGGCCATTGTTGACTCCGGCGAGGGCCACGACGACGAACGCCATCGTCATCGACACGGTACCAACTGTGGAGCTCGGCTCGTCGGGTCCGTACTCGAGTAGGAGGAGCGCCGGGCCAGCGATCAGCAATCCGCTGATCAGCCAACGGACCGTCTGGGCCCGATTTGCGATCTTCGTTCCTGGGATACGAGGAGGTCGTTCCATGACGCTCGAGTCCGGAACGTCGACGATGAAGCCGACGACCACCGTGGAGATGACGAAGAACTTGGCGAACAGCAGCATCATTGGGAAGAGTGCGATGCCATCGTTGATGTTGAGAATCGTCGCGAGCAGCATGAGCTGGAGAACTGCGGACAGCACAGTCAGTTGGAGCTTCACATATGACGAGATGCGACGGTAGATGTCACGACCGAGGTCAACGGCCCGAACGAGTGTGGCGAAGTTGTCATCGGTGAGGATGAGCTTGCCTGCCTGTTTGGTGACCTCGGAACCGCTCCCCATCGCCACCCCGATGTCGGCCTGCTTGAGGGCCGCGGCGTCGTTGACGGCGTCGCCTGTCATCGCCACGACGTCGCCGGACTCCTGCATCAGCCTGGCGAGGCGGACCTTGTCTTCGGGGGCGACCCGCCCGAAGACGTGCAACTCCGGAAGCCGTTCGATGACGGTCGCGTCGTCGAGGGCGGCGAGATCGGTGCCGTTGATGACTCCTGGGCCGAGACCCAGCTCATCGGCGATCGCCCGAGCGGTGACCGTATGGTCACCTGTGATCATCCGGACATCGATGCCAGCGGCGATGGCTTGCTGAACAGCCTCCCTGGCCTCGATGCGCAGCGGGTCGATGATCCCAACCAGCGAAATGAAGTCAAGAGCCGTCACGGCGCTCATCGGGTCGTCGAGGGCTGCCGCAAACTCCTCTTCGGACAGACCCCGGACCGC
>CAXMPK010000248.1:0-8283 GCA_964195405.1 uncultured Acidimicrobiia bacterium
GACGGTGGATGATTCGACCACGACGACGGTGGATGATTCGTCTACGACGACGGATCGTGAACGTGGGACTACGACGACACCACCGCCCACAACACCAACACCCACTGACGAGGTCTTGGCAACAACGATTACCGCGGCACCAACAACAGTTGAGGTCGACCCGGTGGACACCTTGCCGTTTACAGGTGTCGAGAGTGGGACCTATGGCCTGCTGGCCATGGCGCTGATCGGGATTGGTGCCTTGACCCTCACGTGGGCAAGAGGGTTTCGGGGAGAAAGGCATGAGTCGCCCGGTGGCTAGAAACAGATCGACGGATGCGGATTGTTCGCCCCAACAACCCTTCAGATAGAAAGAGAGCAAGCCTCCCCTAAATCGGTCACCAGGGGAAGCTTGCTGTATCGAGGTCTCACTCTACGCGGTCAGCTGGCTACGTGCTGACCCGCAAATAACGGCACTCATGTGGTGGCCCAATTCAGAGTATTGAGGGTTTCATTGGGTGAGGCGAGCAGTTAAATGGCTTCAAACCATCCAAGGATAAGGCTGGGTGGTTTTAGTGATATAGAGCGGATGACGAGGGTGACCGGCCATGGTTAGACCCAATACCTCAACGGTCGCACTGGCTCTGCGAGTCAGACCAGCTACAACCTCATCGCTGCGGTTCAACACTCCGCGTGTACCCCAGGCCGCCACGACCCGATCCGCAAATCCCACCGCTGCCATGATCGCCTCATCATTCTGGGGGCCGACCGGATCGATGTGCCGTTTATGAGTACGGTGGGATCTGTAGCTCGAAGAGCGAAGAGGTTCACCACCTCCGCCGCACCATGCCCTCACCTCTCGAGAATCTGAGAATTCGGTTGATTGTGGGGTCAACTTCGGCAGCAGTAGCGCTAGACGGGTTGAGCATGATCCAGACGATCCGGGATCTACTCGCATCCCAAATCCGAGAGAGTCGATATCAGTACGCATTGGACGCATCGAAGGTGGCCGTGGCATCACCCCGATCCCCATATTGCGCCTGGACAGTCTCACCAACGGGCAGCCGAGAGATAATCGGATCGGGTGTCACCCGGCTCATCGTAAGTCAGCGCGGACTCCAGGTTCCCGCGGGATAAGTCAAGCCACCCAGCACAAAGTGGCAATTATGCGCGGCCTATGCGGAGTCGATCATCACCCAATCTCGGTCCAGCACCAACTCCATCCCACGGGCATGGCAGTAGAAGTCGTTTGCCGACAACCGGTGTTTGAACTCGGCGAGTGGTTCACCGGGCTTGGAGGTGGGGAAGGCGGAGGTTTGGTCTCTTTGCTCGCCCTTCCGATCGTAGGTAGTGACCGGTGAAAGAGCCAAGTGGGTTCCTGTCATCAATCTATCAGCTGCCATGGCGGCAGGCAGTTTCTTGCTTATGAGTTACCTCCGGTATCGAGCAAAAAGCCGCACATGATGGCACATTGGGCGGCTTGCTCTCCGCCTGGTGATGCTCGGCTGACAGAATGAGAGAGTTGTGACCGCATTTTTCTATTCGTTCGTGGTGTCAACCGGGATCCTGTTGCTCTTGACGACTCCGACGTTCTACTTGGCCTGGCGGAACGGCCAGAAAAAGACCATCCGCCGGTTTCTCATAGCGGCCATAGTTGTCGGGTTCGTTATTGCGGTAATTGCAGTCAGCTCAGGGCAGTTGCTTGACCAGTGTGAAGCCGAAAACAATCGCGCCTGTTTCGACTCCGGCTCTGCAGGGATGCGACTCACGATCATGGTTGTATTCGTCATCGTCTCGTGGGTGAAAGCCGCCACCCTCTTTGACTCATGAGCGCAGAGTGACACCCCGTACATCACGGCACTCATGTCTGGCTCGCCACGGGCTGTATCGGGCTGGTTGTTGTTTGTCGTTTCGGAGCGCGAAGAAACCCCTCCGCTGTGACCGAGGAGGGGTTTCATCAGCTTTTGGGTTCAACGGTTACTTGCCTGGTTTCACGGCTAGCAGCCGACTACCCCAATGAGGTCATGAACAACACCGTGCCCTGGGGGGTTTCGGTCATGAGTCACGTTGGATGCATTAGCCAGACCATCACATGAGTTGTGTCTCCCATGGGCAAATGCGGGCGATACCGCTAAGACAAGCAACACCCCAACAAGAATCAGAACAGTCAGCGTACGTCGCATCTTTCCTCTTTTCTTCGGCTCCAACACCGAATCACGATCACTTACGACGGACGAAGCCGTCACCCATACAGACGAATAGCGCACTCATTCGGGTGACATGGGCAGGCCAATGTCCAATGAGCGTCGACGTGTCGTCATCTACAGGTTATCTACTATTGGGAACGTCAACACCCGCATGCAACGGCACCTATCTGCGGTGGGTCGAAACCGTTGTTCTCGTGCCGCGGGTTCGATTTCTTGGGGCGACGGTGACGGTGTGATCCTGGCAGACTCCTCTGGTGGCCTACTTCCGATATTCGACGGAGATCATCAACCGGTTCCCGACGATTTGGGGAGGCATGATCTATGCGACCGGTCTCACCAACCCGTCGACTCCTCCGGACCTGTTGGAGGCATTTGAGGCAGAACAGCACACGGTTCGACGACGGCTCGAAAACACACCACCAGCGGAAATCGCAAGTCTGGCGGCTTGGCGATCCACGTTCTCTGCTTTTGGAGTCAAACCCACCCAATACCGCAACGCAGCAGAGGCTCTCCTGAGGCGTCTTTCCAAACAGGGAACCGTCCCATCGATCAATACCCTGGTTGACATAGCCAATCTTGTCAGTCTGCGCTACCAGGTTCCGGTTGCAGTTTTCGATCAGCGCTCGGTGGCCGGGACGACGACCGTACGCTTCGCGTCTGGAGGCGAACGCTTTACAGATTTGGGCAGCGACTCCATATCGCATCCCGAACCTGGAGAAGTCGTGTTCGTAGATGATGACGGTGTAGTCAGCGCTCGCCGTTGGTGCTGGCGACAGAGCAGCCAGAGTGCTGCCGGGTCGTCCATCACCGACGCGCTTATCACTGTCGAGGGCCAACATCGACACGCACCAGCAGACATCAGCAGAGCCACCAACGACCTAGTTGGCTTCCTTTCCGAATACCATCCGCAAGCACACCTCACCTCAGCAATCCTGTCATCCGACTCACCCGAATTCCCATCGGGCGATGCGGCACCGTGATCAGCCGCCGAATGGTCCGTTACTGAACAAATGACAGGCTGGTGAGAGTGGGATTTCGCTCCTGTTTGAGAGGCACATCAACACAAACGGACGTCTACGGCGTGTCAACCATTAGGCCCACCTCCGACCTACCCACCACCGGGATCAGAAGCCTTACAAGCTCGGTGGCCGCCTCCCGGTCCAAGATCAGCTCCAACCCACGGGTGCGGCTGTAGTAGTTGTTTGCTGACAACCGGTGTTTGAACTCGGCGAGTGGTTCACCAGGTCTGGAGGTGGCGAAGCCAACAGCCACACACGGCTCACCATAATTGTTGGTGGCGGTGATCGACTGAGGGTGGGCTAGCGGCACCGTGACATTTGTAGCGGTGGGGTGTGACACATCCCGGCCTGCTTTAGAATCCGGACGCCTAGGTCAGCCGACAGTGAACTCCACCAGGGGCGCTCCTTTGACCCACCTGGGAAGGATGTGTTCGGCCTTGGCGGGCACATTCCCCCAGCTTTCGGTGAGTATCCGATACAACACGTCCGCTCGTTGATCGTCGGCGACTATCTCTTCGGCCTCTGCTGGCAGGTCGGCAATAACACCGTGTTTGAGGTGGATTGTGAACTTGGGATTGGCCTTCATGTTCGCCAGCCAGTCACGTTTGTGGCCCGGCTGACCGGTGATGTAATAGCTCCCGTCGAAGTGGTGGAAGTTGATCTCGACCCGGTGAGGCTTCCCGGTCTTGGCTCCGAGCGTGGTGATATCAATGACCCCGCCTCTTACAAGAGCTTCGGTAACTGCCGCATCCATACAGCGTCAAACCGAATGAGATTTTGGGGTATTCCACAAACTGTCACTGGCGAAATGTCAGCATGTTTCGCGCTCTCGACCCTGGTGGGTTTTCTTCTTGGGGTGGCCGTAGGCAGATAGTGCAAAAGTTGTTTGACATCGACCCCTAAGCTGGCCGTCTTCTACACAGTGAGAACAACTTGAACGTGATCGACATCACATATTGCGTCCCTTGAGACTATTCAGCCCGCGCCGTGAGCGCGGCAACAGACCTGCTGACCAATTATCAGCACGTCATTGAGTCCTTGACGTTCACAACTGGCGACAAAGGGGTCTTTGATGTGACCGTCGATGGTGATTCTCTCTATTCGAAAGCCGCTACAGGCCGACACGCCGAGCCCGGCGAAGTCTTGGAGCTGTTCAAAGAGCATTACGCCGAGGATGTTACTCCATACCCCAAAACCTGACACTCGCGCAGTGAACTCCTGGATATGTCAGGATTAGCCAATGGAGATGTCACAGGATCACAAAGACGCGTTGGCCCAGGGACGCAAGGAAGCTCGGGCAATAAAGGCCTATCTGAACGCTCTCGACGGGCGCAAGTCCGGCAGGCTCGTGACCAGAGAAAGCCTCCAGAAGAGGATCATCAAGATAAACGAGAAGCTCGAGACTTCGGATGACCCACTCAAGTCAATCGAGCTATTACAGACTCGGCTCGACGCCGAAGAAGCCCTTTCCCATTTCGACGCCGAAGAGGACTTCGACGCCTTGGAAGCCGGGTTTGTTGCAAATGCCAACGCTTATTCAAAGAGGAAGGGCCTCAGCTACACCGCGTGGCGTGAATTCGGCGTCCCCGCTGTCACTTTGAGAGACGCCGGCGTCCCCGAGACCCGACGGCGTTAGGCCCAACCAAGCTCGTCGAGCCGAGCGTCATCGATCCCGAGGTGGTGTCCCATCTCGTGCAACACGGTCTTGCGAATCTCGGCTCGCAGTCCGGCGTCGTCAAGACCCATGGCCAGGTGCGGTTTGCGAAAGACCACAATTCTGTCGGGCATCGTCCCGAAGTAGTCGTCACGGTCGTTGAGAGACACCCCTTCGTAGACCCCCAGAACATCCCCCAACTCAGGTGACGGCTCGTCCTCAACCACGACCATCAGGTTGTCGACCTTCTCGAACACCCACTCAGGCATCTCTTCGAGAGTGCTGTCGACCACAGCCTCGAATTCAGATCGACGCATCGCTTCAGGTAACCCAGGCGGTAGCCGTGGCGTATTGGAGGTGGGAGCCACTCTCGATAACTTCACAGAGGCGTTGAATGGCGGTGTGGGCCTCGACAAAGGTGTTGTACAACGGGGCCAACCCGAACCGGATGCTGTCCGGTGTCCGGAAATCAGGTACCACGTCGGCCGTGTTAATCAGAGCCTGCGTGATCGGCCAGGCGCCTTGGTGGGAAATCGATATGTGCGAACCGCGTGCTTCTGGATCGCGTGGTGAGACCAACCCAAACCCTCGAGACGCCAGATGCGTCTCGACCTGTCCAATCAAGTATTGGGTCAACAGCATCGACTTTTTGCGGATCTGATCCATTCCGGCATCCAAGACTATGGCGACTCCGGCCTCGATTGTGGCTAGGGAAAGAATCGGCATCGTTCCAGTGTGGAACCGACGAATCCCAGAGACTGCCTCGAAGTCGAGGTCGAATTCGAAAGGCTGCGCATGACCCCACCAGGCGGTTATGGGGTTGGCGAGTTGATCTTGAAGACCGGCCCGCACATACAGCCACGCCGGTGATCCTGGTCCGCCGTTGAGATATTTGTATGTGCATCCAACCGCGAGATCCACCCCTGCGGCAGTGAAATCGATTGGCACGACACCCGCCGAGTGGCTGCAATCCCAAAGCACCAACGCTCCGGCTTCGCGCGCAAGCGTGGTGATGTCTTTGAGGTTGTAGGTGAAACCGGATTTGAAAACCGTATGAGAGAGTGAGACAAGAGCGGTGTCTTCGTCGATGGCTTCCTCGAGTTGTTTGACCGGTCCAAGTATGCCCTCAGATTCGACGATCTGAAGTCTGTGGCCGGTGCGTGTTGCGATGCCTTGGAGAATGTGAACGTCAGTCGGGAAGTTGAGGTCGTCGGTCACGATCTTCGACCGATCCGGTCTGGCATCGAGCGCAGCCAACGCCAGTTTGTAGATGTTCACGGACGTTGAGTCCGAGACGATGACTTCGCCGGCCTGGGCACCGACTATTGGTGACAATTGGTCGCCAATAGTCAGTTGCAGATCCCACCAACTTTCATTCCAAGATCTGATGAGCCGCTCGCCCCACTGACGATTTGTGACGTCGTCGACAATGGAGGAGGCGGCCTTGGGAAGCCGACCCAAAGAGTTGCCGTCCAGATAGATGAGTTCGGGGTCAGTGATCACGAATCGATCTCGATACGAGGCCAGGGGGTCTGCTTCGTCAAGCGCCAAAGCTTGCTCGTAGCCTTCGGCATTAGTGAATGGTCCCGAACTCATTTCGTCATTGTGGCACCAGGTGGTGGCAGATCGACTAGCCGTACACCGTTCGGTAACCTGCCCACCCTCGGGCGGTTAGCTCAGTCTGGCTAGAGCGCTCGCCTCACACGCGAGAGGTCACAGGTTCAAGTCCCGTACCGCCCACTGAGAAACTCCCAATAAACATGGGGGTGTTCTCTCCGCTGCTCTGCCATAACTCCATCCTCTCAAAGTCAGGAACCTGCGCAGAACCCGAGGAGGTTCAAGGGCTGCGGGTGAGTGGGGTCACCACGGAGTAGGTTGCTGTCTCGGTTGGGCGGAAGGAGATCTTAGGTGACGCCTCCACAGCACTATCCGGAAGGCAGCGAGTCAACTACAGCCTTGGTATTGGGAATCCTCGGGATCGTCGTCTGCGGCATCCTTGGCCCGTTCGCCTGGTATATCGGCAATAGAGAAGTCAGAGCAATCGACGAGGGACGACGCGACCCAACGAACAGAGGAAGTGCGAACGCAGGCAAAATCCTGGGAATCGTTGGAACAGTTTTTCTGGGACTGGGCATCCTTGTCGGAATCGTGGTGCTGCTGTTTGTCGTCGTGGCCAGCACAGAGGTGTCGAGCCTCAGCTGAATCCGTTTTCGTGATCTGACCTGACTCACCAAGGCCGTCTCTTTTACCCCTGGTCATATTGCAACGCCATTCCTACCCAACGAGGCGGCAGCCGTTGTGAGCGGCACACTGGTCGCGGCCGGGTTCGAACCCACCACTCGGCTGTAGGCGCCCCGAACGGCCGTGGGGAGGGAGAACGCGCACGGCTATCCGATGCGCGAGCGCGGCAATAGGTTGAGGCGAACGCTCAGGCCTCCGCCGGCTGGAGCACGTACACCCGGCTTTCGAGCTTGCCGATCAACCGGTAGATGCTCCACAGTGCGTTGGCATACATGGCCCGGTATGGGACTTCTCCCAGTTCCTCGACCAGCTGGTCCTTGGCTCGCCGGAGCCGGGATATCTGCAACAGGTAGTTGGGTGCAGTGCCCGCTTCCTGGGAAGCCTCCACAAACTCCGAGCCGATGACCTCGAGCCTCTCGACCTCGAAGCCTGTGACGGCGACTGTCGCCTCGAAGTCTGCGACCGATAACCCTTCCGGCGCAGTGGCGGAGTCCGCACACAGACGTCGCGCCTCGTCGGGCTCCAGCAACGGTGTCGCAAATACCTCGACGATGACCATGAACCCGCTCGCTGAGAGCACCCGCCGGCACTCCACCAGTGCTCGTTCCAGATCCTCGATGTGCCCCAGCATGTCCCGAGCGAAGATCAGCCGAAAGGCACCATCGTCAGCCGGGATCTGTTCGATCGTTCCCAGCCGGACGGCGACCATGTGGCCGTAGGGGTGGTCGCCGACTAGCTCACGGCCGCGCTTGATGTTGGCGGCCACTGGATCGACGGAAATCACTCGGCAATCGAAACGCTCCGCCATCACGAGTGCGTGTTGACCTTCCCTGCCGCCGATATCGAGCACAACATCACCCACACCAACACCGAGGGACTCAACTACGTCGAAGATCGACGCTGCGGGTCGAGGAGAGAGAGACCGATCGAGTGCCGCCACTGCAGCTTCGTAGTCCCAATCGCCGTACATCTCTTCCACGGTGACCGGCTCGGACCATGCGACGTTCATGCAATCGATGCTATCGATGGGGCCTCATCACATCGAATCTCCTCCCCGACCAAACCCGCGGCCCCGGGCGGTGCAGTCGGGTTGATTGGCATAGCAACGTCGGCTCAAGCCACCCTTATTTGGTGACGGTGGCGGCTATCGATACTTAGGCTGGGCGTGTGGATCCTGTACCCG
>CAXMPK010000249.1:0-48536 GCA_964195405.1 uncultured Acidimicrobiia bacterium
TCAATGCCCGTGCAGAACAAAGAAGAGCATAAGGAGAAGGCGATGTCGGATCACGCAAAGCAGACCGCGATGGTGACAGGAGCTAATTCAGGTTTGGGATTCGAAGCTTCGGCAAAGCTGGCCGAAGCTGGGTACGGACGAGTCATTGTGACCGCCCGAACAGACGAGAAAGGTGCAGACGCCAAAGCCCGTCTCGAGGAAAGAACCGGGAAGACGGTCTTCGAATCCCTCGTCCTCGACAACGATCGACTGGAGTCGGTGGAGGCCGCAGCAGCAGAGCTTGCTCGTCGAGGCGGGCAGATCGACGCATTGATCCTCAACGCAGGCATGGTCCCAGGGAACGAAGTCCTTCGATCCCACGATGGCGTCGAGGCAACCGTTTCTTCGACCCTCATCGGCCATCACGTTCTTACAATGCGCCTCCTGGAGCATGGGCTTCTCGCCGATGGTGCACGGATCGTCATCGCCGGCTCAGAGGCCGCACGTGGAGATGTGCCGACGTTCAGTACGCTCGACTTTTCTTCGTTCGCAACCGAGTCGTTCAACGGAAATCTCAAGGCGGCAATCGAAGCCCAGATATACATGCGGGAGCCTGCCAGCCACAAGGCTGGCGATACCTACGCCACCGCGAAGATGTTCGTTGCATGGTGGGCCACAGAGCTAGCAAACCGTTTGCCCGATGGGATGACAGTCAACACAGTTTCACCGGGAGCCACACCAGAGACCAATGCCGCCCGCAATGCCCCCTTCTATATGCGCTATCTGATGATGCCCATGTTCAAAATGATCCCCGGGATGTCGCACTCAATCGATGTCGGAGCAGGCAGATACATCGAGGCAACTGAGTTCGGCGACGATGTCAGTGGAAAATTCTTTGCCTCCCCACCGAAGAAGATGACCGGACGTCTGACCGAGGTCGACCTCCCTCACATCAACGACGTCGACGGACAGAAAGCCTTGTGGAACACCACCGTCAAGGTCAGCGGCGGTGTCGACTATCCGACAATGATCGGCTCGGAGACCCAGTAGAAGGACTCCCCCATCGACGGTAGGCCCCAGTTTCTAGGGCCTACAGGGACGGCGATGAATCAGCCGTTGATTGCCGGGATTACCCGATCTCCATAGGCCTGGAGAGTCGATTCCTTCTCGTCATGCATCAGATACACACCAAAGTGATCGACACCCATTTCCTTCAGGACTGTCATCTTCTCAATGTGATCGTCGACGGTGCCAAGGATGCAAAAACGGTCGACGATCTCGTCAGGAACGAAATCGGCTGAGGGATTGCCCGCCCTGCCATGATGGGAATAGTCGTAACCCTCGCGGGCTCTGATGTAGTTGGACAACGCTTGCGGCACCTTTGACTCGTCTTCGCCATATCTCTTCACCATGTCGGCGACGTGGTTGCCGACCATCCCGCCAAACCATCTCAACTGCTCACGTTGGTGCTCGATGTTGTCACCCACGTAGGCAGGTGCAACCACACAAATCTTCAGGTCGTCAGGGTTGCGCCCGGCGTCGGAAGCCGCCGTCCGGACCGCGGACATCGTCCACTCCAACACTTGGGTATCGGCGAGCTGGAGGATGAACCCGTCGGCATTGGCCCCGATCGCGGCCAGGGCCTTGGGTCCGTACCCGGCGCCCCAAATGGGCAAGTCCCACCCTTCGCCGACCCAAGGGATCGAGACCTTCTGACCGTTGTAATCAACCTCATCCCCCGCCACCAGACCCTTGATCACTGCCATCGAATCGACCATCGTGTCCAGCGTCCTCGGGCGGCCCCCGATGTAGCGGACAGCCGAATCGCCACGACCCATCCCACAAATTGTTCGACCGCCAGACATCTCGTTCAAAGTGGCAAACAGAGATGCGATAACTGTCCAATCCCGGGTCCCCGGATTGGTGACCATCGGCCCCACAGCCATTCTCTCGGTCTCAGCCAGAATCCGTGAGTAGATGACAAATGGCTCCTGCCAGAGCACATGACTGTCAAAGGTCCACGCATGTGAGAACCCAAGGCCCTCGGCCATTTTTGCTAACTCAACGACCCGACTCGCAGGGGGATCCGTCTGGAGGACTACACCGAAATCCATCAAATGAGGTACTGACTGGGACCGCGGGCGAGATACTCACCGTCACCGGGCTGACCGTGATAGCCGTCATCAGCGATGATGACCTTGCCCTTCGAAAGCACAGTCTCGATCTTGCCCACCATCTCCCAACCTTCGTAAGCCGAGTAGTCGACGTCCATGTGGTGAGTATCCACAGAATGGACATGTTTCCCATGTGGGTCAAACACCACGATGTCAGCGTCGGAACCGATCGCGATTGTCCCTTTCTGGGGAAACATGCCGAACATCTTGGCCGGTGCCGTGGCGGTGATCTCAACAAACCGATTGAGGCTGATCCGACCCTCGGCTACTCCCCCGTTGTAAACAAGGCTCATACGTGGTTCGACTCCGGGCATGCCATTGGGAATCTTGGTGAAGTCACCCTGCCCCAACTGCTTCTGTGTTCCGAAAGTGTGATGATCGCCCATGCAGAACGGGCAGTGATCCGTTGACACGATCTGAAGATCGTTTGTCTTCAAGCCTTGCCACAAACGCTCCTGATGCCCTTCAGCAGCATCACGCAAGGGCGGCGAGGCTACATACTTGGCACCCTCGAAACCGTTGCCCATGTTGTCGAGAGACAAGAAGAGATATTGAGGGCAGGTCTCGGCGTAAACATTTTGACCTCGATCCCGAGCCTGGATCACCTCATCCAACGCCTCTTTCGCGGAGAGATGAACGATGTAGATTTGGACGCCGGTCAGTTCTGCGAGCTTGATGGCCCGATGAGTGGCCTCTCCTTCGAGGATCGACTTGCGGACAAGGCCGTGATTGATGGGATCGGTTTCGCCACGTTCGAGAGCCTGCTCGATGAACACATCGATCGCGATGCCATTCTCGGCATGCATACAGATGGTGGCACCCTCCTCCTCGGCCGTCTGCATCGCCCTCACGATCTGGCCGTCGTCGGAGTAGAAGACACCGGGGTAGGCCATGAACATCTTGAAACTCGTCACACCCTCCCGCACCAGCAACTCCATCTCCTTGAGGGTCTGGTCGTTGATGTCACCGGTAATCATGTGAAAGCCGTAGTCGATGGCACAGTTGTCCTGAGCTTTCTCCATCCAGGCTTCCCAGCCATCCATCGCCGATTGGCCCACGGTCTGAACCGCGAAATCGACGATTGTGGTGGTACCACCCCAGGCCGCCGCTCGAGTGCCGGTTTCGAAGGTATCGGAGGCGTTGGTGCCACCGAACGGAAGCTCCATGTGGGTGTGGACGTCAATGCCACCCGGGATAACCAGCTTCCCGGTGGCGTCAATGACCTCGTCAACTTCGACGGTGTGGTCCCGGCCAAGAAGACCGACGACCTTGCCACCATCGATGAGGACGTCTGCCTCCATCTTCTCGATGGCAGTGACAACTGTCCCGCCTTTGATCAGTGTCTTTGTCATCGTCGATCTCCTACGGCGCTACCAGTGAGTCATAAGCGTCGGGGCGGCGGTCCCTGTAGAACGCCCAGGTCTTGCGAACCTCATCAATCAGATCCATGTCCAGATCGCGAACGATGACCTCCTCATCCGTGTCGGACGCCTGATCGCCAATCATCTGGCCACGAGGGTCGACGAAATATGACGAGCCATAGAAATCGTTGTCGCCATATTCCTCTTTGCCGACGCGGTTGATGGCACCGATGAAGTACTCATTTGCCACAGCGGACGCCGGCTGCTCGAGATTCCAGAGATACATGGACAAACCACGACTGGTGGCCGAAGGGTTGAAAACGATCTTGGCCCCGGCGAGACCCAAGGCACGCCATCCCTCAGGAAAGTGACGGTCATAACAGATGTAAACGCCGATCCGCCCCACGGCCGTGTCGAAAATCGGGTAGCCGACATTGCCGGGGCGGAAGTAGAACTTTTCCCAGAACCCGTTGACATGGGGAATGTGGGTCTTCCGGTATTTGCCGAGATAAGTACCGTCGGCATCGATGACTGCGGCCGTGTTGTAGAGGAAGCCGTCGTCATGCTTCTCGTAGATCGGAACGATCAGAACCATTCCGGTCTCCTTGGCGACTTCGATCATCCGCTGCGTGGTGGGCCCATCCGGAATTGCCTCGGCAGTGTCTTTGTGCTCGTCCTCCTGGACTTGGCAAAAGTACGCAGCGTTGAACATCTCCTGAAAACACATCACTTGGGCGCCTTGTTCGGCTGCGTCGTAGGCGTATTTGACGCTCTTTTCCACCATGGACTCTTTGTCCCCGGTCCACGCAGTCTGGACAAGGGCTGCCCTCACAATGTTCGGCACCGTGTTCTCCTCACATACGAATGAACAGCAAACCTACTCGGGAAAAACGAGGATCAGCGCGACCTCACGATCGGGCAAAGGTGACGGAGTTTGGGAGGACAAAAGAAACACTGCCCCCAGGACCCGGATCTGCCCAGATCCTCCCACCAAAATCATCGACATATCGCCGTGCAATTGCCAGACCGAGACCGGCTCCGCCGTCGACCCTGTTGCGATCGTCACCATCACGGCTGAAACGATCGAATGCCTGCCCCACAAACTCATCAGAAAAGCCCTGACCTGTGTCGGCGATCCGTACCTTGGCCCAATCTCCGTTTGAGATGCTCACGACGATCTCACCACCGTCTGGCGAGTGACGCACGGCGTTATCGAGGAGGTTCCTCACGACACGGGCCACTCCTTCCGAGGACGCATCCGCGGTCACTCGTTGATCCATCTCCATGCGGACCGTGACACGGCGTTCATCCATGATTGGCCTAAACACTTCCACCGCCTCATCGACAACTTCGGTCAGATCGACCTGGCCGATCTTGTGGTCGACGTCGCCCGAATCCAGCCTTGCCAGCAAGAACAGATCATCTACGAGGTTCGAAAGGGCCTCGGTATCACGCTGCATCGAGTGGAGATATCGTCTCGGGTCGTCGGTCATCCCGTCCTGCACCGCCTCGATCGCCAACCTAAGCGACGCAAGGGGCGTCCGAAGGTCGTGACCGACGGCAGCAAAAAGCTCTCGTCTCGCCTGATCATCTCGCCCCCGCGCCAGGTCTGCCTCCTGGAGAACGGCGGCCATCTCGTCAATCGCGGCAGCCAGTTCACCAACCTCGTCAGACCGACCAATATTGGTTCGCTGAGTGAGATCTCCCCCGGCGATGGCTGCGGCAGTTGCTGAAATCCGGGTGAGTTCGCCGGTCAATGGACCGCTAACCAGCACGGCGAACGAAACGGCTGCAACAACCCCAAACCCGATGACGATAAGCAGCAGGGTCAGATCATGGGTAGAGATGAACATCTGCTGACCAGCAGCAAGCATTCCAAAAACAACAATCAGGAACGAAATGATCGAGAGAGTCATGAATGTGGTGCGAAGAGAACGGTTCCCCTTGGCAAGTTTCGGCAGCCAGAACCCGGCTGCAACTGTGCCAGCTGCCATTAAGGCGAATATTGACCCGATCGCAAACTGTTCTGCAGGGGAGGGCTGCATCACTATGCCGAAGATGCCGACCGCAACCACCACCACCACAGCCGCCCCCAGGACCACCCTCATGGCTCGAACCTATATCCAACCCCCCACACCGTCGTCAGGTAACGAGGCCGGTCCGGGTTGGATTCGATGGCAAGGCGAACCCGACGGACATGGACCGTAACCGTCGACGGATCCTGCCAACCCGAGTGAGAATCCCATACCTGCTCGAGCAACTGACCACGAGAGAAGACCTGCCGGGGATGGCTGGCCAGAAAATGGAGGAGATCGAACTCCTTCGGCTTGAGATCGATCGGCGCTCCCAAGACCCAAGCCTCGTGAGTCAGAGGGTCTATGCGAAGGTCACCAACAACCACGGCATCTTCGGGAGCACGGGACTCGCCGAACGAACGTTTTAGAACGGCCCTTACCCGAGCAGCCAGCTCTCTGGGTGAAAACGGTTTGACGACGTAGTCATCTGCGCCTAATTCGAGG
Source organism: uncultured Acidimicrobiia bacterium (assembly GCA_964195405.1). Taxonomy (GTDB): domain Bacteria; phylum Actinomycetota; class Acidimicrobiia; order Spongiisociales; family ZC4RG35; genus CAXMPK01. The sequence continues at coordinate 6,034 of CAXMPK010000249.1, forward strand.
CCAAGGATTCGATCCGCCTCCTCATTCCGTGCTGTCAGCATGATCACGGGAACGTCTGCCTCCCGCCTCAGAGAAGACAACAGCGAAAAACCATCAAGCCCGGGGAGCATCACATCGAGGATCACGAGATCGGGCAGCTGAATTTGTAGTTGCTCCAGGGCTGTCGGCCCGTCGGCAGCTTCCCTAACCTCGAGACCGTCTCGGGTCAGGTAGTTCGACACGACCTCCCGAACCATCGGCTCGTCGTCAACCACAAGCACCGAACAGCCTGAGTAACCACCGACACTCATGCCGCCACCGTACGGGTGGTTTCTGATACCCCGCCGATAGTTAATGAATCGTTCAGAAGCCGTTCCTGCCACAGCAACACCCTGCCTTCAACCTTGTAAAACGGTCGTCAAAAGGAGGACTTCAGAAGACGATGAGCGGTGGCATCGCAATCTGACCCATCAAGAAAGGCGGGCCCGACATGGGCCCGCCTTTCCGTTTGGCTTGAGTTGAGGCGAGTCCTCCAGATAGCCCTCCGTCTACTCGCCCCCAGGGTTGAGGGTGATGTCACGACGGGTGTATCCGTCACCGTCAGTATCCATATCGCTGATGTTGGCTATAGCGTCCTCGGCGAGATCGGTCCGATACGCATCGGCTGAGATGTCAACCCCGGCAAGATCCGGGATCTCGGTGGTGGCAACGTCTACCGTTTGATTCCAGAGGTTCTCATTCATCACTCCGATGCCATTTGAGGCTGGGAAAACCAGGCCAAGGATCTCATTGAGCTGCCACTGCTGATGACTCTCACCCAGGGTTGAACCGTTGTTGAGGACTACGTCAACGCACTCGTCAAAGTTGTCTAGACAGTGGATCCAGCCTCTGAACGAGGCAGTGAGGAATCTCACCGCGATGTCGTCGTTGCCTGCTTCAGCGATCCAATCAGCGTTGACCCAAACTGCGTCTTGGAGCATGGCCGTACCAACGTCGTTGAAGTCGATGACGTTGAGGTCTTCAGGCTGATACAACTCACCTGTATCGGGGTTTTCAGCCTCGAGGACCTGCGCATACTCGTTGTAGATCATCGCCTCGGCGGCGTCGATGTCGCCGTTTAGGAGAGCCAGCATGTCGAAGCTTTGCGCAATCAACTCGACATCAGCAACACCAAACCTGGTGATCGCTGCGGTCAGCTCGTACTCGTTTCCAAAGCCCCAGTTGCCGATTGTCTTACCAGCCCAGTCCTCAGGTGTGGTGATCCCCGCGTCCTTGAATGAGACTTCGAGTGTTCCAGACCGTTCGAACACCTGAGCGATGTTGACGATGTCTGCACCTTGCTCCCGCGAGACGAGGGCCTTGGGCACCCACGCCAAACCGAATTCGGCACCGCCGGTTGCCAGCACCTGCTGGGGAACTATCTCGACTGCGCCTTCGAGGATCTCCACTTCGAGACACTGATCGGCATAGAAGCCAAGATCTTCTGCAACGAAGTAGCCGGCGAACTGCGCCTGAGCAACCCATTGCAGCTGGAGACGCACAGTGTCGGTCTCCGCACAGTCTTCGGCACTTCCTCCGCTGGAATCGTCACCGCAAGCCGCAACCACCAGTGCGGCGATAGTAAGAAGTGCCAACCAACGTGTTTTCCCTTTCATCGCTCCTCCTCAGAGTTGTGAATCTTTACCGCTAGGTGGGCGACCATATCGGAATTCTTGGAACCGCTGCACTCAGGAAGCGTCCGTCGCCCGGAACGAAACGTGCCAAGGCATCACCAGCCGTTCGGCCAGCAGCACAAAACCGTAAAGAGCAACACCCAAGATCGACGCTACGAGTATCCCCGCCCAGGCGTCGGGGAACACAAGCAGGCTGGCCCTGTTGAGGATGTATTGACCGAGCACTTCCTGAGAACCACCGAAATACTCAGCGACGATGGCAGCCGTTATCGAGAGGACCGACACAACCTTCATCGCCGAGAAGAAGTAAGGAAGAGCGTGGGGTACCCGCACTCGCCACATCACTTCGCGCGGGGTGGCCGCGTACGACCTCATGAGCTCGACCTCGTCAGCATCCACATCCAGCAATCCCCTCGCCGTGTTTAGCATCACGGGGAAAAACACCACGATGGCCACAACCACCATTTTTGGGACCGGACTTGTTATCGAGAACATACCGTTGGCGATCGGGGCCAACGCGATAATCGGAATCGAGTTGGCGGCGATGGCAAAAGGCATCAAGCCTTCCCTCAGTGGAACCCAGCGAATCGTTCCAAACGCAACAGCCACACCGAGGATCGTGCCGGCGATCAGCCCGGCCAACGCTTCGATCATCGTGTTGAACCCGACACTCCAAATCACATCGCTGGTCTCGATGAATCGACCGACTATCACACTCGGAGCCGGAAGGACAAATGCCTGAACATCAAAGAGTCTGATCGCCCCCTCCCAAACTGCGATCACCGCGAAAAATGCGATACCGGCCGGAACGAGACCCTTGAGCCGATGTGGGATCGCCGACGGGGTTCGAGTTCCTACTGGAACGTCACCTTCGAACGCTGATGCGAAACCAGTCTCATTTGTCTCGCCAATCTCATGATCTCGCTCGGTCATGACGAACCCTCATCTCGACGCAGGGCCTCGCGAACCTCGGTGATCCTCTCGTAGTACTGCTGGGAATCGCGGGTGTCCTCGTCACGAGGGTGCGGTAACACGGTCCGGATCACGTCGCTGATCCGGCCTGGTCGCGAAGACATCACCACCACACGGGTAGAGAGAAACACCGCCTCTGGAATTGAATGAGTTACGAATACGATCGTGGTCTCAGTCTCATCCCAGATACGGAGCACCTCCTGCTGCATGAGTTCACGTGTCATTTCATCGAGCGCTCCGAATGGCTCGTCCATGAGAAGTAGCGCCGGTTTGAAAGCAAGCGCTCGTGCAATGGCGACCCGTTGCTGCATGCCACCTGACAGTTGCCATGGATAGTGATCAGCGAATTCGTCGAGCTGCACCAGTTCGAGCATGTCTGAGATCGTGGCCTCCCGGTCGTCCGTGTTCATGATCTCGAGAGGCAATTCGACGTTTTTAGTCACGGTTCGCCAATCAAGAAGCGTGGCCTTCTGGAAGACGATGCCGTAGTCACGGTCGAGACGCGCTTGTTTCGGCGTCTTGCCGTTAACTTCCAGAGATCCCGATGTGGGGCTGAGCAGGTCGCCGACGAGGCGCAAGAGGGTGCTCTTCCCACACCCAGACGGGCCGATCAGAGAGATGAACTCGCCTCGCTCGATCTGGAGCGAAATGTTCTCAAGAGCCACAACTTGGCCCTCACCCTGGCCAAAAACCTTGGCCACCTGATCTGCTTTAACCACAAGGTCGTTCATGACGATTCGACCCTTCGCGTCTCCTTCATCACACGATGTTCGAGCCATGTGATGAAACCAACGAAGAGGATTCCCACGATGGCGCAGATAATCACCGTCGAGTACAACTTGGTCGATCGGACCGCGAACTGCTGTGAGAACGTGAGAAGTGCTCGCCCCAACCCACTCTGGAACCCGGCGGGCAGCTCACCGATCAATGCTCCGACAACGCTTGCCGTCGCCGAAATCTTGAGAGCTGTGAAGATGTATGGGAGCGCGGCTGGGAATTGTAACTTCCACAGAACCTCCTTCGGCTTGGCGGCATAAGACCGCATCAACTCAATTGCATTCGGATCAGGGGATCGCAGACCACGGAGGGTGTTGATCGCCACCGGGAAAAACGTCAGATAGGCGGCGATCACCGATACGGATACCCATTGCGGGAACGCAAGCTGACCACCCCAAACCACCACCATCGGTGCGATAGCCAGGATGGGGACCGTCTGACTTCCAACGACATATGGCATGAATGCTCGCTCAGCCAGACCGGACCTCACGAACAAGACACCAAGACCGAAGCCAATCAAGCCACCAATGATGAAGCCGACGAGAGCTTCGCGGAGAGTCCAGAACGACCTGGCCGAGAGGTCAACAATTAGCAACTGACCGCCACGACGAACAGGCTTGAACAACTCGAGGATCATATCCCAGGTGTGTGGCATGACGACATTGTCCGGCCGAACGGGCTCGATCCATCCGAAGGAGTTCCAAACCAGCTTGTAACCCTCCCAGAGGACGACAAAAGAAGCCATGACGCCTACGAACGAAATGACTCGTCGTCGACGCCTGGGCAATTTCTCCCAGCGGCTCGGTTGAGGTTCTCCTGAGATGTCGGTCATGGCTGGGCGAGAATAGAACACCAACCTGAGAGCAGCGGCTAGTGGTGACGGATCGCTAGAACCCGATCTCACCAGTGACGAGAGTTGTTGTGGCTCCGCCGACCCAGATCTCGTCGTTGCTTTCTGAGATGTAAACCCTTCCGGCCCGACCTATCGCGGTGCCCTGAGCGGCGACGTACGTGGTGGGTGCGCGACCACTGCCGATCAACCACTGGGCTAGCGAGGCGTTGAGACTTCCAGTGACGGGATCCTCGATGAGCTGGCCCTTGTCGTCCGAGAAGAAGGCCCGGACCTCGAAGTCGACCGCGGAGCCCGAGGGATGTGGACCGACCACGCCAATGGCGAGCTGCTGGTCTCCCGTATACCGACTGATATCAGGTTGGAGTTCGAGCACAGCTGCCGAATCGGGGAGAAGAACACCGACCCAGCCCGGACCATTGTCAGCCAACTCCATGTCGACAATCTCGGTGTCTTTCAACCCAAGCACTGCCAGTACCTGGGATCGGTAGGCGGCGTCAACATCGCCGGCGCGGATCAACGGAGGGGCCGCAAAGGCAAGACGGTCACCTTGTTGAAGCGGGATCAGACCAGCCCCACACTGCTGAATCACAATCCCCTCAGTTTTAGGAATGCCACCGGCTCCTAGCCAGGCATGACATGTCCCGAGGGTGGGATGCCCAGCGAAAGGCAGCTCGCTGACAAGCGTGAAGATGCGGACCCGGTAGTCGGCTTCGGGTGTGGTCGGCGGGACCAAGAACGTCGTCTCCGACAGGTTCAACCAACGTGTGATGGCCTGCATCTCGTCGGTGGAAAGACCGTCAGCGTCGTGGACGACCGCGAGGGGATTGCCCGAAACGAGTCCTGAACCGAAGACGTCGATCATCTCGAATTTGCGTCTCATCTGGTCAAAGGTGAGCCGATGCGCCCCGGATACGGTCCGCAGTAGCTGAGGTTTCGACTCTCATTACGCCAGCCAGTCCTTTTCCCCAGCCTCGATGGGGATGGTGAGCCAGTTTTCGTGTGGTGGCATCGGACAGGAATAGGAGTCGCTGTATGCGCAGTACGGGTTGTATGCCAGGTTGAAGTCGAGAGTCACGGTCCCGTCACCATTGGCTTCAATATCCAGGTAGCGACCGGCCCCGTAACTGGCCTTGCCCGAAGTGCCGTCGCGGAAAGGAATGAAAAAACCCGGCTGACCGGTGGTGTACATCGTCAGCGTCACGGTTTCACCCCCAACCTTGAAGCTAACCAGGGCATCACGGCGATAAGTCCGCTCCTGACCGTCAGACGTATGGATCTTGATGTCCTCCCCGCCGGCTGGGTCGACCGGCAGGTTGAAGACCATCTCAGGGTTGGGATCGAAATAGGCCAGGCCATTGAAGTTCTGCTGCTTGTGGTGATCCAGTGGGGCGTGGTGACTCGTGGCGAAGAACTCATCTTTTGCCTTGCGGTGTTCGAGCAAACCGTCGATATCCATGGTCAACAGAACATATCTGAACCCGCAACGATTCCACGTCTAGTGGTCATGGGTCGTATGCCTCATGGACTTCCCCCAAGATTCGAGGGATTCTGAGCGGCGTTAGCCGAAAAGCTTTGGGAGGCACCGGAAATGAACATTGGCTTCAGCGACAGGACCAAGCCCGGATCCTGCACACATTCGCGAATATTGAGCGTCAGTTCTGCGGGCTTGGATCGGGGAATCTGCGAGGCCTGTGGTCACGTCAGCGTCAACTTTACAGCCGACATGGTCGGGGAGATAAGTCGCACCGCTTTCTCGCGCGACGCGGACGGACGCCCTGCCGGAGTCTCACCAACAGACGTCACAACGCGCCATCTGGCAACAGCCCCCGCCTAAACACAAGTTTCAAAGATGGGCTCGGTGCCGGCTCAAAACACGGCGTCGAACCCCTCGGGTGCGGGATGACTTGGGGGCCGACTCGCACCCGGGGAGGGGAGCCCGGGCCATGCTCATTAGTCCTCGCCTGACGTCTTCACACCAGACTCGACGCGATTTCGATCTATCCATGCGCGACCCCACCAATGTGGGTCATCCTTGGTTCCGGCACCGGGAATTGGCTCTCCCATGCCAGGGAGATCATCAAAATCCCCCGACTCAACGGCCTCACGAATGATGCGATCGATGTTTGCCTCAAAGTCGCCGGGAGGGCCGATAGACATGGAGGAAATACTATCGGCCCACACCGTACGTCAGGTCAGACGAGCACCTTGATTCGCTTGACGATCGAGCGTCAACCGATAGCGACCGAAGGCGTATGAGCGTGTGGCCGGGATAGCGGCATTGCGCCGATATTCACACGCGTGACGACGTTTTTCGCTCTGAATGCTCTTGGCTAGTTCGTACACGGCCTGTCCTTTTCGTATTTGAGAAACCTCTTGCGGTAAGGATCGTTACCGCATACACTGGTTACGGTAGACGTCTAAGGGTAACAAGTCAAGTGGATTTCTCTCATTACACCGACCAGCCAGTCGACCTCGCTGTCGCCTTAGTGAACACCGTCCAAATGGATGGTGATCATCTAGCCGGTCCTGCTGAGCTCGAATCGTTTCTCGATGGCTACAAGGACCTTTGGGACGGCGTCGCCCGCCCGGCCAGAAAGACCGAACTCACTGACATCCGTCGTCTCCGCCAGGGGCTTCGAGACGTCATAACCGCCGAAACCGACGCTACGGCATCGGGGAGAGTGAACGAGATCCTCGACGATTATGGGGCGATTCCCCGAGTCTCAATGCACAGCGGCCATCCCCACCTCCACTTCGAGCCCACCGGAGCTTCCATGTCTTCGTGGCTCGGCGCCACTACCGCGATGGGTCTCGCCTCCGTCATCGTTGAACACGGGGTAGAAAGGTTTGGCACATGCGGCAGCAGCGACTGTGACGATGTCTATGTCGATAGCTCCCGCAACCGGTCGCGGCGCCACTGCTCCAACACCTGCTCGACGCGAGAAGCGGTTGCCGCCTACCGCAAACGCAACTCAGAAGACAGCGGTTAGCTCGCCAGCCGTATCCTCCGCAGCGCCCTTTGTCGATAGAGCATTGTGATGGCGAATCCGAAGATGAATCCACCAACGTGGGCCTCCCAGGCAACATTGCCGCCGACGAAGAGCAACTGAACCACGAACCAGATCCCCAAGAAGACAGCAGCAGGGACCGGCACCACAAACCACCCCAACAGTGAAAGCACCCTGTGACCCGGAAATAGCACTGCATAAGCACCAAGAACAGCGGCGATGGCACCTGATGCGCCCACCAGTGGGATAGTTGATTCAGGATTCAGGAACACGAAGGTGGCAGTGGCGGCCAGACCACCGAAGAGATACATGAGCAGGTATCTGGCATGGCCAAACCCTTCCTCGACATTGTTTCCGAAGATCCACAAGAACCACATGTTGAAGACAACGTGACCAACCGAACCGTGGAGAAACATCGAGGTCAGCACGGCGAGGAATTCGCTCTTCTCGGGGAACAGCGGTTGCCCACCGACACCACACACCCCATTGGTGATCTCGCGAACGCTGAGCGGGCCCCCGGTGGTGATCTCACAACTGATCGCAGCCCGGCGATACAAAAACTCCTGTTGCTCCGAAGGCGTATCTGTCGCCTGGATGAAGAAGTAGACCCCCAGAGAGGCGGCGATCAACATCAAGGTGACAAACGGCGTTATCCGGGTCGGGTTGAGGTCACGAAGAGGGAACACACAGATTGATCCTACGAAGCACTTAGCTACCTTCGCCTTCGTGCCTGAGAATATTGTCCGGGGCGGGGCCGAGCGAAACGCCACCACACTCGAACTCTTCTTCGACCTCGTCTATGTGTTTGCGATAACACAGGTTGTCGGATTCATCCATCACGAGCCGACCGCTGTCGGTTTGGCCAAGGGAGCGTTCCTGCTCCTGTTGCTCTGGTGGACCTGGTCGATCTACACATGGACCACCAATTGGACCGGCACAGACACCGCTGCAATCAAGCTGTTCCTCCTCGCCACGATGGGGACCACCTTGCTCATGGCGACTGCGGTGCCTGATGCATTCGGCGAGTCGTCAACACAATTCGGCATCACGTTCTTCGTAGTTCGGCTTCTGGCCGGTGGTCTCTAGTGGGTGGCTGCTGCCGATTATCCCGCCCAGCGGAAAGCTTTCTACACATTCTTCCCGCTGTCACAAGCGGGCGCGACGATGATCCTCATTGGTGCGTTCCTCGAAGGACCGTGGGCTTTTGGGGCTTTTGGATCGCGGGAGCAGCACTCGACCTAATACAGCGCCGTCAACGCCGGCCGCGGTACCTGGGCGGTCGATGCAGGGCACTTCGCTGAACGAAACGGATTGTTCATAATCATCGCTCTCGGTGAGTCCGTCGTCGGGATCGGGCTCACATTCGCCGGCGTGGAACACGATCCGGCCAACGTCGTGGCGCTAATCGTCGCGTTTGCAGGAATTGCGGCCCTCTGGTGGGCATATTTCGATCATGCTGCCCCATACGTGGAGGCACATTTCAAGCGCCTCCAAGGTCAAGAGCGGGGACGATTCGCCCGCGATGCGTATTCGCTCCTTCACTATCCGCTAGTTGTCGGAATCGTCTTTTTCGCTGTCGGAGTGGAAGAAGTGGTCGCCCACCCTCGTGATCCTCTGTCGGAGGCAGGTCGGGTGGCGATAGGTCTCGGCACCGCACTGGTGCTGATGTCGATTGTGGCCGGCGTGTACCGGGCAGTTCAACGGGTCGCCGCCGAACGCTCGATCGCTTCAGGCGCAGTATTAGCCCTCGTCTGGATCGGCTCATCTTGGAACGCCCTTATGTTTGTCTCAGTGTCGGTCGCTGCAACTGTGGTCGCGCTCTCGCTTGAACGTGGGCACACCTGGCCAGAGCCAACGGTGACTACTCCAGGTGCACCTTGAGCCGAGCAAGAGTTCGGTCCCATGCGTCGGCACGTCGATCAAGCCACAAGGATGCGTCAACAAGGGCTTGGCTTTGTAGCGTGAATCGGGTCTCCCGGCCGCTCTTCTCCGAGGCCACGATCTCAGCAAGCTCCAACTCTTGAAGATGGCGAGCAACAGCTTGCCTGGTCATGGGGAGACGATTGGCAAAGCCAGTTGCCGTCCCGCTGCCCTCTTCAGCCAACCAGTCGACAAGCTGGCGTCGGGTTGGGTCTGCCAGGGCCGCAAACACTGACGTGTCAGCCAACGGCGCTCACACCCGAGAGGTAGCCAGCGAGGTCGTTCAGTTCGACAGTCCATCCCGACGAGTTATCGTCGTATCTCTGCTGGTAGGCGGCCTCTGGCACGGTCACGAAACCCGACTCCACCAACGTGAGGCGGGTACCGGTGTCCACGGGTTCGAGGACAAACTCCACCAAGGTCGACGCTTCCTCCACAGGTGTGTCACGGACCGACTCCCACCGGAAGCTGAAGCGGGTTGGCGATTCAACCACCTCGATGATGGCCTCGACCGTGTCGTTGAACTCAGACCAGCCAAACCGGGCTCGGCCCCCTGGACGGAGGTCGATCTCGGCAGAGTCGCCAAACCACTTCGAAAGATGCTTCGGGTTGGTCAAAGACGCCCAGACCTTCTCGATGGGTGCATCCAACAGCACCTCCCTACGGATCTCATCTGCTCTCATTCCTGACTCCCTCTTGACCAGCAACCGATGTGTTGCGCATTGATATGCAACCTATCAGTTGCGCTTCATTGTGTCAACTGGCGGTCACGGTTGACATGTATCTCCAGGCGGGGCCCACCGGGGCCCCTTGATCTGGATCCCTTTCGGGTTGGACATGTATCTATTCCCCCATCTGAATAGAAATCGGAAATAAGATGTTGAATCGAATATGAAGAAGCTTCCAGAAGACATCGCGGACAAGCTTCTCGAAGCCGCTGATCAGATACCGGAAGGCTCAGGATTCGACATCAGTGTCGATGACGTGGCCAAGATCTCAGGGGTGCCGAGAGCCACCCTCTACTACTACTTTGCGGGCAGGGACGATCTTGTTCAGTTCTACCTGAACGATCTAATCGACCGCACCGCGACCGCTATCGAGAAAGCAGCCGCCAGTGAGGGCACCGCCCCTGACCGGCTGCGGGCCATCATGAGAGCTGTGGTCGGTTCGTTTGCCGAATACCCACGTATGTGCCTCGAGATGGTCGCCGCCTTCCGAGCTTCGGAAGACCACGCCGAGTTCTTGGGAAACATTGACCGGACCGTGATGTTTCCGCTTCGCCAGACATTGTCCGAAGGGATGGAGGCGGGCGAGCTGGCCATCGCAGACATCGAAATGACAGCGGCTGCGATGATGGGCGCTCTTCACCAGACCTCACTGACCAAACTCATCTTCACCGGCTCCATCGACGCCGATGAAGTGACCGACGTGGTGGTCCCAATGTTGCTGGAAGGCGTCCTGCCCCGCTGACGTCAGGCGAGGGTGGCCTCGAGGGTGATAGGAACATTGCCGGCCAAAGCCTGCGAGACCGGACATCCATTCTTGGCGGTCTCGGCAAGGTCGGCGAAGACCTCCTCACTGATTCCTTCCACGTGGCCGGTGACAGACAACTCCATGAGCGTGATGCCGTCACCGGGGACAAATGTTGCCGTGGCGACCACGTCGAGACTTGTCGGGGGTGTCTCGTTCTTAGAGAGAGTGTTGGCAAAGGCCATCGAATAACACGACGCATGTGCGGAGGCGATCAGTTCCTCGGGGCTGGTGAGACCACCGTGGTCTTCGGAGCGGGCCTTCCAAGTGACCGCCATGGGTGCTGCCGCACCACTGTCCAGACTGGTTACCCCGCTTCCGTTCAAGAGGTCACCATCCCAATGGGTGCGACCGGTGCTCTTGAGTGACATGATGATTCCTCGGGGTGGGGGTCGACCGACACTAGCGGTCCGATCCGCTCGTGTTGCTATAGCAAGAGGACTCGGATACCGATCCACGTTGCTATAGCAAGGTGGGTTGGGTCTCCATTGCCCGCCCCATCGCCCCCGCAATGGCTCGCAGCTCGATCATCATCTCGGCAAACCCGTCCAAGGTCAGACTTTGGGCCCCGTCGCTGAGAGCATTGTCGGGATCGTTGTGAACCTCGACGATGATGCCGTCAGCACCACCGGCGATCGCCGCCCTCGCCAAATGAGGGACAAGGGATCGCTCCCCCGCAGCATGGCTGGGGTCTATGACCACCGGCAGATGGGTTCGTTCCTTGAGAACGGGCACTGCGCTGATGTCCAATGTGTTCCGAGTGGCCGTCTCGAAGGTGCGAATCCCCCGCTCGCAGAGAACCACCCGGGAGTTCCCCGCTGACACCACATACTCGGCCGCCAGCAGCAGTTCTTCGACGGTGGACGCAATCCCTCGCTTCAGCAGCACCGGTTTCTCGTGGCCACCGGCCGCCGACAACAACCTGAAGTTCTGCATGTTGCGGGCACCAATCTGAAGCATGTCGGCATACCCGCCAACCAGTTCGACATCCTCGGGCGCCACCACTTCGGTCACCACCGGCAGCCCGGTCATCACACTCATGTTTGACAGCAGAGCGAGCCCTTCCTCCCCCAGCCCCTGGAAGCTATAAGGCGAGGAGCGAGGCTTGAAGGCTCCGCCACGAAGGATCTTCGCACCATCAGCAGCCACCGAAGTCGCCACGGCCTCCAGCTGCTCACCACTCTCGACCGAGCATGGACCGGCCATGACTATGACCTCGTTGCCTCCGATTACGACGTCGCCCACCCGGACCTCAGTCGATTCGGGCTGGTAATCCCGGGAGACATGGGGGTATGGCGGTGCCACCTCACGAATCTCAGAGACACCGGCCATCGCGGAGATGTCGGAGGCGAGTGACCGGGCGTCGGCATCGATCAAACCGATGTGGGTCTCCTCACCTACAACACTCACGAGCAGCCGACCGCCACGCTGTTCGACAAAACGAACAACGGCCGCCTTCTGTTTCAGTGAGCAGTGCGGATCGAGAACAACAATCACGCCGTCGCCCCCTCGAAGCGAAGCCCTGCGATCAGTTCCCCGGGGTCCTCACCGCGATCAATGGCGTCGATCAGTGCACTTCCGACTACAACTCCGGCGACATATGGAGCCAACTCCTTCACCTGGTTGGCGTTACGGATACCAAACCCAGCGAGTACAGGAACGGGTGAGACCTCCCGCACCCGGGTGAGATAGTCGAGGCTGTCCTGATCGAAGGCCGTCTCGCCGCCGGTCACACCGGTAGTGGTTACTGCATAGACGAAGCCACCGCTCGCCGCTGCCAGACGAGCCAACCTTTCGTCTGGTGTCGACGGTGTTACCAGTTGCACCAGGGCGATTTCGTGCGTATCCAGCAAGGCACGAAGTTCGGCCGACTCGTCATAAGGAAGATCGGGCACGATCAGACCCGACACTTGGGCCTCGGTGAGGGCGTCGCCAAGCCGATCGAGGCCATAGGCGAGGAAGGGGTTGTAGTAGCCCATCAGCAGAATCGGCGCCTCCGACGCTGCGGACCCGGCGCGCAGGATCTCGAGAATCCATTCGAGGTTCACGCCGTTCTCAAGCGCCACATGACTGGCCTGTTGGATCGTCAGCCCATCCGCCATCGGATCGGTGAAAGGCACACCGACTTCCACAACGTCGGCAGCCTTCGCCACGGAGAGAAGGCTGTGGGAGAACCCTTCCAGTGTGGGAAACCCGGCAGTGACATACGCGCAGATTGCCGATCCTTCTGCGGTCTCAATGGCCTCGGTGATGGCTCTGGCACCCTCAACCACGTGGTGCCTCCTTCAAGAGCTGAAGGTCTTTGTCGCCACGACCCGACAGGCCTATGACGATGCGACTTCCTTGATGGGTGCCGGCCCACCTCCTGGCACCGGCGATGGCATGAGCCGACTCCAGCGCCGGGAGGATTCCTTCAGACGCCGAGCACTCGTGTACCGCGTCCAAGGCTTCGTCGTCGCTGACAGATTCGTACGACGCCCGCTCAAGGTCACGGAGGAGGGCGTGCTCGGGCCCTACCCCCGGATAGTCCAGGCCTGGGGCAAGGGAGTGGGTCTCGAGAATCTGTCCATGTTCATCCTGAAGCAGGGGTGTCATCGCCCCATGCAGAACTCCGGGGGTCCCGTGGACGAGAGTGGCAGAGTGAAGGCCGGCGCTGCCGCCAGCTTCAATTCCGAGAAGGTGGACGTTGAGATCTCCGATGAATCCTCTGAACAACCCGATCGAGTTGGAGCCACCCCCAACACATGCCACGGCCACGTCGGGAAGCCCACCCACCTGTTCAATGATTTGAGCTCTCGCCTCCTTGCCGATCACTGCCTGGAGCTCGCGAACCAGCCACGGATAAGGGTGTGGCCCTACGGCCGATCCGAGGAGGTAATAGGTCCCATCCGGGTCTGCGACCCACGCCCGGAATGCCTCATCGATTGCGGCCCGCAATGTCTGATCTCCTGTTCTGACAAGCACCAGGTTGGCTCCGAGCAAAAGCATTCGGTCGACGTTCGGAGCCTGGCGCTCGGCGTCAATCGATCCCATATAGACAGTGCAAGGAAGACCCACACGGGCAGCGGCGGCCGCAACAGCGACACCGTGCTGTCCGGCCCCTGTCTCCGCGACGATCCGATCGACGCCCAGCCTTCTCGCGATGAGAGCCTGGCCAAGGGCGTTGTTGATCTTGTGGGCCCCGGTGTGACAGAGATCCTCCCGTTTGAGATAAACCTCGGCGCCCCAGGCGGCACCCAGGGCAGACGCATGGGTTAGAGGTGTGGGGCGCCCCACAAAGTCCCGCAATTCAGCGTCGAGTTCTGAGCGAAATACTTCATCGTTCATCAACTCGACCGCTCGTTCTTCGAGGCGGAACAGAATCGACATCAATGTCTCTGGGGCAAACCTCCCTCCGTACGGCCCAAACCGACCGTCCGGGGGTGGCTTGCCTTCGATGAGTTGATCCAGCAGACCGGTCTCAGTAGTCGTCATGTCTTCACCATTTCCTTCTCGATCTTTCTGACTTCTTTGATGAACCCGTTGATGAGCACGTTGTCTTTGATCCCCTGGCTCGACTCGACCCCGCTACTCACGTCGACGCCGAAGGGGCGGACGGTTTCGATCGCCATCCTGACGTTCTGAGCATTGAGACCACCGGCGAGGATGAGGGGCGCCCGGCGGGCCAGCTCGGCTGCGACCGACCAGTCGGCCATCTCACCGGTGCCGCTGCGGCGGCCTTCGAACAAAAACCTTCCCGGGCCGATATCCGGAGGCTCGGCGCCCCGCACCACAGGGAGAACTGGACAAGCCCCAAAACCCTTCAGAGACGGCCAGTCGGCCTGAACGACATCGGCTTCGAATTCGTCGAGAACGGCCTCGATCTCGCCAGGCTGCGGACGTAGGAAAACAGCCACCTTCTCAACATGATCGGGAACGTTGATGGCTACCTCGATTGCCGTGGACGGACTCAGCTGTCGGGGAGACTCGGCAAAGACAAACCCGAGGGCGTTGGCACCGGCGGTGACAGCCGCATGAGCTGCTTCGGCCGTTGTGATCCCACAGATCTTCACGAAAAGGCTCATCGGCCCGCCTCGATCATCTCTCGTGTCAGGTCTTTGGCGCTGCCGCCGTCTACAAGCGAGCTCCCGACAAGCGCCAGCCGGTAGCCGAGTCTGGAGCATTCAGCGGCATGATCGGCCGTGGTGATTCCACTTTCGGCAACGGCCGGCAAATGTGAGGGCAGCTTCGAAAACAGTTCGGCATGACGGGACCGATCAACTTTTAAGGTCGACAGGTCGCGGGCATTGACTCCCACCAGCACCATTCGGTCAAAGACCGAGGAGGCAACGTCGACCTCACCCTCTTCAAAGATTTCGACGAGAACAAACATGCCAAGTTCCAGGGCGAGGTCGGTCATCTCGATGAGCTTGGACTCGCCCGTGATCCGTGCGATGAGAAGAACCCCCGACGCACCATTTGCCCTGGCTTCAAGAATCTGGATCGGATCGACAAGGAAGTCTTTCCTCATCACCGGGACGTCCACCCGCGACGCCACAGCCTCGAGATGTTCGATGCTGCCGTCGAAGGAGTCGGGCTCGGTAAGCACCGAGATCGCCGCTGCCCCCGACCTGGCCATACCCTCCGCCAGAACGACCACCTGGTTGACGTCGTCGGAGGGTCCGGCAATCCGCCCTCGAGAAGGGCTTGCCAGTTTGGTTTCGGCGATGAGGTCGAAACCACTCGGATCCAGCACAAGCGATTTAGTCGGGTGGGCTGAATCTGCTCGGGAACGCAGACCTCTCATGCCAATCCGGGCTTTTACCCGTTCGGCGCGGAGACGGCTCGATGCGGCCATCGAAGAGAGGAAGTCAGACATTGACACCCGCCAATGAGTCAAGAAGTGTTTGTGCCCTGCCGTCGTCGATCGCAGCGCTGGCTGCCGAAATCGAGTCGTCCGCACCCAGGCCAGTCACCCGAAAGGCCAGCGAAGCACCAAGCACAAGAGAGTCACGATGGGGGCTGCGTTCGCCGTTGAAAACCTTGACGATCTCGGCCGCATTGTGGCCGGCGTCGGCTCCGGCCAGGTCATCGGCACTGCATCGCGCCATCCCGTAGTCCGCCGGATCCTCAACGCTTCGCCGCACCTCACCGGGTACCACGTCGAACAGGTGATAGGGACCGATAGGAGTGGGCTCATCCCACCCAGACTCGCCGTGGATCACAAAGGCCCTCTCGATCGGCATGCCGGCGAGGGTCTCCGCCATGATCTCGGCCATCGGAAGGCTGAAGGCGCCGATCACATGAAATGGCGGTGTGGCCGGGTTGGCCAGCGGGCCGGCGATGTTGAAGATTGTCCGAAGACCAAGCGACCGGCGTATCGGGGCGATCGACTTCATGGCCGGGTGATAGGCGGGCGCGAACAGAAAAGTGAATCCGGTGCGATCGAACAGATCCCCCGCGGGTCCGGGGTCGAGCGGAATCGACAATCCGAGTGATTCGAGAACATCGGCACTGCCACTCTGCGATGAGATCGACCGGTTTCCGTGTTTGATGACCGGGACACCTGCGGCAGCGGCGAGGAGCGCCGCCCCGGTGGAGAGATTCAGACTCCCCGATCCGTCGCCACCGGTTCCGACGATGTCAACAGCTGGAACCTCGGCGGGGGTGTCGGGTCTTATGGCGAGCTCGCGAAGGCGAAGTGCAAAGCCTCGCACTTCGTCGGCCGTCTCACCCTTCATTCGCAGTGCAGTGAGGGCGGCAGCTGCCTGAACCTGGTCAAGGTCAGGATCGGTCATCGCGTCGAGGAGTCCCCGGGCCTCGGATTCGGTCAGGTCTTCACCTTCGACCAACTTGTCCAAATATGGTTTCACGACGACGACACCTGCATCGATTTGGTTGACACTCGTTCTAAGAAGTTCTGAAGAAGGCGATCACCGGCAGGTGTGAGGAGGCTCTCGGGGTGGAACTGGACACCCTCAACCGGGAGCTCACGATGCCGGACACCCATGATCTCACCGTCAGACGTGTACGCCGAGATCGACAATACGTCGGGCAGCTGCTCCTCATGGACGGCCAGCGAGTGATAGCGCCCTGCTGGAAACGGATTAGGAACGCCTTCATAGATGGTCTTTCGATCGTGATAGATCGGTGACGACTTGCCGTGCATCAAACTCAATGCCGACCCCACGGAACCCCCGAAGGCAACTGCGAGGGCCTGATGGCCGAGACACACCCCAAGAATCGGAATGTCACCACAGAAAGACTCGATCATGTCGATCGAAACACCAGCATCCTCCGGTCGACCGGGTCCCGGCGAGATCATCAGATGGCTAGGCGTCAACTCCCGGGCCTCGTCCACCGTGACTCTGTCATTGGTACGGACGGTGACCTCAGCGCCAAGCGTCATGAGAGCCTGGACCAGGTTGTAGGTAAAGGAGTCGTAGTTGTCGATCAAAAGCACGTGGCTCACAGACCCTCCTTCGCCAGGTCGAGGGCTTCTTGAAGAGCAGCGGCTTTGGAGAGGACTTCCTCGTGCTCCCGACCCGGGTCGCTGTCGGCCACGATCCCGGCGCCAGCCTGATAGCTGTACTCCCCGTTGTTGAAGATCATCGTGCGGATGGTGATCGCCTGATCCATCGATCCGCCGTGTCCGAAATAGCCGATCGACCCCGAGTAGAGATCACGGCTAACCGGCTCGAGCTCATCAATCAGTTCTATGGCTCGAAGTTTCGGTGCCCCCGACACCGTCCCGGCCGGGAAGGTGGCAGCGAAGAGATCGAAAGCATCGGACTCTTCCCGGAGCTGACCGGTGACACCGCTTACCAAATGCATGACGTGGCTATAGCGCTCGATGATCCGGTAGGGATCCACCTCCACTGTGCCGGCAACAGCGGTACGACCTAGGTCATTGCGAGCCAAGTCGACCAACATCACATGCTCAGCCGCCTCCTTGGAATCAGCAAGCAGCTCACGTTCCAATAGCTGGTCACTGGCTTCGTCGTCTCCCCTGGGGCGAGTGCCGGCGATGGGACGGAGCTCGGCGGTCGAGCCACGCAGCTTGACCAGTGCTTCAGGCGAGCTGCCAACAACCTGCAAATCGTCAAAGTCGAGGAAATACATATACGGAGAAGGATTGAGAAGACGCAGAGCCCGGTAGGCGGCGAAGGGCTCCAATTCTGTGACACCCCCAAACCTGATAGAGAGAACGAGTTGGTAAACGTCGCCGGCGCGGATGTACTTCTTGGTCTTCTCTACTCCAAGCATGAACTCGTCTTTGCTCATACTGGGCGTCGGATCGGCGTGGGCTCCCCCCGAATGACCATTCTCAATGGCGCCACGCAAGGTCCCGATGACCTCACTCCGCAACGCCTGACGATCTTGTTCTGATCCTGAGTGGAGCAGGGCGATCCGCCGGGTGAGATGGTCGAAGACCAGGATCGAATCAGTGGTCATGTAGGTCCCGAGTGGGACCGAAGTCGGGTGTGGCGCCTCCGGAAGCCGGTACAACTGCCGCACGAAGTCGAATGAGGTGACCCCTACCAGGCCGCCATAGAACGGCTGACCGGCGATGGAAGGTCCACACTCAGCAGCATTGGCCAAAGCCGACCGAAGTGTGTCGAGCGGCTCCTGACCGTCCCTCAGTGTCACCCGGGCGGCATCACCGAACCCGATGAATGAATAGCGCCCCTGCGCTCCACCCTCGACACTCTCCAGGAGATAGCGAGGGTGAAGCGGTTTCAAACGTAGATAGGCCGAGACCGGGGTATGGAGGTCGGCCGCTATGTCAAATGGTGGTTGCATCTCGTATTGGTCCTTTGCGGAACCGTGGGGAGGGTCCCTGGATGCAGAAAACCCACCTCACGATCGAAGGTGGGTAAGTTGTTTGGACAGAGCCAGTCGCCACCTTTATTGGGACGACCACCACCAAAGCTGGGTTGCGATGACGTTGTTGGCTCTCATTGAGGGTGCATGTCTACTAGTAGCTAGACGAAAGGTCAACCCTCGAAAAAAATCCAACCGACCGGTGGTGGGGCAGCCCCGAGCAAGCCCCGGAAGAATTCGGCCACGATCACTCAGTCGCTCGCGGAGTTGAGAAGCACTTCATAAAGAACCAAGTAGTGGAGCTGTATGCGCCACCGATGAAGCCCGAGTAGATCCATATCGAGATCTGCTCAAACTCCAATTTGGGAAAGGCGTCAGCTACCCCGGCACTCCCGGGATAATCAACAGTGCATGGGCTTTTATCGAATTGGTCGATTCGAGGTCGAGGGACGAGACCTGGCTCGTACTGCCGTAGCCGTCTCGACTCTCATTCCGACATCGACCTTGTTGCGATCTCAAAAGTCTGCACGCAGATGGGCGAGCGCTGCCCGACGCCAACTCGGCATCAACGAGGACATCTCCGGGCTCGAGCTTGTCGATCCCGACGAGCAATACGTGGTCGCGCCACTTCATGAGGGGTTTGCCGACGTGCTGCTTCTCGCCCATCTGCCTCTCGACCTGCGGTTTGTTGTGCGAGACGAACTATTCGAGTGGACCTGGTTGGGACGCTCCCTCAAGGTCACCAACCAAATCATGGTGAGGCCAGAAGGACGGGTTGCCGGTTACCGGCAGTTATTGGCCGACGCCAAATCCACCTTCGATCTCGGGCAAAGCCTGGTGGTCTTCCCTCAGGGATCGATTCTCGGGATTGAGGCGGCGTTTCGTCACGGCCCCTTTCGGATCGCTGACCGGCTTGCCAAGCGCGTCTTACCTGTGGTCATCACGGGCACCCATCGGGTTTGGGAGCACCCTTACACCAACCGACTTCGGTTCGGCCAACCGGTCTCAATGAAAGTTCTCGACCCCCTTCCCGTGGGCGCCGCTGTTGCGGGGATGGGGGAAATCGAACACACCATGAAACGGGTCGCCCTGTCGCCCAAGATGGCTCCAGCCCGTCGTTTTGATCCCGAGCGTGACGGCTATTGGGACGACTACTCCTACGAGATCGACTCCGCTTTTCCCGAAGTGGCCGAGTTAGTGGCTCGACATCGTTTAGCCGTGGGTAGGGAATCCGAGATCGACACCCCGATGGATGGGGTCGGCCCAACGTGAGATGACCACTTTCTGACGGGTGTAGAAATGCACGCCCTCGGGGCCGTAGATCGCATGACTGCCAAAAATGGAGTCCTTCCAGCCACCAAATGAGTAGAACGAGAGTGGGACCGGGATAGGGACGTTGATCCCAACCATTCCCACTTCGATCTCGTGCTGGAACTTGCGGGCTGCCCCACCATCGTTGGTGAATATCGCAGTCCCGTTGCCGTATGGGTTGCGATTGATCAGATCAATAGCTTGTTCGAAGTGCTCCGTGCGAACCGTCGAGAGCACCGGACCGAAGATCTCATCGGTGTAGATCGACATTTCGGGAGTCACGTTGTCGAAGAGTGTCGGCCCTATGAAATAGCCGGCCTCGTAACCGTCGACGACGAGGTCGCGGCCGTCCGCCACCAAAAGGGCTCCCTCCTGCTCGCCTGCATCGACATAACCCTTGACTCGATCCAGGTGGGCCGCAGTCACAAGGGGCCCCATTTCCACTCCCGGCTGATCTCCGGGTCCGACAGTCAGCTTCTCGATACGTGTCTGGACACCGTCGATGAGATGGTCCGCTGCATCGCCCACGGCGACGACGGCGGATATCGCCATGCAACGCTCGCCTGCCGACCCGTATCCGGCCGACACTGCCGCATCCGCCGCCAGGTCCATGTCGGCGTCGGGCAGGACGATCATGTGATTCTTGGCGCCACCGAGAGCTTGGACCCGCTTTCCATTCTTGGTGCCGGTTTCGTAGATGTGTCTGGCAATGGGAGTGGAGCCGACAAACGAAATGGCTGCCACGTCGGGATGAGTGATCAAACCGTTGACGGCCTCTTTGTCACCGTGGAGAACATTGAAGACACCGTCCGGCAGACCTGACGCGGTGAGCATCTCCGCCACCAGCTGAGATGTGGACGGGTCCTTCTCCGAGGGTTTGAGCACAAACGTGTTGCCACAGGCGATGGCAATTGGATACATCCACATCGGAACCATGGTTGGAAAGTTGAACGGGGTAATCCCGGCCACAACCCCTAACGGCTGGCGGATGGTGTAGGTGTCGACACCGGTCGAGACCTGCTCAGAGAAATCCCCCTTGAGGAGGTGGGCGATGTTGCAGGCAAACTCGATGACCTCAAGGCCCCGCTGGACCTCGCCGAGGGCGTCGTCGACGGTTTTGCCGTGTTCGGATGTCAGGGTTTCAGCAAGTTCCCGACTGCGAGCCGAAACCATCTCCCTGAAATTGAACATGATGTTCTGACGCAAAGTCAGGGGTGAATGTCGCCAAGTCTCGAAGGCGGTTCGGGCGGACTGAACGGCGATGTCGACGTCTTCAGTATTGGCGAAGCTGACTTCACCGGTCGTTTCACCGGTTGCCGGGTTGAACACGACACCCGAGCGACTCGACGACCCCGCCGTGTAGGACCCGTCAACCCAATGCTGAATCTGCTTCATCCCCCAAAAGGTAGTCGCACTCGCGCAAACCTCGTCTGTTCGGCTGGCCGAACAGAACGGAGTTTCCCTGAGGGAAACTCCCGACGCCCCGTTGCGGGGCGCAACGACCCGTATCCGGGGCGCAACAGCTCATCTTCTCCCCGATACCTCCATGGGCACTCCACATCGTCTCCACAATCCCCTCGCACCATGGCCTCAACGCCTCTTACAAAGAAAGGAAGAGAAATGCGTGTTTTTGGAAAGGTTGTGTTAGTCCTACTCCTGATCGGGACGCTTGGCGCCATCGGGTATGGAGTTTGGAACGCCGGCTATCAGCAAGGGCTCGTTGAAACGGTGGAGACGACAGCGGATGTCGTCGTCACCACCCCCTACTACCCCGGCTTATACGGATTTGGAGTGTTCGGTTTGATATTCAAGATCTTCTTCGTGTTCCTGTTCTTCGGTTTGATATTCAAGTTTTTCTTCGGCTGGCGGTATTGGCGGAGACATCATGACGGCCATGGCAATGGGCCAGGAAGTGATCACTACCGGTCGAAGATGGAAGATCGGATGAATCGCTGGCACGACGAGGCCCATGGGTCACCATCCGGGTCTGGCCCCGGCGAAAGCTGAGACAGAGCAGAATCAACCCATGCCCAAGATCCTCGTCGTAGACGACGAGCTGAAGATTGCCCGCCTCGTAAGGGACTACCTGGTCGAGGCGGGCTTCGACGTGGTCACCGCCGCCGACGGACCAGCGGCCATCGCCAGCGCTCGCAGCGAGAAACCGGACCTCGTCGTCCTCGACATCGGGCTACCCGGGATGGACGGACTCGACGTCACCCGACACATCCGCAGCCAGTCGACCACGCCGATCGTCTTGCTCACTGCAAGAAGAGACGAGACCGATCGGATCATCGGACTCGAACTGGGAGCCGATGACTACGTCGTAAAACCATTCAGTCCTCGCGAGCTGGTCGCTCGAGTCAAAGCAGTGCTCCGGCGGAGCACCGGCCAGGTCGGTCAACACGTGATCAGAGTGAGGAACCTGACGATCGACCTTGATCGACGGTCGGTCCTGCGTGGTGATATACCAATCGATCTGACAGCGACCGAATTCGACCTTCTCACTAGTCTTGCCACTCAGGCGGGTCGGGTCTTCACTCGTGCCCAGCTACTCGACTCGATCCGTGGTGTCTCCTTCGAGTCATACGAACGGGCGGTCGATTCTCACATCAAGAACCTACGGAAGAAACTCGAGCCAACACCCGGCCATCCGAGGTACATCGAGACGGTGTATGGCATTGGCTACAGGTTCAACGATGCGACATAGGGGCCACTGGGAGCGGTCCGGTTGGTCAGGAGGTCCAGGACGCCGCATCGGGGGGCGAATCTTCGGATTTGTGTTCTTCCTCCTCATGATGAGCGCCATTGTTGGTGGTCTGATCGCCTGGATCGCCACGCCGAACCGCGGTGTCTTTCTTGTCGCCGGTTTGCTCGTCATCGTCGCTTTCGCCTTGGTGATGAGGACTGTCTTCCGTCGCACTTGGGCACCGGTGTCCGACCTCATCGATGCAACAACACAACTTGGAGACGGGGACACCAGTGTCCGTATGGCGATGCGTGGCCCGGGCCCGTGGTCGGCGGTCACGTCTTCGTTCAACACGATGGCCGAGAGGCTCGAAGAGGAGGACGAGCGACGAAGACGACTGCTTGCCGACCTGGGTCACGAGATGCGCACCCCACTCTCGGTCATTCAGGGTGAGATCGAAGCCGTTCTCGACGGTATTCACCCGCCGGAAAGCCTCCGCAATGTCGTTGATGAGATCGGCATAATGGATCGTCTCCTGGATGACTTGCGAACACTCGCTTTGGCCGAGGCTGGACGGCTGGAACTGGTTATTGAGCCGACCGACATTGGCCAACTCACCGAGGATGTGGTTGCCTCGTTCTCCACGATCATCTCGAGTCAGAAAGTCAAAACCGACCTGATGACAGATCGCAGTTCAGTTGCCGCTGAAGTAGACCCGCATCGGCTCCACCAGGTGATCGCCAATCTGGTAGCTAACGCCCTGAACCAGATGCCCAACGGCGGTCGGCTCGAGGTGACTGTTGACGGAACCACGATTGCGGTCGCCGACACCGGACCCGGCATTGCAGCCGACCGATTGGAAGCCGTTTTCGAACGATTCACCAAGTCGGCTGATTCAAGGGGGTCAGGGCTGGGACTGAGTATCGCCCGCGACCTGGTCGAAGCCCACGGCGGAACACTCACCGCAGGCAACGGGCCTGCGGGCGGCGCCGTATTCGAGGTCCGGCTGCCCTAGCCGTCCCTTACGCGATCATCCCGCCGAGTTGTGTCGCTGGTCTCCTCAACGGTGGTCGGTGTTGTTGAGGAGGGAAGATCGTCTTCCCCTTCTTCATCCGGAACATCCACCGGGACGACTGACTGGTCTTGGACCGGCTTCTTGTCTCCGGGATTGTCGGATGACCTATTGGCGGCTAGTCGATGAGCACGTCGCATCTCGAGATCGTGAATCACGCGGTCGATTCGGTCCGACAGTGCCGACTGATCGTCAGTGACCATGTCGCGTGCCACATCCACATGCTGGACGATGGCCTCATCTGGAGCGTCCCTCTCGAACAACACTTCGATCTCACGCACCCGACGTTGGGCCGGCGCATCGCTGTCGAAGACTTGGACAATGGGCTCCATCGCACGTTTGATCGGATAGAGGAGATCGCCGGGGACGGTGTTCTCCGCAGCCAGCGCCATCACCGGAACCAGCAGCGCCAGCACCAGGGCCAAAGCCAACACCCGTCCCCGCCCTCTCGGTCCATGTTCCCGTGCCCTCAAGGCTGTGCTGACCGCGACAAGATGCTTGTCGCGGGTCGTCTCGTCGACGGTGATCCGAATC
Source organism: uncultured Acidimicrobiia bacterium (assembly GCA_964195405.1). GTDB lineage: Bacteria > Actinomycetota > Acidimicrobiia > Spongiisociales > ZC4RG35 > CAXMPK01. Next base: position 30,152 of record CAXMPK010000249.1, read on the forward strand.
TGCTCGAGTTCAGGGAATCGATTGCTCATGACTCTGCGTCCCGGTACTCATCCAATAGATCTCGCAGCCTGGCCTCGGCCCTCTTGATGACGGCGTAGGTGGCCCTTCGAGTCGATCCGATCACAGTCGCAACTTCATCGGCAGACATACCAACCACGTGTCTGAGCAGGACGACCGTCCGATGTCTCTTGTTAAGACTGTTTAGGGCCGCCTCGAGAGACGGGTCGAGATGGTCGAACAATGGATCTGAGTCCACCGGTAGGTCGGGAATGGCTTCATGTGGGATCTCGGGGCGGCGTGAGCGTCGCCGGTATTCGTCGAGACACCCAAACCGAACACTCTTGAACAGCCAGGCGCGCAGGGAACGCCCGTCACCCTTGATCTTGTGAGCACCCTTGACCAGTTCGACGAACGTCTGCTGCACAACGTCTTCTGCGGTCTTCCGATCACCGAGCATGCCAAACGCAAACGAGATCAGGTCGTCAGCGGTGGCGTCATAAACTGCCCGGAAGGCCACTTCAGACCGTGTCCGAATCCCCGCGACGTGACCGTCGAGGGGATGCGGCACCGTTTCGGTCAAACCGGTGATCCACACCCCCAACGTCGGGAAGTTGATAGTGAGCGACAACATGTCATTCGTTGATTACAGCCATCCGAGCCAGTGGAAAAGTCGTATCAGCTTCTCCCACTCGTGGGCGTTAATCAAGCGCCAAATTAGCTGGCGGACGTTGAGGTCATGTGGACGATGGTCATCGACACACCGTCTTGGGTGATCCGTGGCAGTCAGACAACGGTCGGTGGGCGGTTCCGTCGGCCGGTCATCGACACACGGCCAGTCGATAAGACGCTGGATACAACGGTCGGTGGGCCGGTCGATAGGTTTGTCGGTGGGACGGTCCGTGGCCTTGTCGGTGGGCCGGTCGGTGGGCTTGTCGCTGGGATGATCCGTCGGGTTATCGACAGGTCTGTCGGTGACCTGGTCTGTGGCTACAACGCCACCTCTCGTCCCGTCCTCGGCCAAAGCCGTCCCGGGAAGTGCCGCGATCAAGCCCACAGCCATGGTGGCAATGATCAGTCGTTTGGTGGCTTGCATGATGTCTCCTGGTCTTGGTCACCGGTAGAGACGCCGCGGTGAACCCGGATTCCACGGTCAAAGGTGAGCCGATTCGGCCCGTATACGGGTCGTAGTAGCTGAGGTTCACGATCACGCGGTTTGGCTCACCCCACGACAAGAAACTGAGAGGGTGAGTCGAAACCACCTTCACAACAGCATCCGACTGATAATTTCCTCCATGTCCCAACCGGAGAAGTGATGCGAAGACCGGTAACCGTTCTGGTGGTAGCACTTTTCGCCGCCGTCCTCGCCGGTCCAGCCGCGGCCCAGGATCAGGAAGTCGTCAATCCTCTGGATGTGCTGATCGACGCATTCGATGCGCCCGAAGGAATCGAATACGTTGCGCGTCTCGTCACGGCTCCGATAACTGGTCTCAGCACCAATCCGGACCCGGTGGGTGACTTCGAGCACCCGACGGGCCAGGACCCGGGCTTTACCCCAGACCACATCGACCTCACCAAAACGTCGTCAACGAACTTTGACGCGGGCCCCCTTGGGGACGACCTGTTTGGCTCAACCGACTTGAACGGATTCTGGGCACCTACCGGGTCTTTCCATGTCGAGCCGCCCAACTACGAGCCATTTCACACATTCACTGGAGAAGAGATCCACGACGGCTCTCAATACCAAGACGGGGCCGTCCTCTTCGGGTTCACCCTGGCCGAAACACCGCAACTTCCTGTACCCGGCCGCTGTGAATATGTGGTGTGGATCAACGACCTTTCGCGAGGACCGACCTTCATCAACCACCCTTCATTCCCAGGGGATCCTGCAAGGGGCACCAACGTTGCCTTCGGTCTCCGCATCAATCCGGAGGGGGAAGGAGTCTCCTCAACCTTCACCTTCGAGTATCAGGAGGCATCGGGCTTCACCAACAACTTCGAAACCGACGTTCGATCGTTCATAACACCGAATTACGTGGGCATCACCGTCCCGACCTCTCAGCTCGGTGAGATGGCGGCAATCAACTTCTACACCTTCTGCATGGAGAAGGGCACCACCAGTTCCGACCCGGCGATGTCGGGTGCCGATCAAACCGGCCTGGTCGACCTGGCCATTGGTGACCTGGGACTGGTGGCGATCAAAGAGCAGACCATTGTGGTGCCAACGACAACAACAGTTGCCGAGACAACAACCACAATCCTCCAAGAGGACGTCGGCGACACCACAGAAGAGGCAGGTGCGACCACCGAGGAAGGTGGCGCCTTCTCCTGGTGGTTGGTGCTGGTCGCCGGGGGTCTCGGTCTCGCCATCGCAGCATGGTTCTTCTTCAGGGGAAACGACCCCTGTAAAAAGCTCCACGATGATTGGCTGGCAGCCGACAGAATGTGCGATGAGACCCAGTCGGCCGCAGACCGCGCCGCGGATGACTGTGGGGCAGCCGAACTCGAGCTGAAGGATCTCGACCAGAAGCGCAAGGACTTGTGCAAGGCCTGGCCACCCGCGTGCTGGGAAACCGAAGAAGGCAACTGGATGGAGGACAGCCAAGGCAATCGGATCACCTCACGTGATGTCCACATGCGGAAGCTGGCTCTGGGTGATGTGTGGGACGACTACAAGGCCGGAAAGATGACCGCCCAAGAGGTCGAGGCCCAGTGGCAACAGATGGACACCCGCGAGTTCCGCAACAAGATGAAACAGATGGAAAGCGACTACAAAACGCTGCTCAGGGAGATCGATTCCGAAAGGGAGCCCACCAAGGAGGCGTTCGACAGTCTTTGCGAGAAAGCAGCCAAAGCTCAAGAGAAAGCTGACAACGCCCGCTCCGAGGCGGAAGAGGAGCGCGTCGCCTATGAGAAATGTGTTGCCGCCGAAGACGCTGCGGCTGGGTCTGGCACTACCAGCGAGTCCGATGAGGACACCGATGGGGTCGCGCCTTCCTAGCTGAGCTTCCAGAACTCTCCGGTTAGGCCATGCTCAGAGAAAATGGCCTCGGCCGACTGCGGAGTCGGTGGCTCCCACGCCTCGCCCATACGACCGGCATACCAGTCTTTGGACATCTCAAAGAATGTCTGCGCCGGTGCCACATACCCCAAATCGTGCCCGCTTTGCTGAAGCCATCGCTCGAGGCTCGCCTCCGACCGGAAGCCCTTGATGTTTGCTCAAGTGAATCCGATGTCCTCCCAAAAGCTCTTTGCCGGCACCAGGAGGTGAACGACACCGCTGGGGGTCACACCTCCATCCTCCACTCTCCAAACAAGCTCTTCACTTGGATCTGATGCCCGTGCTTCCCCATCACCGAGTAGGGCCAAAATCGCCAGCGCATCCCACGCACAGTTCGCGTACCAAGATCGATCGCCAATTACTGCCTGGTAGGCAGTCTCAACTCCAGAAAAAGGGTGTGCCATCCAAACTCGAGTGGTCTGGTCAACCAACGCAATGACATGTGCCGCGGCAAGACCGCTGAGAGAGACCTCGACCTCAGGTGTGTCCCATCCTCGGGAGGTGGCTATCACAGCGGCGTCGACCGTCGCTGCACCGCCTGCCAATAGCTTGTAAATCTCAGCCCGAACCTGGCGATCGAAAGGCGTCATTGACGCCCAATCTATGCGGCGGCCGATCCCTTGTCAGGCCTTCTCCGGTCGAGTCCGGTGACGATCGCGACAGCGATGATCAGGAGGAGAGCCACCATCCAGATCCAGGTAGCCGAGAAAACTTCCACGGCCATGCTGTAGTTGGCTTCGAGCCCCACGCTGAGCACCTCAGACCTTCCCATGTCCATCGCACCGAACCATTCCGGCGAGTAGCCGGCCTGGACGCCAAGGTCGGTCAGTCTCAAACCGGTATTCGACGGCGGCTCTAGGGGATCAACCGGCACCAGCGCGGCGACGGAGGTGGTTGTCGCATCTGCGACGGTTGTCGATGTTGTGCCACCAGTGGCTATTGCCATAGCCCTTGGTGTTGTTGTTGTCGTTGTCTCCGGCTCACCGGTGGTTGTGGTGTTCTTGGGCTCGGTGGTCGAAGTGGTTTGGTTGGGCTCGGTAGTGCTCGTTTTCGAAGAGGTGGATGACGTGGTGGATTTGGTCGTCGAAGCCCCCCCGACAGGACCGGTCATCTCAACATTGTCGACGAAGACCTCACCGACGAGGGTCCCGGTCACGACGAAGCGGACTCCGAAGCTCTCGGTGAGATAATTGTTGAGTCCCCTCTCACGGTGACGGGCGTTGCCGTCGAGGTTCTGAAGGTTGAAACTGTCGATCGTTTTCCAGGTTCCGTCGTCGGAAGTCACCTGAACCCACAACTCGCCCTCTGACAGATCCTCCTCGCCTTCGAGTTGAGCAACGACGTCAAAATGCAGATCGGCATCTTCGAAGAAGGAGAGATCGGCATAACGCTTTGCTCCGAGGGTTCCGACGTCACCTCGACCCTCAATGATCAGACACTTGTGGTCGTAGCAGCCACCGGTGTACACGCGGACCATTCCCGCTTCCGGTCCGTCGCTCTCCCCGATCTCAAACCAAGGGCTTTCCCAATGAATCGAGCCGGCACTACCTGAATATGTGATGTCAGGGAACAGGTCTTTGTATGTCTCGTATTGCTCGGTTCCGGCAAGAGCCACTGTCGAGACCGCCATCAGAGTGGCAATCACTACGGCTCCGAATGACGATCTCACACCCCGGCTCACATCGTCATCGCCTTGATCACTTCAGCTACCGACTGCTGCTCTCCAGAACCCTCGGCTGATGCCGCCGCCATCGCCGGCAGGTTGACGATGAAGTAGGTCCTTCCGCCGAATCGTTGATAGGAGAGTTTGCCGCCGAGCATCCCAGTGAGACGCGATGCAATCGCTAAACCCAACCCGACACTGCCGGACAGCAGAGGCTGGGCGTCCGGGTGAACAAACCTGTCAAAAAGCTTCTCTATTTGATCTTCGGACACGCCAGGTCCGTTGTCCCAGACTTCGATGTCGACGGTTTCATCTCCGACTGAGACTTCGAGGCCGATCTGTGTCCCGCCATGTCGGGCAGCATTGGAGAGAAGGTTGACCAGAACATGGCGAAGCCGGGCTCCATCGGTTTCAAGAATGGCAGCGGTCGGCTCACGCTCGATCGACAAACCTGCCCTTTCGAAGGGAGTGATTGCACTCTCGACAATGTCTTCCAAGCGGGTGTGCGTCATCTCAATCTGAATACCGGTGCTCTCCATCCGTGATGCCGTGAGAAGGTCATCGACCATGCGAGTCATCTCGGCGGCCTCGTTGGCAATGATCTGTGCGATCTCCTCCGTCTGATCGACGTCACTTCCGCCCCCGTCGGCGAGTATCTCGGCGAAGCCGTATATAGATGTCAGCGGCGTCCGAAGTTCATGAGAGAGACCTGCGATGAATGCGTCCTTGGCACGGCTCACCGAGCGCTCCGACTCGAGTTCGAAATCTGCCTTCATCTGGAGTTCCTTGACCTGGCGTCGAGCGATGAACCAGTAGATGGCGACGGCTACCGCGGGGACTGCCAGAGTAAGGATGAAGACGACGTACCCGTTGACCTTCGCCGCAGCCGCGGTGTTGGCGGCGATGGCCACCTGCACCGCCTCCTGCTCGGCCTGCAATGAGTCGACCAAACTGATGTAAGCGGTCTCGGCATCGCCGAGAAGAACTGCTTGCGATGCCTCGACATCGCCGCTGTCGAGTGACATTATCGCCAATTCGAGTGGGGCGAGGAAGTGTGTGAGAAATGTGACCGACGAACTGGCACCTCCGTGGGCCTCGAGGTCTCGCAGTTCGAGGTACGCCGCGTTGACCTGGGTGGCCGCGAAAGTCAAGTCTTCATCGTTTACCAGACCTTCATCTTCGAGACTGGCGAAGGTGATGGCCTGAACCATCGCCGCTCTCGCTAGCGACGACGTTCCCAGAGTCGCATTTGCCCAATGAAGAGAGGCCGCGTTCCCGGCGACTTTGGCGGCACCGATCGAATTGGCGAAGGCAAGGCCCGCGACAAAGAGGACAAGAACAAGAGAAGCACCCACCACAACGGTGATTGTGCGGTTGTTTCCCTTCAGCCGAGCGCGCACGTCCAAGTCCACAAGTATTTATCGACATTTTTTGGTGAATTCCTGGATGGGCCGATCGCTTCATTGACAGGCGGCGAAGCCACGTTTTCGGCAGCTAGCCATTAATAAAATTCTGCCAGGTAAGGACTGCCTAACCAGCCGCGTCGAGGCCCAACCGAATCAACTCGGCGAGGGCGTCCTCGTCGGCCGCCTCACCGGCGAACAAAACCCAATTGGGCACAGGACGGGCAGCGAATTCGTATGGCCGCGCTCCGCTGCGCTCCATGAGTGAGGGATAGACGGCATCGGGGACCCTGACCAGGACGTCGTCACCATGAATAGCGATGGCAAGGCGGTCGTCCAACCAGAACGATGTACCACCCATGAAAGAACCTTCTATGACCTCGCCACGTTCCCCCAGCGACTGTCTGATCCGTTCCGAAAGCACCGATGTCTGCTCCATAACCCCGCCAATCTACGTGCCAACTACTTGGTCGCTTAGCTTCTCGAGTGATGTCCACCCCGATCGCGATCTTCTCGGCGTTAGACACCGAGCTCGACACGCTGGTTACAGACGCTGACGAGCTCTCGAAATGGAGCATCTCATCGTGCGGTCACTGCCCGATCGGTCAGGGGCCGGGTCGACAATCGACTTCGGGAGATTCGTGAAGAAGGCCTCGTTCAACTCGGCGGCTGTCGTCCGCCATCTGCTCCCGGCTCGCTAGCCCTTCAAGTGTGTTCCAGGAAGACCACCGGGATCACCCGATCTGTGCGGGATTGATAGGTGGCATACCCGTCGTAAGCCTCGACGATCTTTGGCCACCAATTGCCTCGCGCCTCGGCGTCGGCGGTCCGAGCAATCATGTCAACCTTGTTCCCAGTTAATTCGACTGTGACTTCGGGCTGCGACCTGAGGTTGAGATACCACTCCGGGTAGTTGTCCCGGCCACCGTATGAGGCAATGACCACCAATCGCTCGTCATCCTGTAAATAGAGAAGAGGAACTGTGTGACTCCGCCCGGTCTTGCGGCCGACCGTGGTCAGCAAGAGCATGTCGTTGTCGACCAGACGTCGACCGACCCTGCCACCGGAGACCCTGAACAGGATCTTGTGAATGCGGGACCATCGCTTGATGCTGGAATCCTTCACGCGTCGAGGTCGTCCATCAGGCTCATCAGCACGGGTGGTGCGAGCGCGAAACAGCGGTTCTCATGGCTCCGCCAACAGTACGAGGTCCCTCCACTTTTGGTCCGAGATCCCAGCCAAAAAGTGAGCCGACTCGGACCCTGTCCGCTACTCCCTGAGGTTGCGCCCACGAAGTGGGCGTATTCAGTTGAGGGTGCGGAGGTAGGCGGCGATGTCGGCGAGATCGTCGTCGCTGAGAGAGGGGTTGCCACCCTTGGGTGGCATCGTTATCCCACTCTCGTTGTCGGGGTGATCGGCCGGTCGCCCGGTGTTGAGAAAGCCGACCAGATCGTTGTCACTCAGACCTTCCACGAACTCATTGCCGATCAAGGTTGGTCCGAGACCGTCGATGCCAACACCACCCTGACCATGACAGGCCACACATGTTTGCGAGAAGAGATGTTCTCCATTTCCAGAATCACCAGGCTCGCCGCCGGCTGCCGACACCGTCGTCTGTGGAGCTGCCTCAGGAGCCGAGGCGGTAGCGATGAGAACGGACACGGCAAGGACAACCGTCGAGAACATGCCGATCCCAAGACCAAAGAGAAGGAAGTAGCCCCGACTGAACTCGCTTTCCTTCTCCTCAAACGATGTTGTGTCCTGGTCTATAGCCACGTGGCTACCAGTTGCGTTTCGGGTAGGGCGGCCGGGGGCCATCTGTCATCGCGAACTCGGTGTTGTCGATCTCCCATGTGAGGCGACTCTCAACGGAGGCCACTCCATCGAGTCGTTTGGTCAGCTCGACCAGAAGCTCGACATCTGACTTGGTTTCCATATTCCCCACCAAGACCAGATTTCCGTCGTCACAGGTGATCGCAACTCTCTCAGGATCCACCCACATCACCTTTCTCATGACATTGACACGGATCTCCTCGACTATTTCCTGGTCCGGTCTGACGAAGGTCCGCAGAATGTCGGAGCGGGAAATGAGTCCGACGACTGCCCCCTCCTCGAGCACAGGTAGACGTTTCACCCGATTGACCTCCATCATCCGGGCCGCATCGACGTGGCTCGCGTCGGGCGAAACTGTTTGGACGTTATGGGTCATCACGTCGCCAACGGTCCGCTGATGAGATGGGACTCCATTCTCACGGACAAACAGACGGAGCAGACCGGCGCGCTTCCTGGCGCCGCGTTCAGCCTCGGTTGCTAAGAAATCGGCTTCGCTGATGATTCCGACCAACCGACCTTCGTCTGTTACCGGGAGACCGCTTAGGCCATCCGCCAACATCCTCCGAGCCGCTTCTTTCAAAGACGAGTCGGGACCAACAGTGATGACGTCTGTCGTCATCAGATCGCGGATACGCATGACACCTCCTTTGACTCCAACGCTATGACCCCGAACCCAACCAGACCATCGGCCGAACGTCCCTTGCCCTCGGGCCATAGGTCCCTACCTCTCGAAGTCCCCAACACCGACTATTCCCAGATAGGCAACCTAAGGACGCGTATTGGCTGAGATGACACGCAGGGAGTTCCTCCTCGTGGGTGCCGCCGGAGGTGCGGTGGCCGCGGTCGGAGTAATCATCCCCCTCACCCGGAGCTCGACCGGTGACTCGACTTTTGTTGGTCCTGACGGCTCAACCACCACGACTGGGACGCTGGCGCCACCGGCAGCGCTCGTCCGACTCTTCCCGAAACTACGGGTCGCGTCTGTCGGCGATCTGGGAACCGACGATCCGATCAAATTCGAGTACCCGCTGCAGGGACAGCACAACGTCCTGGTGAAATTGGGCACTCAGGTCGCCGCCGGTGTCGGACCCGACAGTGACATCGTCGCCTTCTCCTCGTTATGTACCCACATGGGATGCCTGGTCGAGAACTATCAGCCCGAATACCGGGCCTTGGGACCCTGTCCCTGCCATTTCTCTACGTTTGACTTGTCCGCCAATGGACAAGCTTCCCTCGGCCAGGCCACCGAAAACCTGCCCCAGGTGTTGCTGTCGGTAGAGGGAGACGACATCTACGCAACCGGTGTTGTTCGTTTGATATACGGGCACGCCAACAGCTTGCAAGGCGCCCCAATGGTGGAGATTTAATCGCTATGTCATTCGCTCAACCAGCAAGGGTCCCGCTCCCTCCGCCCGACGCCGAGGTCAACATCATCTGCTGCGAATACTGCCCGGTGGCTTGCGGGTACAAGGCCTACACCTGGCCCGTAGGAAAAGATGGCGGGCCCGCAGCAAGCGACAACGCCCTCGGCACCGACTTCCCCACCCCTCTCCTCTCGGGACGCTGGCCTTCGCAGAATATGCACAACGTGATCACCCGCAACGGCCGGCCACACAACGTGATCGTGATCCCCGACGCCGACATACAGGCGGTCAACCTGGGAGGTACCCACTCGATCCGTGGCGGCTCGATCGCTCAAAAGTTCTACAACCCAAACAGCCCCACGGCAGATAGGTACCAAACACCGATGCTTCGAGTCCAGGGCGACCTGATCCCAATCAGCTGGGACATGGCCACCGACCTGGTAGCCCGGTTGTCGACCCACACCATCGACAACTACGGAGAACTGGCTTGGGGTATGAAGATCTACTCCTACCAGTTCTATGAAAACGTCTTCGCCGGGTCGAAGCTGGCGTTGGGGAAGATCGCAACCCCTAATTATTCGCCGCATCACGCCCCGGCGGAGGGCGACGACGTGCCTGGGTTGAGTGACACGGGAATTGACGCCTTTGGCTCGGCCTTTGTCGATGACAAAGAAGCTGACGTCATCTTGATCTCGGGCTCCGACCCATATGAGACCAAGACGGTGCGATTCACCACCTGGCAGCAGCCCGGCGGTGCCAAGCTGATCTATGTCGACCCCCGCAAAACCTTCACTGCCGCCTATGCCGTGAAACACGGGGGGATCCACCTGCAACTCAACCCGGGCACCGACGTCGCTCTATACAACGCCATGGTTCGCGAGATCATCACCCAGGGTTGGGAAGACAAGGACTTCATCGCGAGCTACGTTGCCAGTCGGCCCGAGCTGGACGGGGAGACGCAATGGCGTCGCCTGATGTTTGGTCGCTCCTTTGACGAAATCCGTGAGTACATCTTCTCCCGAGAGCAGTTCACCCTCCAGGGAGCGGAGCAAATCACCGGTGTGCCGGCCAAATTGATACGGGACGCCGCCGCATTGCTCACCGGAGGGAGCGGGGCCCGACCAAAGTCGATGATCCTTTTCGAAAAGGGTCTCTACTGGTCCCACAACTACGAGAACACCGCTGCGATCGGCAATCTTGGTGTCCTGATCGGCGCCAGCGGCCAACCCGGGCGAGCCACCGGACGCATGGGTGGCCATCAGCGGGGCGGCCAAAAGGCCGCCAGCTACCCGATGGAAAAGTCGCCAGACTCCTATGAGGGCAACCCGGTCGAGATGGACACCGAGCGCTGGCTCGTTCAAGGCAATACCCGCTTTCGCTGGGTGGTGGGAACCAACTGGGTGGGTGCGATGGGCGCATCCCAGGCCCTCGCAGCCAAAGTGCGTCAGCTGACCTCGGTGGGCCCGACTGTTACGTCGACCAACGTCGATATCGCATACGAGCAACTGAAGGCCCGGATCGATGAAGGGGGTCTGGTGGTCGTTCATCAGGAGATCTACCCGAACGATTCCACCAAGTACGCCGACCTGATTCTCGCTGCCGGAGCATGGGGCGAAGAGAACTACACACGGAACAACGCCGAACGTCGCCTACGCATCTACGAAAAGATCTCAGATCGACCGGGTCAGGCGATACCAGACTGGAAGATTTTCGCCACGGTGGGTCAGCGAATGGGGTTCGACGGATTCGACTGGGACGACACCAACGCCATCTTCGAAGAAGCCGGGCCTAAGTCGGCGGGTGGACGACGCGACTTCAGCGCCTTGGTCGAATATGCCCAGGAGAGGGGGCTTCGAGCACACGACGTCCTCCGCGAGTTTGGAACCACCGGGATACAGACCCCGATAGTGCGAGACGGTGACGATTTGGTTGGGACCGAAAGACTCCACGCCGACATGAAGTGGAAGACCAATTCAGGCAAGGCCAACTTCGTATTTCCTGACTGGGACGCAGTCGCCGAGCGCAACGCCAAAATCGGCCCTGTCGGCGACGAGGTGTGGGTGCTCAACGGTCGGATCAACGCGGTGTGGAACAACCTGTTCGACTTTGCCCGACGTCAACTGGCCACTCAACGATGGCCGATGAACTTCCTCGAAGTCAATCCAGAAGACGCTTCGAGATGGCGAATTGAGAGCGGAGATCTGCTCTCGATCGAGTCGGACAACGTGCTCGACCAACTCGGCAACAAGACCACCGGCTCGTTTACCGCTGTTGCATACGTGGCCGACACAGTGCCCCCAGGGGTCACTTTCACCTATTTCCTGTTTCCGGGAAGCCCTGCGAATTCGGTGACCTCGGGCGATTCGAGCCTTCAGCCAATCAACCTTCGCTACAACTTCAAGCTGGGCAAGGGGCGTGTGACCAAGATCGGCACCACCGATCTCGTCGGCAAAATGAGCTTCATCCCCCGCAATCTCGTCTAGCCCGCCGCCGTCCCCCCGGGGCAGGCAACCTCCGCTGGCACATAATGAGGAGAGGGTCCCATTGGCCAGATCAGCACGGCCGCGCCGAGTGAGGTGCGACCGTTCAGAGTAGGAATTCAAATCCACCGGCGGTGTCAGGCCTCGGGCCACTCCTCTGGCGAGCCGGCGTCTTTAGCGCCCTCCATCCGCGCTACGTAAGCTGCCGCCTCGCTGCGACGACTCATACCCATCTTGGCCAAGAGATTCGATACGTAATTCTTTACAGTCTTCTCAGCAAGGAACATCTCGTCGGCGATCTGCTTGTTGGTCTTGCCGTCGGCGATACGCACCACGATCTCGTGCTCTTGATCAGAGAGACGCGCCATCAGCGGGTCTGTTCGAGGGCCGGATCGAAGTCGATCAAACAGTTTTTCAGTCATGTCAGGATCGAGCAGTGACTCCCCGGCGCCAACGCGGCGGATGTCCTCAACCAGGTCAGTGCCTTTCACTCGCTTCAACACATACCCGGAAGCGCCCGCCAGGATCGCCGCCATGAGGGCCTCTTCGTCGGCGAACGAAGTGAGCATCAGAACTTTCACATCGGGAAAACGGGATCGAATCTCACGACACGCCTCGACTCCGCTCCCGTCGGGTAGACGCACGTCGAGAACAACCACGTCGGGCTCATCAAACCCAATACGTTTTATGCCGTCTTGGACTGTTCCAGCTTCGCCGACAACATCCATGTCGTCCTGGGCATCGACCATTGTCTTGATCCCGGCGCGGACCACCTCGTGGTCATCGATCAGCACTACGCGTAGCGGTTCCATCAACTGCCACGATACCGGGGGTTAACGTCGATCCAGATGTCTGAGAACACCCAAGTCGAAAGACTCTCTGCTCTGATAGATGCAGCGGCCGCTGTCGTCGGTGAAGTCGATCTGGACAGGGTTCTCCGCCGTCTGGTCTCCGAAGCGAAATCAACAACAAAAGCCCAATACTCAGCACTGGGCGTACTCGGAACCCACGGCGTGCTAACCGACTTCATCTATGAGGGACTCGAATCGGAGGTGGCTCACCAGATCGGGTCACTTCCCCAGGGTCGTGGGGTTCTCGGAACGGTGGTGAAGGAACGACGGACCATCGTGCTCGACAAGATCGCCGACCATCCTGACTCATTCGGATTTCCAAAACATCATCCTCCGATGGGGTCGTTTCTGGGCGTCCCGATAGTGACGGGCGGGAAGGCCTTCGGAAATCTCTACCTGACCAACAAGCCAGGCGGGTTTGACGAATCCGATGTCGAACTGGTCGAGGCGCTGGCAAAAGTTGCAGGCTCAGCGATAAACACTTCCCGCCTCCGCGATCAACTTGGAGAACTGGCCATTGTCCGGGACCGCGACCGCATCGCCCGTGACCTCCACGACTCGATCATTCAGGATCTCTTTGCGGTCGGGCTGAGCCTCCAATCCCTATCAGAGCGGGTACCGGACGAATCGTCGTCAATGGTGCTCGCAGACTCGGTCGACCGACTCGACGGGGCGGTTGAGTCACTCCGCGCCTACATATATGACCTGAGGTCGACGTCGGCAGCCAGACCCAACCTGGAACAACAACTCGAGGCGACAGTCGACCGATTCCGGTCTGCCTACCCGAACAACGTGAGGCTGAGCTGTGAAGACGTTTCCGACGTCCGCCCGGCCATTGCAGAGCAGGTCGTGATGCTGGCGACGGAGGCGCTTTCCAACGCCTTACGTCACTCGGGCGCCGGCGAAGTCAACGTAAATGCGTTCCGGTCGGACGACGCCGTGAGTCTCACGGTCAAGGACAAAGGCAAAGGGTTCGACATCGAGGCGACAACGACCGGGATGGGTCTGATCAACATGAGAGATCGAGTTCGGAGACTCGACGGGAGTATCGAAGTCATGTCCAAGCCCGATGAGGGGACGACGATTGTGATCAGCCTGCCGACGAGTTGACCTCGTCGGCAACCAGTGCAACGGCAAGCTCATCTACCCAGTTGCGGACTGTCGCGTCGGCGAAGCGGCCGAGGATCGCTCTATCGGCGACCTTGCCGACCACACCGAGGGGCGGTCTGTAGGTCCCCTGCACGGTCAGCCGGGTCTCATCAGGGCCGACGTGGGCCAGGGTCAAATCCGCTTTCAACTCCGGAAATAGGATTCCACCGCCTGAGGCTGTCCAGGTCATCGGATAAACAAGACCAAAGATGTGGATTTCGGCGACACCCAAATCGAGCGTAACCGCCTTAGCAAACCCCTCGTCCCACGGACTTACCCGGGCGCTCAGCTGCTCACCTTCGCGATAAGCGACATCAGCCATTTGGGAGAGGTTGTTGCGTACCGCGTCCAAGCGATTCTGGACATCCGAGATCGCCAACGGGACATGAGTGAAGTAGTGGACAAACACTTCAGAGACGGCCGGGTCGCGTTCTCATCTCAAACCCGCCGCCGCTGGCCATCCCCGAGATCTCTTCGATGTCGACAACCACCACATGGGGAAACGTCGACATGGGCTGGATTCCGCCCCGTCCGAGAGGAGAGCCGAGAGCGTCCCGATATTTTTCAAAGAGCTTCTGGACGGTCAGCCTGATCGTTGCTTCGTCGGTCGCCTCGCGAGCTGTTCCCTTGACAATGGCACTCTTCCAGTCACCGTTGGAAGAGTCATAAGACGACACCTCGATAGAAACCGTGGGGTTGGTCTTCAGAGCCTCGAAACGGCGGCCGGGCTTGGTACGAAAGAGAATTCTGTTGTCTTCAACCACAAAGGACATCGGAGTCACATAAGGCTCGCCGTCCGAAACCACCCCGATGTGGGCGACCGGTGCCAACTCCACAAAAGCGCGGGCCTCCGATTTGCTGATCGTTTCCATCGCTACACCGCAGCGGAATCGGTGAGCGCCCAGAGGACATCCTTGATCGACACCATGCCAATGACGCGCCCACTGACTTCGACGATCGGTAGGTGCCGATAGCCGGTGGCGAGCATCCAATCGGCGGCGTCTTCCACCGACAACTCCGGACCAAACGTATCGGGAAGAAAGGTCATATGGGAGCTGATCTGGTCTTCGTCGCAGTCCACCCCTTTGGCCACCGCGTTGAGGATGTCACGCTCGGTGAGGATTCCCTCCAGGGCGTCGTCGACAACTACGGCAACCGAACCGACTTCCTTGTTCGACATCGCTGAAGCGGCAGCGCGGAGGGTTGCGCTGGGGCCAAGTGAAACAACTTCTCCACCTACAAGCTCACTGATGATCATTTGTTTACCTCCGATGGTCATGTCTTGACCCAATTGTCCAGGATCTGTCGTCCACGTGGCATGGACCGAAGTCCCTAACGGGTGGGACTTCGGTTACTAGTGCGATACCCGCTAGTTCCAAACCGGATACGGTGCCCCCCATGAGATTCGGTGCATTTGTCCCGCAAGGTTGGCGTCTCGATCTAGTCGGGATCGAGGTCAGCGAGCATTGGCCGCTGATCACTGGGGTTGCCAGAACGATGGAGAATCTTGGTTACGAGTCCCTTTGGGTGTACGACCACTTCCACACCTTTCCGGGACCAACCCAGGAAGCGACGTACGAAGCATGGGCGATGATGGCGGCACTGGCATCCGTGACAAGCACCGTCCGTCTCGGGCAGATGTGCACTTGCAACAGCTATCGGCCCCCCTCATATCTGGCCAAGGTCGCCGCAACAATCGACGTCATCTCCGGTGGCCGTGTCGAGATGGGAATAGGTGCAGGCTGGTATGAGCACGAGCACGACGGATATGGATATCCGTTTCTCTCTCCCGGCGGGAGACTGGGAATGCTTCGTGAAGGCGTCGAAATCATGAAAGCGATGTGGACCGAGGAAGAGGTCTTCTACGAAGGAAAGTACTACACGCTCAAGGGTGCCATTTGTCAGCCGAAGCCGATTCAGCAGCCTCACATACCTTTCTGGATCGCCGGTGGTGGCGAAAAAGTGACGCTGAGGATCGCCGCTCGGTACGCGGCCTACACCAACTTCGGCATCGACGTCGACACTTTTACTCACAAGTCGGAAATCCTCGCCGAACATTGTGCCGACGTTGGAACGAGTTATGAGGAGATCGTCCGCTCAGCCAATTTCAACATCCTGTGTGCCGAAACCGAAGCTGAGGTCGAGGAGAAGAAGGCCTGGCTCTTGGACACGATCTCGCGCTATGTGTCTGCCGAAAAGGCCGAGAGGTTCACTCACATGTTCGACTTGATGTCTGGCACACCTGACCAGATCATCGAGCGTCTCGAGGACTGGGAACGAGCTGGTATGAGCTATGCCATCGTCAACTTCGCCGACGTCGCCTATGACGACTCGGGTCTTCGCCTATTCGCCGAAAAGGTGATGCCCGAACTGAGCTGACCTCGCCAAAATCGGTCACAGCCACGTCCCTATGTAGATGTGCCCAAGTCCGGTCAATAGCGCCAATCCGAGCGCAGCCAACGAGCCGCCGTGAAGCCGGGAATCACCGGCCTGGCCCAAGTAGAGGGACGCGACACAATCACCCTTTCCGAGCGAACCCGACTCGACGAGGACTAGGTGGAAAACCGCGACGGCAAGCTGACACCTCCATCCTCCTCCGCACCGTGGGTGCTGTCTTCACCGAACCCGGGCGACTAGAGCAAACGAGCACTTCGAAGCGGCTTACTCTCAAGCTCATGACTCACAAGGAAACTGCCCAAGCAGCCTTCGACGGGGTTGAAGAGGAACTCCGAGACATCTCGAAGTGGATGTATGAAAACCCGGAGACCGCATACGAGGAACATGAGTCTTCGAGCAGGCTCGCCGGCTTCCTCGAGTCCAACGGCTTCAATGTCAGCTATCCGGCATATGGGCTGGCGACCGCCTTCGAAGCTACCGCCGGAACAACTGGACCCAGAGTTGTCATATGTTGCGAATACGATGCCCTTCCCGACGTCGGCCACGCCTGCGGTCACAACATCATCGCCACCTCCTCTCTCGGCGCAGGAGCTTGCTTGGCCGGATTAGTCGATGAGCTTGGGATTCGGGTCACTGTTCTCGGAACACCTGCCGAGGAGGGCGGCGGTGGAAAGATCGACCTCCTCAAGGCCGGCGCGTTCGAAGACGCGGCCGCTTCGATGCTCATCCACCCTGGCATCAGGAACATTGCCGATCCCCGGGTCCTCGCCGCGCAGGGGATCTTGGTCGAGTACCACGGCAAGACCGCCCACGCCGCGGCAACCCCCTACGAGGGGGTCAACGCGCTGGACGCCTTCGTCCAGGCCTATAACAACGTCGCGACACTCAGACAGCAATTCGAGCCCGGCGACCGTGTCCACGGTGTGATCGAAAGTGGTGGCAGTGCCGCCAACGTGATTCCCGACTACACCAGGTCGAGTTGGATCGTTCGCAGTGAGACCTCTGAACGCTTTGAGGTGCTCAAGACGCGGATCATCGAATGCTTCGACGCGGCGGCAAGGGCGACCGGCTGCACATTGGAGTACACAACCGAGTGGGACCCCTATATCGACCTGGTCTCCAACCCGGTGCTCTTCGAATTGTTCGTGACGAATTCCCGCGCTCTCGGAAGGGACATGCCCACGTTCGCCGAATCAGGACAGAAGACCTACGCGTCGACGGACATGGGAAACGTAAGCCATGTGGTCCCTTCGATTCACCCAAGCCTCAAAATCGAGACCGACGCGGTCAACCACCAACCAGAGTTCGCCGCGGCGACGATTACCCCATCCGGAGATCGAGCGATACGCGACGGTGCGCTGGCAATGGCGGGGACCATCATCGACATGGCCGAACAGGCTGTCTGGGATCGTCTCTGACCCAGCAGAATATGGTGGCGGCCATGAGTCGCAAACAGATTGCCGATCAGGCCTTCACCCAACACGAGTCGGATCTACGGGAGATATCCCGCTGGCTTTATGAGAATCCCGAGACCGCCTATGAGGAATTCGAGTCTTCCCGAAAACTCGCTGAGTACCTTCGCACCCATGGCTTCGAGGTGGACTATCCCGCTTACGGCCTGGAGACGGCCTTCGAGGCCACGGTCGGGACTAACGGGCCCCGAATTGTGATCTGCTGCGAGTACGACGCCCTCCCAGAGGTGGGCCAGGCATGTGGTCACAACATCATCGCCACGGCTGCCATCGGCGCCGCCATTTCGCTTGCAGGTATGGCAGACGACCTCGGCATCAGGGTCACCGTCTTAGGCACTCCGGCCGAAGAGGGAGGTGGGGGCAAAGTGGCCCTGATGGACGCCGGTGCGTTCAAAGACGCCGCGGCATCGATGATGATTCACCCAGGTCCGGACAACACCCTGGACCCGAGTTTTCAGGTGAGAGAGAGTTTCATCGTTGAGTACTTCGGGAAGGACTCACACGCCGCATTCGCTCCCCACCTCGGGATCAACGCCCTCGACGGATTTGTCCAGGCATACATGAACGTGTCCACGTTGCGACAGCACATTCTCCCCGATGACCGGATCCATTGCATGATCAGCCATGGTGGAGATGCCTCCAACATCATCGCCTCCCACACCGAGTCGTCGTGGGGTGTTCGGTCGGCAACCAACGAACGTCTCCAGGAGCTGGT
>CAXMPK010000250.1:0-4238 GCA_964195405.1 uncultured Acidimicrobiia bacterium
CTCAAGGCCCGGTCTTTCAATCACTTCTTGCGCTTGTGTCTGTTTGCCTTCAGACGCTTGCGGTATTTGTGCTTCGACATCTTCTTTCGACGCTTCTTTACCAACGAACCCATGCAAAAACCTCACAGAAAAGGGGAGACGACCTCAATGGTCGCGTCATCTCGGAGTTAGGTCAAACCAAACCCTGATCGGTGGACAAGCTCCTATTAGGTCACACCGTCCGCCGAGAGAGGGTGGGCGGGGGCCGACAGGTCATTTATCAGCGATGCGACAGCCCTGCGTCGCTTATCTACATGGTGTAGACCAGGGTGTCTTCAGCTGCCCCAACGAAGGCATCAACTGAAGAGTCGAGGAGTTGTTGATAGCCGTCGTCGGTCATGGTCTGACCTAATACGGCCTCAAGACCGGCCATGTTTTCGTAGTCGGCGTACCAGTGAATCTTGCCCACAGTGCCTCCGATTTCGAGACCCCAGATGATGGGGACGCCGGTCAATTCCCCGATATAAGTGGAGACCTCGGCGGCAAACTCCGTGGCTTCCCTGTTTTTGCCCCGTGCGATTACGATCGATCTGTCAAACCTGACACCCATGTTTCCTCCTTAAGGAAATTTGAGTGGAACCTACACCGACCTCGACTTGGGGTGCGGCGGGTTCTCGATGGCGCAAACAACGGCGCCTACGTTCGCCTAGGAGATCATCTCCAGGCTTCTGCTACAGGGGATGACAACTCCCGTCAAACCAAACCCGTTGTCTCCATCGGTTGGTTGATCACCGTCGCTCCGGTTTCTGCCAATGCAGCCGCCACCTGGTCGGCAGTTTCGACAGTTGTCACTGCAACCACCGAAGGACCGGCTCCGGAACGAGCGGCATGATGGGCGCCGGCCCGTCTCGCCACGTTCTTCATAACTTCGACCTCGGGACTCAAGTCTGCCCGGTGCGACTCGTGAATCTCGTCCCCGTGTGAGGCAGCGAGCAGGTCCGGGTCACCCGTGATCAGCCCTGCGGTCAACGATGAGACCCGAGCCAGACTTCGAAGGACAACATCGTGAGGATGGGCGCTGGGAATCACAGCGCGCGCCTCAGCGGTCGCCAGTCTCGACTCGGGAATCGCGATCACCGCACGAAGAGTTGGATGTAGCGGCAACCGCAGCGGAGGACCTTCCGCCGGCACCAGAACAAGACCTCCATAAACAGACGCGCCAACTTGGTCGTCATGGCCCTCGAGCTCGGCGGCTATTCGGAAGACTCGATCGGGTGAGGCATCATCTCCTACCGCACGCAAGGCGGCCGCTGTTCCGGCCACGAAAGCCGCCGCAGATGATCCCAGTCCTCGACCCATTGGGATTTGTGATTCGACTGTCATCGCCAGCGGACGATCACCCACCGCATGACGAGCCGCGGCGAGAATGCCATCACCCTCCCCTACCACCGGTCGATGGTCACTTCGGTGTTCGATCGTCCATGCGTCGGCCATCACGGCCTCCACCCGACACCTCAAGCCGATCGCAAGGGCAATCACGTCAAACGCTGGGCCAAGATTGGCCGTCGTGGCGGGAGCAGATGCCGATTCGACCTGTTTCACACCGAAATCCTATCGGGCATTACCGTGCCCGCCGTGGGCGAGCTTCTTGACTTCGAAAACCTTCTTCCAGAACTCGTAATTGCCCTCGGATTGGCTTTGCTGATCGGCAACGGAACGGCCTGGTGGAAGCATCGTCAAGGACAAACACCCGAAGGTGTGGCCGCCGCCTTGTATCGGCCGGGACGTGTCCGGTTCCTTGTGGTGGTGGGTCTCGTGTTGCTCGTCTGGGGCGGCGTGACCCTGCTCAACTAATCGCGTTCAACGCGAGGAGAGCATCACTTAGCTCCTGATGGGCCTCACTCAGGTTCGACGAGGCGAGTCGCTCTCTTTCTCCGGCTTCGGCAATCGCGAATTGGTCTGACTCGTCAGCACCACGTGTGTTGAATCGTGCCTCGGCTCTCGCGTCGACCCCGCCACGTGCACCATTCAACGCGTCGATAGTCGCCCGAACGGTTGCAGAGCTGGTTTGGTCAGGCGCGGAAGCTTCAGCGCGATAGAGCTGGTCGGTAGCTTGACCCATCCGATCGTCAAGCTGTGCCCAGTTGTCGGACATGGCAGTACCGGCAGAGTCGTCGATACCGGTTCGACCTTCGAACAGAGCGTTGCCACGCCAGATGGCCAAATCCTCGGTCATCGCATCAGCGAGCCACCTGGCTTCGCTGTATCCACCTCGAACGAAGTCCCTGAATCCCTCCTTGGCGCCGGCTGCGACCGGAGGAGGCGGGTTGTCCTTGCGTCCACGTCCTATCAGCGTTCCGATAAGGACAAAGCCGAGAATCGCCAGTGCGACGAACCACAGGATGGACGAGTTCCCTTCTTCGGTGTCAGCACTTTCGGTGCCAGACGGCGCATCAGTCTGCCCGGGGGCGTTTGTTGGATCGGGTGCCTGCGTTGTGGCAGGGGCATCTGTCGGGTCAGGAGCTCCGGTGGTGTCAGGGGCTTCGGTGCCAACCGGATTGTCGATATTGCAGGCCGCCAGTGTCAGAGCGACCAGCACTAGAACCACCGCAAACCGCAGACGGCCAAACCTCATCTTGTTTCCTCTCTAATCGACTTTCGGAAACGAAAAGATACAACACCAAGCTGACAAACCCCACTTGGTGATTCGATCACGAGCATCACTACCCTTGTTCATGATCGCGGGTGTAGTTCAATGGCAGAACGTGAGCTTCCCAAGCTCAAGACGCGGGTCCGATTCCCGTCACCCGCTCCGCACATGGGAAACGTCCTCATAGATCAGCTGAATTGGCCGTATCCGGCGTCGGCACCACAGGCAAGGGCGTGAATGTGAGACTGGCGTGATTTTCTCCGACCGATCCATCCGCGATGCAATAGAGATCGGCTCAATAGTCATCGACCCCTATGAGCCGTCACACGTCCAACCCTCATCGGTCGATCTACGGGTGAGCGACGGATTCCGGGTATTCGTCAATCATCGCTACTCCCGAATCGATCCGCGGGCGCCTCAAGATGATCTCACTCAGTTGGTTGAAGTCGGTTCAGAGCCATTCATGCTCCATCCAGGAGAGTTCGTTCTCGGATCAACTCTCGAGAGAGTGAAACTCGGAGATGATGTCGTCGCCCGACTAGAAGGCAAATCATCGTTGGGACGCCTCGGCTTGCTCATACACTCAACGGCCGGCTTCATAGACCCCGGGTTCGAAGGACACATCACACTCGAGCTCTCCAACGTGGCCACGCTCCCGATCGCCATCTATCCAGAGATGAAAATCGGCCAGATCAGCTTCTATCGGATGACCACGGCCGCCGAGTTCCCGTACGGCTCACCTGAGCTTGGCTCCAAGTACCAGGGCCAGTCCGGCCCGACGGCAAGCCGCTCTCATGAGGATTTCGGCGCAGGTTGAGTCGGTAACTAGCGCGGATGCACCAAATTTGATTTTGATCCCCCGCAAGCCGACGAGAGAGGGTTTCGGTTGCCAGAATTGGGGTCGGTTAGTCATTTACCCAAAGAGTCCCCTCTTGAAGCTTCCACGCTTCACGGGCAAGTGACAACCCCCTCGAGCGGTGACCTCAGGTTGCCGCTCGCTCTTTCGCCCCGGCGGCGACCACCTCAATCCCCGAGATCATCAACTCCACCGCAGCGTCGAAGCTGGCGTCGATCCCCACCGGCCTCCCGAATCCTCCCTTGGCTTCGAGATCGAGAAACCCGTGTAGGAGTGCCCACATGGCTCTGATCAGATGTATGGCCTCTTCTTGTGGAATCCCCATGCTGAGCAAGATCCCTGCAACAAAATAGACCGGCTGCGCGATTGCGTCGTAAAGCTCATCATCCTCACCTGGTCGGGGCGCAGGAAGGAACGATTCGAAAAGCCCGGGGTGCTTTAAGGCGAAATCACGATCAGCGTCTGCGATAGCACGTAATGCCTGCGAACCCTCCGTCTCGCCCACCGCAGCCTGGAACTCGCTGAGGAGGAGCTCGGCCCCGTGTATGGCGAGGACACGTTTCAGACCCGCAAGACCGTCCACATGGTTGTAGAGGGACGGCGTCTTGATTCCGAGCTCTGAAGCTACCGCAGTCAATGTCGCTGCCTTCAAACCATCGCGATCGGCAATCTTGGTTGCAGCGACAGCCACGTCGTTGCGCGTGATCCCGGCCTTACGACCCATCAGCCGGCAT
The DNA here is from genome assembly GCA_964195405.1 of uncultured Acidimicrobiia bacterium. Classification (GTDB taxonomy): domain Bacteria; phylum Actinomycetota; class Acidimicrobiia; order Spongiisociales; family ZC4RG35; genus CAXMPK01. The sequence continues at coordinate 4,220 of CAXMPK010000250.1, forward strand.
TAGCTTCGACCCGTTCTTT
>CAXMPK010000251.1:0-8337 GCA_964195405.1 uncultured Acidimicrobiia bacterium
CGTTCTCTCGAGCGAGTTCCCGAGCATGCCGAGATCGTGGCTGCTGCTAGTCGTCTCACACCTCAGACCATCCAGGTGTTTCTCCCTGCATCTCATGCTCCCGCTGGAGGTCGTCTCATAGCTCGAGATCTCCGCAAGGTCACCTGGACAGTCGAGCATCCCGAGGACGACAGATTCGTTTCACCCATAGAGAAGCGACGGGGGCGGGTGTTGAGAATGGTGGCTGAAGCGGTTGAGAGTGGTGCCATTCCGTCGATCGACCATCTTGCGAACGCCCTGGGTGTGAGCGAATCGACGGTGGGGAGAGATCTGTCCGAGTTACGTCGAGCCGGTCATGTGGTTAGCACCAGAGGCCATAAGGATCGAGCGTCGTGACGGAGAGTCGCTGCTGATCGGAGCCCGCCACTGAGATAAACGCGAGACGGTCCTTCCTCATAGTCAACTTTGACAATTAGTCCGACTAGGAGGATCCATCATGCGTCGTCGTCTCACCGTCATCGCTATTGCAGTGCTCAGCGCCCTCGCACTGGCAGCTCCCGCATTGGCATCCGGAAGCCAGATGAGTTGACTTACCGCCGTATAACGGCCGGTAGACAATCTTGGGGCGGGTGGCCTGCCCTCCGCTCTCAGCGTCGCTGCGAGCGTCATGGGTGGAATGTGCATTCCCGGACCACTCGCCTCAAGCTCAAGAAGAATAGGACGCTCCGGAGGCGAGTCGAGCATGCGCGCCCTCGAATTGGTGGTTGTACACTGATGCCGAATCAACCATCCAGCTTCTTTGTGGACGGGATGGGTCGAATCGTTGTGGCCGCGATGCCCGCCATCAGCGGAAGGACGACAAACCACGTTGCCGCGCCGCCATATCCTCCAGTTGCGCTTCTCACAACAGCGAATGCAACCGGGCCTAGCGCAGTCGAGGCGATACTGACGAAAGAGGCTATTCCCTGAATCTCACCGATATGTCGCACCCCAAACCATCTCGGCAATAGCGTCGCCGATACCGATCGAGTGGCTCCTCCAGCAGCTCCAAGACTGACGGCATACAGCACCACAGGGACTCCAGCGGTGAGGTTGGCAGCAGCCAACAGGCTTGTCGCAAGCAATGCCATTGTCATAGGGATAAGCCAACGTGCTGTAAGTCGATCGGACAGAAATCCGAATAGCAACCCAGCTGCTCCCGCACCGATCACCTGGGGGAGGAACATCAGCGCAGCCTCAGTTGTCGTGAGTCCGGCGTCGGTGAGTAAGGAAATCTGGTGGAAGTTCAGCGCGGTCGAGAGCATGCCAACGGTTGCCGTCGAAGCCACCAGAATCCAGAACCTTTTGGTACGGAGCGCCTCCCTACGCGTGGCATCAGCGCCGGCTTGCTCTTTCGGTGCTCTCGTCTTCGTCGGTTTTGGACCATCAGGGACCTGATCAACGTCGGATGGTCTGTCGATCAGTCCATACCGAGCGATAGGGACAACAACCGCCCAGACGAATACCGCCGCTACCAGCCAGGCCACGCGCCAGCCGAACTCCTCGATCACCAGGCTCAGCCCAACGGGCACAAATGCCATGAGAATGGCGGTGCCGGTGCTGAAAATTCCGAGAACGGTGCCACGCCGCTTTTCGAACCACACGGTCACCGCAACCGTGCTCGTGAGCATCAACGCCCCCTGGCCGAAGAGACGTATCGCTAGGAAGCCGATGGTCAGGGTCACGAATCCTTGGACACCAGCCATTGCTACGAGGGCAATTCCGAAGGCGATCCCGATAGCGGTCATCGCCCGACTCACCCCGACCCGATCAATCTGCTGACCAATTCGCGGCAGCCCCAATGCGGCGATGAGGGTACCGATCAGATAGGCAGTGGACACGCCCGAGCGGCTCATCCCGAGGTCGGCGATGAACTGATCGACGAAGACGCTGACGCCGATAGTCTGACCTGGACCGGTGAGCCCACCGGTGACGGTGGCAAGACCGAGGATGCGCCAGCCGTAAAACGAGCGCGGAAGGGAGCTCTGCTCGTTCTTCACCCTCGGATCCTAAAGAAGGCGTCAGCCTCCGAGTCTGCCGGCGATGGTCCCGGCTCCATCTGGTTAACTTGCCCAAATGTTTGATCACGCTTCCACAGCGGTAGAAGCCGCCCTCGGCACCGGGGCCGTCTACGCAGACGCCCGCTACCTCGAAGCCCGGTCCGAAGCCATCGGGGTTTTCAACGGCAGCGTGCAGCAGCTAGATCGCACCGAGTCTGCCGGCGTTGGGGTCCGGGCTTTGGTGGGCTCGTCTTGGGGGTTCTTCGGAACCCACGACCTCTCATCCGACGGTCTTCGGTCCGCTGGGCGTCGTGCCGTCGAAATCGCAAGGGCCTCTGCTGCGGTTCCGGGAGACCCCTTTGAGCTTGCTGACATCGCAGTTACTGAAGCCGAATATGAGACGCCGCACGAGGAGTCTCTTTTCGACGTGCCGCTTTCCGAGAAGGTCGACCTGCTTGTGGCGGTGACGAGTGTGATGCAGGAGGTCGACGAGATCAGCCTGGCGAACGCTTCGATCGGTGGTTGGGATACTCACAAATGGTTTGTGTCCTCACAAGGGCACCGGATCCATCAACACCTTGTCGAGACCGGCGCTGGCTTCAGCGCAACCGCTGTCGGCGAAGACGAGACCCAGGTGCGCTCCTATCCACAGTCGTTTGGTCAATACGAGACCGGTGGGTTCGAGGTCGTTCGTCGTTGGGATTTCCTAGCCAATGCACCCCGAATCGCCGACGAGGCCGCAGCGTTGTTGTCGGCTCCACAGTGTCCCGAAGGAGAGATGACCCTGATTCTCGAAGCCAGCCAGCTGGCCCTGCAGATCCACGAGTCGGTGGGACATGCCATCGAACTCGACCGGATCCTCGGTTGGGAAGCGGCGTTCGCCGGAACCTCTCACTTGGAGCTCCCTCGGCTTGGTGAACATCGGTACGGGTCGGATCTGATGAACATCACGGCAGACGCAACCCTGCACGGCGCTCTCGGGACTTTCGGTTTCGACGACGAAGGCACTCCCGCTCAACGGGTGCCGATCGTCGATCAGGGCACGTGGGTTGGTGTGCTATCGGGTCGGGACTCGGCGGCTGTGGCCGGGCTGTCTCCAGGCGGGATGGTTCGGGCCGATGGCTACGCCCGCTTGCCCATGGTGCGGATGACCAATGTTGGGCTGTTACCGGGTGATTCCTCCCTCGAGGAGATGGTTGCCGAGACGAAGCGTGGCGTCTTCATGTCGACCAATCGCTCATGGTCGATCGACGACAGGCGGCTGAACTTCCAGTTCGGGTGTGAGGTCGGACGGGAAATCAAGAACGGCGTATTGGGGCAAATGGTGAAGAACCCCACATACACCGGGATCACTCCCCAGTTTTGGGGTCAGTTGGACATGCTCGCCGGCCAAACCGAGTGGGTCCACTGGGGGACACCAAACTGTGGGAAAGGACAGCCAATGCAGGTGGCACACACCGGGCATTCAGCTTCACCCGGTCGTTTCGCCGAGGTGCGTGTGGGGGTGACCGGATGAATCCTGCAAGCCATACCGCCCAACGTCTTATCGAATTGGTTGGCGACAGGGCACAAGCCGAAGCCTCGGTTCAGACCGGGCTAATCGAGCTGACCCGTTTCGCCAATTCGTTCATCCATCAGAACGTCGGAGAGGACTACGTGAAGGTCCGACTCCGGGTCGCCTCGGAAGGTCGGGTGGCGGCGGTAACGGGAAACCATGCCAGCGAGGTCGCCCTAGCGCAGCTTGTTGACGACGCCCTCACTGTCGCCGCTACCCAACCCGTCGATCCGGATTGGCCGGGAGTGGCCCCGAGCAAGGACTTGTCTGCCACCGATTTCTCTGATCCATCGACAGTGTCGGCCACGCCGGGGCAGAGAGCGGAGGTTGTCTCCGATTTTGTCGGAGCCGGCGGTGACTATCTAGCTGCCGGATATTGCGACACGGATTGGCTCGACGATGGATTCGCCAACTCGGCAGGCCACCGGGCAGCTTCTCGCGGGAGTCGGGCGACCATCGATGGCATTCACCGAACAGGCGAGAGTGCAGGGATGGGTCACCAGACTTCCGCAGCGCTCGCTGATCTCAATGGCGCAGCTATTGGGTCATTGGCCGCGGATCGGGCGCGCCGGGGTCTCGGCGCATTCGATCTCAAGCCGGGTGGATACGAGGTGGTCCTTGGTCCAGAAGCGGTTGCGACCACTGCCTTCTTCCTGGGTTTCTATGGCTTGAACGGCAAGGCACACCAGGAGGGTCAATCGTTCGCAGAGTTGGGCGCAACCCAATTCGACGACCAGATAACACTCACGGATGATCCCCAGGGTGAGGGGGCTCTGGCAACTGGATTCGATGTGGAGGGGACGCAAAAGGTCCATCGAAATCTCATCAACGGCGGCGTCACGAAGATGCTTGTCCACGATCGACGGTCTGCCGCAAAAGCCGGAGAGAAGTCAACCGGGCACGGGTGGGCGAACAGCGCCAGCTTTGGTCCAGTGGCAACACACCTCGTGGTCGCTCCAGGCTCGGATTCTGTTGATGACTTGATCGCCGCAGTCGACAGAGGCGTATACGTCGCTTCTTTCAACTACTGCCGGATCCTCGACCCCAAGACCCAGGTTGTCACCGGCTTAACCCGCAATGGGACGTTCATGATCTAAAACGGGGAGATCACAGGAGCAGTAACCAACCTCCGCTTCACCCAGTCGTTCCTGAAAGCGTGGGAATCGGGAAACGTCCGTGGCGTCGCTGATGATCTCCGTTACGCCGACTGTGAGTTTGGTGCAGGTTTTGTGAGGGCGCCTTCGATGCATCTCGCATCGTGGAATTTCACGGGAGGAGCCGGCGGGTAATTCAACCCTGTTCGGTTACCCAGGCCTGTAGGCGGGCATCGGGGGTGAATGCCTGGGCCGCGATGACCGTTACCACTGCCACCACTGCAATGGCCACCGAACCCAAGATCAGATACATGATGACGATCTGGACCAGGACCGCACTGGTGGCGTCGGCGCCGGCCAACAGCATTCCGGTCATTGCCCCCGGCAAGGCAATAAGGCCGACCACCTTCGTACGTTCGATTTGGGGAATCAAGGCCCTTCGCACCGCTCCCTGAGTGAGGAATCGCCCGGCTGCCGAAGCGGTCATTCCAAGGGCGAGCAGGCCCTCGATCTTTCGGGAATTGTCGGAGAAGTCCTTTGCGGCGGTGTCAACGCCGAGGACAGCTGCCGGCATCGTGTTCCCGAGAGTGATTCCCGCAATCACCACCAAAGTCACCGGATCCAATTCGAAGACTCCCAGCCCAAAGACAACACCCAGGGAGACCGCGACGGCGCCACCTAACGCCAGGAGTGCTCCCACCCGGACATTCGGGATCTGCCGGGCCCGCCGTCCCACCGTTTCAACGGATACGACCAGCATTCCGACTACCCAGAGCACAGCCCAGACCATCGACGCCGCCGACTCGAAGATCAGCTCAAACAGCAGGCCGACGGCGAGTAGTTGAACCGCCGCTCTAGTCGCTGCCCATACGATCGAGCGTTCGATGCCCAAACCCTTCCACAGCGACAGACCTGCTGCGACACCAACCAACGTCAGGGACGCCGCTACCTGAACCCAACCAATAGTCATCGAGGCACCTCCGATTCGTCACACATCCACTCAGGAATGGAGGACTTTCCTCTCATTCCGGCATCCTCACATAGCAGTGGTAGGTCGAAACCGTTTGGTATCCCATTCGTTGGTAGATCGGCAAACCCATCGGTGTTGCTTGCAGTGATGCCAGCCGAACCTCGTGGTCGAATGCATGGTTGGTGAGGGCTGCGGTGACGGCGCGACCATGACCATTCCCTCGAAACGACGGTCGGGTTCCAATATGCAGGACTTCGATCGTGTTGACCGTGCGGTAGTACATACCTCCGGCCGCCGCCACACCGTCCTGATAAATCAACATCGCTACTGAATGTGGATTGGCCAGGGAGTCAACCGTCGGATAACAGGCGAGCCAGGTCTCCCGGGACTCGCCAAGAGTCTCGAAAGACTCACCGACCGCATCGAGGAAGTCGATTCTTGTTTTTTCGTCTGTCACGGGTTTGAGCTCAGCGCCGTCGGACAGCGCCACTGTCTCCACGGGGTGATCGATGATCATTCCGGGTGCGCCGAAGTCCGCTTTCCCGTAAGCAGCAATCAAGTCGTCGTCGAGACCTTCGAGAGCACACAAGGCGAAGCCATGGCCAAGGGGGCTGAAGAAGGCGGCGGTGCGTTCATCGATCTCATCTGCTGTGAGGCCAGGCGCTTTCCGTACCGCTCCATTCCACGGAAAAGGGCTTGGTGAGGCTGATGCATACATCAATAGGCCATCGGTCTCGGTGACCGACCCGCCGCTTCTTTTAGCGAGGATCCCCATTGAGTTGGCAAAATTCTCCTGGATAAGGCCGAGCGTCGTTTTGTCCATTTTCAGCAAGGCTAGGTGCCAGCGAGAAGTGGAACTGGGGAAGAGACACCAAGGAAATTATTAGACAAGGGAATAGACACCTGTCTAGAGGGTTTGTACTCCTGTCTAGAGGGTTATCCAGAAGGTATCTCACCGTCGGAGGAGAAAGCAATGTCCGCGAAACTGAAGGAATCTGAGGAGACGGTGCTTTCCTCTCGGCGTAGGTGGTGGGTGCTGGCGGTGATGTCCGTCGGAACCCTCATCGTTTTCATCGACAACACCGTGGTGAACACTGCCCTGCCGGCGATCTCTGTCGACCTTGGAGCCTCGATCTCGACTCTCCAATGGGTGGTCGATTCGTACGTACTCGTGCTCGCCGGAATGTTGCTCTTGGGGGGAAGCCTTGGTGATCGATACGGTCGGAAACGTTGGATGACCATCGGTCTCCTTGTGTTCGGCGCCGGTTCGGTAGGGGCTGCTCTGTCGGAGACAGCAACCTCCCTAATCGTGTTCCGCGGGGTGCAGGGTCTGGGCGCCGCTTTTGTGCTGCCGGCGACACTGTCGATCATCACCAATGTCTTCCCCCGAGGCGAGCGAGCCCGGGCCATTGGTATATGGACAGCCGTTGGTGCCTTGGGGATCGGGATTGGCCCCGTTCTTGGAGGATGGCTTGTTGACAACGTCGGGTGGAGCGCAGTCTTTTGGGTCCATATTCCGGTCTTGGCAGTCGCTCTTGTGGGCATGGTGATTGTGCCCGAGTCGCGTGATAGTCGGGCCCTCGGCCTAGACATTCCCGGTGCGATTCTGGGGACGACCGGGCTGGTTGCTCTTGTCTACGGGATTATTCAGGGGCCCTCGGCGGGGTGGTCTTCCACTGAAATCGTGGCGTCGTTCGTGTTGGCGGCGACATTGCTGACGGCCTTTGCCATCGTGGAAACACGAAGCGAGGCACCGATGTTGCCACTTCATTTCTTCAAACAAAAGGACTTCACCGGGGCCGTTTTGACGCTGGGGCTGATCATCTTCGGGATGCTCGTGACGTTTTTCTTCCTGACACAGTTCTTCCAGATCGTTCAGGGGAGGTCGGCTTTTCAGGCCGGACTTCTGATCATCCCTGCTTCGGTTGGGATGATGATCGGTGCTCCGCTTTCTGGAGTGCTGGTAAAGACGATCGGTCCTCGTTATCTGGTCCTGGCCATGGCCGGGGCGATGGCCACCGGACTCCTTCTCCTCGGAGGGATCGAGGTCGACTCGTCGACCCTCTCGATCATCATTCCTCTCGGGATCTTCGGATTCGGTGCCGGACTGGGGATGCCGGCCCTCACCGACACGGTGATGGCAGCTGTCCCCGAGGCAGACGCCGGAATCGGTTCCGCAGTTAACGATGTGAGCCGCGAGCTGGGGGGTGCCCTTGGTATAGCCACTATTGGCTCGGTGGTGTCGAGTCTCTACCGAAGCAACGTCAACGATCGACTCGGAGGGGTCATCCCTGACGAACTGGTAGAAGTCGTTGGTGAAAGTATTGGAGTTGCTTCGGCCGTGGCTGCTGAGGCTCCGTCGGAGCTAGCTGCCACACTGATCAACGAGACCAACCTGGCATTTATTGACTCGATGAATGCCGGATTCACCATCTCGGCTGTGGTTCTCGCATTTGCGGTTGTTATCGCATTCGCCCTGATTCCAAAGACCATGAGATCTGAACAGGCAACAGCCGAACCCGTTGTCGAGATGCACGAGGTTCCAGCCGCCTAGCCCCCAGCGTGTGCAGCCGTGGCCCTGTGAGGGCCACGGCTGCACACGCTCAACTCTCTTCCCGGTGGTGGCCTGCCGCCACCTGTTCCAGCTCGGAACGATCCACATTCTCTGCCGAGATCCTGGCGGTCCTGACAGGGGTTATC
>CAXMPK010000252.1:0-8520 GCA_964195405.1 uncultured Acidimicrobiia bacterium
GCTTGGCCCGTGAGGGACCGCCTACTTTGAGGAGCTCGGTCATGTGCCGCTACGGGACCACCGCAGAGTTGAGCGCTTGCGATTGGTGCTTGACCATTACGAGCCAGGCCGACCCGATTAGCGCTGCCGCAGCCGCCAAAGACGGCACGAGGAAACTGTCTCCCAGGTCGAAGGTGACGCCAGCGAAAGTAGGTCCGACCATTTGGCCAAAGGCGAAAGATGCCGTCATCAGGGCAAGTGTCCTCCTCGAATCACCGACCGACAGGCTGCGCGCATACAGCAGACCCAGCGCGGCGATGCCCACGAACGTGCCGCCAAGAAGGATTCCGCCGACCACGATGGCCCGGGCCGATGAAGAGATCACGGTGAGGGCCACACCGCCAGCTTCGATCACACATGCCACGGCGAATGCCGAAGCGAAGCTCCATCTCCGCCCGAGGTATGTCCATAACGCCACCGAAGGGATTGCTGAGAGACCAACCACTAGCCATACGACAGTCTCGAGGGACCTGCCATCAGAGGAAGCGCGGGCGATCGTTGAAATGAAGGTGGCGGTGATGATGTAGCCAAAGCCATACAGCCCGTATGCAACGATAAGCCTCTTCAGCCGTCCATCCGCGGTCGTTTCGGGCTGCGAGGATTCTTGGTCATCCTTATCGGCTTGGCGAGGAACAAGCCACACCACGAATAGGGCCGCCACCAGCGAGATGACACCACTGGCGATCCACTGAACCCACCAGTCATATCCTTGCGAACCGAGTGCTGAGATAAACAGCGCAGACGCCGTGATCCCGACGCCCACGCCCGCGAAGAACCACGCTGACAAGCGGGGTCGACCCAGGGCAGCGAGGCGGTCGAGAATCAGGGCCGACGCGAACACGAGAACGAAAGCGCTTGCCACCCCTCCCAGCAGCCGGATCAGCATCTGAGCGCCCAAAACGTCGGTGAGCCCCATGGCCGCCGTGGTGATCCCACTGGCGAACAGACCTGCCAGGAACAACCAACGATGGGAGCCGCGGAGCCATGCCGCCGAAGCGGCCAGCGCGCCAACCAGATATCCCAAGAAGTTCGCTGTAGCGATCAGACCTGCCTCGGTAGGCGTCAGGCCAATCGCTTCGATCATGTCGGGCAGGATGGGTGTGTACACAAAACGCCCTATCCCCATTGCTACCGCCAGAGATATCAAGCCTCCGGTAGCCAACGACATCGACGGGCGGAACGCACTCACTTCACGACCGTATCAACAGAGCAGGCGGGACAATCAATTCACCCAGTAGCGTCACTCGGGTGCCGGGTCGAGCGTTGCCGTGGGCTGGTGATGTCTGCCCCTTACCCTTCGCTCGGTGCAAGGACCAACACGGATATACCTTTCGCTACGTCACCACGCCGACGCCGGCTTGGTCGCAGCGATTGCGGCTTCCAGCCTGCTGTTTGCCGCCACACCCTTTCTGCTTCCGGAGATAGCCAGCGACTACGGGGTTCAGTTGGGCGTAGCCGGCCTTGTCTCCACAGCGCAGGTCGGAACGTTTGCTGTGGTGGTCTTTGTTGCGGGGCGCACGCTTCGCACCCGTCGGCGCTATCTGATCGTCGCCACAATCATCATGTTTGCGGCCAATCTTGCCAGCGCGTTTGCTCCCACCTTCTCCGTTCTGGTGGCGTTGAGGGTGCTGGCAGGAGGGGCCGCCGGGATCATGGTGTGGTTGGGATGGGCCAAGGCAATGCGTGTCGGTGCCTCGCTGCGAAATGTTGCCGCCGCAGGTCCCGCCGCCGTGTTCCTGGGAGCACCGCTCATCGGCTGGTTTGCGTCGTCATACGGAATCGACGCCGTCTTCATTTTCCTCGCGGTGATTGTGTTGCCGGCAGCCGTCCTACCGGTCGAGTTCGCCGGTTTCAAACCCAAGAGATCTCATGCAGGTGTCTCACGCTCAAACGTGGTCCTCGTTGTCGCCCTCGGGATGCTCACCCTGGCCGGCTCGGCGATGTTCGTATACACCGCCAGCCTCGGCCAGGACATCGGGATGAGTGCCTTAGCAATCTCTCTGACATTCTCAGCCAATGCTCTTGCAGGATTCGTCGGCGCACAGCTCAAAGGCAAAGGCTCAGCAGCTCCTTGGATCGCTGTGATCGCGGTATGTGCAGCCACCGTAGGCTTTGTGCCCGAGGCTGGCGTATTCGTGGTTGGCCTGACACTGTGGGGCATGGCGTTCTGGATAGCGACGCCACGGGTCATGTCTTCGATTGCCGAATGGTCACCAGCGCCCGAAGACCGCGTGGGTGATGCTCAGTCGGCCATGGCAGTCGGCCGCGCGATCGGTCCGGCCATTGGTGGCCTGGTTCTTGTTTCCGGGAGCTTTTCCACCCTTGCCATTTGGAGCGTTGGCGGTTTGCTGCTCTCAGCGGTCGTGGTGCTTTTGGTTGATTCGTACCGCAGGGGAAAGACCTCGCCAACAACGGCCTGACCGACTAATCAACCCAGGTATGGAGGCTTGAGTCGGTCGCGCAGATATTCCGAGTGTCGGCTCGCTCCGACTGGCGCTGGATCTGCGTAAGTTTGATTCTCGTTTGGCGCCGCGCTTGTAGTCGTCGCCTGCTCGAATCCTCAATTGCTACTGACTTCTCTCCACCCCAACACGTGCTGTTTCTTCGTTGGTTGGGCTGGTTGGTTGACGAATTGCTAGAACTAGCTGGGTGAAGGTCCTCTTTGCCACAGCTGAGTTGGCTCCCCTAGTGAAAGTCGGGGGATTGGCCGATGCCTCAGCAGGTCTGGTCGACGCACTCCGGAGGAAAGGAATCGAAGTCGACATCGTGTTACCGGACTACGGCGAATGTCCCTTGGAATCGGCTGAAAGCCATGAGCTCAGGGTTCCTCGGTGGGCCGGTCCGGCCGCTGTTCGTCAGGGAAGGCTGGGCGGTGTGGAGGTTTCGCTGGTGGCAGTGCCACGAATGGCGCGCCCACACCCCTACCTGGATGCCAAGGGACGAGGCTGGGCTGACAACGAGCTCAGGTTCCTTGCATTTTCGATGGCCGTCGCGGCGTGGGCCACGATCACGTCACCTGACGTGATTCATCTGAACGACTGGCACACCGGAGCGACGTTGGGTTTTCTCGACGATCCACCGCCTTCTGTGCTCACCATTCACAATCTTGCGTACCAGGGCACAACGACGGGTGACAGGCTCGAGTTGTTCACTCGCCGCGCCGAGGCGTACGACCGGGGAGGTGAGACCAACCCTCTTGCCGGGGCCATCAATCTGGCCGATCGGGTAATCACAGTGAGCCCTACGTTTGCGACTGAGTCTTTAACCCCGGATGGGGGTTTCGGACTACACGAGTTGTTAGAAGCCAAGGGTGAGGCCTTTTCGGGCATCCTCAACGGAATCGATACCGGGATTTGGAACCCGGCCACCGATCCCCACCTCGATGAGCATTTCGATGTCGACTCCCACAACAGAAAACGAGACCTTCGTCGGAGTCTGGTCACCGAACTCGGTTGGGAACCGTCCGCGGAGCCGTTGATCGGGATGGTGACCCGTCTCACCGACCAGAAAGGTGTCGACCTTGCTCTGGAGGCGACCTCGATTTTGGACGATGTCGGCGCCCGGATGGTGTTGCTCGGATCGGGCGAGCAGTCTCTCGCCAAGGCCGCCCGTCATATCGCCGATGAGCACGCCGACCGGTTCGTATTCAGAGATGGGTACGACGAACGCCTAGCCCATCGCATCTTTGGAGGATCCGACCTCTACCTCATGCCCAGTCGTTTCGAACCCTCAGGTCTCACCCAGATGCAGGCTATGCGATATGGGTCAATTCCGGTGGTGACCGATGTCGGTGGTCTCCACGATACGGTTACCGATGCCGGCCACTTCCCCCTCGAAGGCAACGGCTTTGTGGCCGGAGATGTCAATGGTCTTGCGATCCGCGATGCTTTGGGACGAGCCGTCACTGGCTGGCGAGACCCGGCTCGGCGGACCGAGATCATTCGGCGGGGGATGGGCCATGATTGGTCGTGGGGCGTTCCCGCCGGCCTCTACCGCGACGTCTACGACGAGATCACGTCGGTTCGCTGATCACGTCCTGTTTGCCGATCACAACCACGCCACCATCGGAGACCTGAAACCGTGCTCGGTCACGTTCTGGATCGACTCCGATTGTCGAGCCCGGCGGCACGATCACGCTTTTGTCGATGATGGCGTTGCGGATCACCGACCCTTTTCCGACTCGAACATCGTCGAGCACGATGCTTTGCTCGATGGTCGAACCTCCTTCGACGTGCACCCGTTTCGACAAAATCGAGCTGTCAACACTCGATCCGGAGACGATCACGCCGTTGCTTAGGATCGCGTCCTTCACGGTGCCGGTCACGCCGGGCTCGGAGACGATCTTGGCCGGCGGCGAGTTCTCGCTAGCCGTGTAGATGGGCCATTCCTCGTTGTAGAGGCTGAAAACGGGCTCGGGGTGAACCAGGTCCATGCTGGCCTCGTAATAGGCGTCGATGGTCCCGACGTCCCGCCAATACCCACGATCACTCCCGACCGATCCCGGCACGTTGTTGTCGGCGAAGTCATAGACATGGGCTACACCGGCGTCCACCGATTTCGGAATCAGGTCTCCGCCAATGTCGTGGTTCGAGTTTTCGTCGTCAGCGTCACTGTTGACCAGGTCGTAGAGAAACTCTGCGTCGAAGACGTAGTTTCCCATGGAGGCCAGGATCACGCTCGGATCATCCGGTACCGGCTTGGGGTCATCCGGCTTCTCTCGGAACACTTCGATCTGAGTTGTGGAACCCCTCTCGATGACACCGAACTGCGAAGCGTCCTCGATGGGCATACGGATCGCGGCGACGGTCACCCCTGCTTTGGTATCTCTGTGCTGCTTCAGCATCTGGCTGGGATCCATCCGGTAGATGTGGTCGGCACCGAAGACAAACACATGATCGGGGCGCTCGTCACGAAGAATGTTGAGATTTTGGTACACAGCATCGGCGGAGCCGAGAAACCATCGTTCGCCAACCCGCATCTGGGCAGGAACCGACGTCACGTAGTTGCCGAGAAGAGGTGACATCCGCCAGGTCAGCGATATATGTCGGTTGAGGCTGTCACTCTTGTACTGGGTAAGAACGAGTATCCGTCGATAGCCGCCGTTGACGAGACTGGAAAGGGCGAAGTCGATGAGCCGGTACTGGCCGCCAAAGGGAACCGCCGGCTTGGCGCGGTCCCTGGTCAGCGGCATCAATCGCGCTCCGGTCCCACCGGCAAGAACCATCGAGAGAACTCGGGAGCGGCCTGCTGTCATGACAACCAAACCTACTCCATCGGTCGCCAGGTCTCAGACCGTCAAGCCGTTGAAACCACGACCTCATCTGACAAGATGACACCTTGATGTTTGAGCGTTCGTCGGGTGTCCTTCTACACGTCAGCAGTCTCCCCGGGCCTTACGGTATTGGTGATCTCGGTCGGGGGGCGCATGCCTGGGTCGATTGGCTTGCCGAAGCTGGGTGCAAGTACTGGCAGATTCTGCCGCTGGGGCCCACTGGATATGGTGATTCCCCCTACTCCTCACTCTCATCCGCCGCAGGAAACATCAACTTCATCTCGCCCGATCTTCTCGTTGACGATGGGCTCCTCAGAGCGGACGAAGTGGGTGGGACACCAAACATCCAACGAGTCGACTACGGCCGTGTCATCAAACACAAGTGGGAGATGGTGGGCCTCTCCTTGACCCGGCTGACCGGCGACCTCTTCGATGAGTTCACCCAGTTTCGCGAACGGGAGGCAGAGTGGCTCGAGCCATACTCGTTGTTCATGGCTCTCAAGGCTGCTCATGGAGGAGGGTCCTGGACCGGCTGGCCCTCCGAACTGCGCGCTCGAGATCCCAAGACACTCGAGACGGCTCATCGAGAGCTCGCTGATGAAATTGACCGACACGCCATGGGTCAGTTCATGTTCTATCGACAGCTCGATGGCCTACGAGAGCATGCCACCAACCGCCGATTGGAGATCATCGGGGATGTGCCTCTATACGTCGCTTCGGACAGCGTCGATGTCTGGCTGAATCCCGAACTCTTCACCATCGACTCGAAAACCGGAGAACCGACCATGGTTGCGGGGGTGCCTGCTGACATGTTCTCGGAGACAGCACAGTGGTGGGGAAACCCTCTCTATCGATGGGACGCCCATGCCATCGACGACTTTGCATGGTGGGCTCGTCGACTCGCATCTTTTATCCGTCAGGCGGATGTTCTCCGGATCGACCACTTCACTGGATTTGCCAGCTACTACGAGATCGCCTCATCTTCGGAGTCAGCTGCGGAGGGTGTCTGGCGGGAAGGCCCGGGCGCCCCATTCTTCGAGTCGATGAAACGCCGATTCGGCGAACTCCACATGATTGTCGAAGATCTCGGTCCTCTCGGTGATGTTGTGGAGGATCTCCGACTGCAACTCGGGTACCCGGGGATGAAGATCCTTCAGGAAGCCTTTGTTGGTGACTCGGACAATCAGTTTCTGCCCGAGAACTACTCCGACGACTATGTCGTCTACACCGGCACCCACGACAATGACACCGCCCGTGGTCGTCTCGAGTCGGGGACCGAGCGCTACCGCCGTCAGGCGCTCGCCTACACCGAAGCCACCGCTGACAGCTATTCGTGGGCGTTGATCTCCCGTGCCTGGGAGTCGGAGGCAGTCATTGCCATTGCCCCAATGCAAGATCTTCTCGCCCTCGGCTCGGGAGCTCGCATGAATTACCCGTCGACAATCGAAGGAAACTGGCAGTGGCGCATGGCCGGTGGCGTTGTCACTTCCGACCTAGGTGTGAGACTACTCAACCTGAATAGGAGAACTGGGCGCCGTCGGTGACTCACAGTTCAGCAGCGGCCTGCCTAAAGTGCCCCGCGTTCCACCACCGGCAATTGTCGGTGGTCTTGTCTTTTTGAGGAGATGACGGGTGGATTCTCGAGCTTTGCATGAGGTGCTGTGGCGGCTCGCCGCCAACTACCGGTGGACCTGGAGACCTTCGTGTCGCCGCCTCCTCATGTCGCTCCCCGGAGCCGACCTAGGGCAGCATCCGCTGGATGCCGTATCGGGTCTGAGCGAAGCGCAACTCCGGCAGTTGGCAGACGACGACATTTTCATGTCCGAGGTGTTGAGCGAGGCATCCAGCCTCACACAGGTCGGCATCGAGTCGTCACCAACCATCGCCTATCTCTCGCCAGAGTTCGGGATCAGCGTTTTTGGGCACCAGTACGCAGGTGGTCTCGGTGTTCTGGCGGGAGACTTCTTGAAGGCGGCAAGCGATTCCGCTCTGCCGATGGCAGGGGTTGGGTTGTTCTATCACCAGGGGGCGTTTCACCAGGAGATCCAAGACGGGGAGCAGGGCGAGACCTTCAGCACAGTCGAGCCGGAGAAGGTGGGTGCCGTCGACACTGAAATCGAAGTTGAAATTCCACTTCCGGGTCGTCGAGTCAGCGCCAGAGTCTGGCGAATGGATATCGGTCGGGTGCCTCTCATCTTGTTGGACACTGACGTGGCGTCCAACAGCGAAATTGACCGTGCCATCACCGACCGGCTCTATTTGGGCTCCGAGCAGCACCGAATCGACCAGGAGATGGTGCTTGGAGTCGGTGGTGCCCGGGCGCTGGCAGCGCTCGGCTGGAACATCGAGATCTATCACCTCAACGAGGGTCATGCCGGCTTCATCACCCTGGAACTGATCGACCGGGTTATCAATGCCGGAGGTTTGACGACGGCAGTGGCCAAAGTTAAAAAAGGAATGGTCTTCACCACCCACACTCCAGTGCCTGCCGGGATCGCCAAACTGAATCAAGAGACCTTGAGCCCGTACCTGGACTTGTGGGCTCGACGCTGGGACGTCGATCTTGCCGACGTGTGGAGATTGGGCTCCGAGCCGGGTAACGCCGGCACCTTCAACATGGCTGTGTTTTGTCTCCGCATGTCGAAGGCTGCCAACGGCGTTTCCGAGTTGCATGGAGAGGTCAGCCGTGATCTGTTCTCTGATCTCGAGGAGGGGAGTGGGATCGGCCACGTGACCAACGGGGTTCACGCCCGAACCTGGACCGGGGATGCCGCCCAAGACTTATTCGATGACGTCCTCGGCACAGGCTGGGCCGAGGGGTCAATTGAAGCCTGGGATCTGGTAGACCACATCGACGACGACAGACTCATCGCGATGCGACGGCGAGGATCGATCCGGCTGTCGGAGCTGGTCTCGTCGATGGGTGTGACCCTGGACCCGGATGCACTGATCGTTGGATTCGCCAGACGTTTCGCTCCCTACAAAAGGGCCACTCTGATCCTGAAAGAACGTGATCGACTGGTCGAGATGCTGGCCGCAGACGCCCAGCCGATTCATTTCCTTTTTGCCGGCAAGGCGCACCCCTCGAACGAGGAGGCCAAGACCTTGCTCTCCCAGATCCTGAGGTTCTCTGCGTCTAGAGGCGCCAACTTACGTTTTAGCTTTATCCCCGACTACGACATGGAGATTGCCTCGCGTTTGGTCGAGGG
>CAXMPK010000253.1:0-6901 GCA_964195405.1 uncultured Acidimicrobiia bacterium
GCAGGATGTCCAGACTGTTGGCGAGCTCTTCGGCGATCTGGGATATCGACAGAACCTGAACCCATGCAGCGGCGAGAAGAATCGCCAGGGGAAGCCCGCCCGTGAGATCGAGTATCTGGGAGAGGGGCTCCAGGTCTTCGGAATTGAAAGTTAGGTCCGGCCGAGAGCGCTGAGCTGCATCGAGGAACAGTTGCGTCCCGCTGACTTGGAGGGCTTCTTCGGGGTTATCCCATGCGGTGTCGAGACCTCCCAGCGTGAGAATGGTCTCGCCTTGGAGATTCAGCTTGGCACGCGACGTCGCGATGACGCTGACGTCGGGCGCCTTCTCGAGGATCTCGGACACGATGCTCGCGCCATCGGTGACATGTTCGAAGTTGTCTAGAACGAAGAGTATGCGCCGGCTCTTCAGATAGCCCGTCAGCTGGTCAAGAGGGTTGTCGCTCGAGGAAAGGGCCACGCCGAGTGCGTCGGCAACCATCTGCACGATCGCGTCGCTCGATGAGATGTCGGCTAGAGGTACGAAGAACACACCATCCCGATAGTCCGAACTGTGGTCGGCGGCGCCTTGAATCGCCAGCCTGGTCTTCCCGGTGCCGCCAGGAGCGAGGATTGTCAGCAACCGGGCCTTCTCGAGTAAACGGGCGACCTCGGCTAGTTCGTCCTCGCGGCCGATCAACTCTGTCAATTGCTCCGGAATGTTGTTGGGCACGGCGTCCAAGGACAGAAGCGGCGGAAAGGTTTGATCAAGGCCATCGACGTTGAGTTGGTAGACGTGTTCCGGCCTGGTCAGATCCTTGAGGCGATGCCTTCCCATATCGGTCAATGTCACGGTGGGAGGCAGACGATCCTGCACCAACTCGAAAGTCGCACCTGACAAGACCGTTTGACCACCATGAGCGATCGCACGAAGCCGAGCCGCCCGATTCACCACCGATCCGTAGTAGTCACCCATCTCCAACTCGGCCAACCCTGTGTGCAACGATGCCCGAACCCGTAATGGCCTAGGTGTAGCCCATTCGACGGAGTCGAACTGACGCTGGATCTCGGCAGCAGCTGCAATGGCATCATCGGCGCCTCGAAAGACGACGAACCTGCTGTCACCTTCGCCCCTCGGCTTGACCGATACGCCATGGTGCTCGTCGACGGCAACGTCGATCTTCTCGTCATGGAGCTGGAGAGCGTCCATCATGGCACCAGGCGCGTCCTCCCAAAGGCGAGTGCTGCCCTCGATGTCGGTGAAGAGGAAGGTAACGACGCCATCCGGCAGGTTCATTGAGCCGAAGCTACTAGTCGAGCTGGAGCGATGGGTCGAGGCGCGGATAACCCAATCGGAGCCGGAGAAGAACTAGGACGTGTTGGTCCAGAGAGGCCCCTGGTTGTTGGGGATTTCGACGGAGGGAATAGCCGGATCAAACAGTCGCCAAACCCAGGTGACACCTTGACTGCCATTCAAGATCGCGCTCTTCCCCCGACCTCGGCCAATGGCAGAAACATCAGCCTTCACATGGCTGTCGGCCGAGTATTAGTTCGCATCATTTCTCCACTTCATATGGGGTTGACGTGTGGCCAGCTAGATTCGAGCGCAGGGTGACCTGCCGCAATGAGATCCTCATGCCGCATCATCAGGTTGGGGACTTCTCCCACATGCGAGTGTTCCCTTCAACATCGGTGAAGAGAAACATCACCACTCCGTCAGGGAGCTGGTTCATCCCACCTCAGGATATCCGGTAGCCAGCCTTGCCGCGTATCGCCGTAACAAGGTTCAGCTCTAATCCTGCTGTCCCCTGTCCGGATCGACGAACCCGGTTTCGAACGCCATACGCGTGAGCTCGTTTCGGCTGGCGACACCGAGCTTTTCGAATATGTGAGCCATGTGGCTTTCGAGCGTCTTGACGCTGATGCCCAGTTCCTCGGCAACCTCCCGATACCGGAACCCTCGTGCGATAAGCGTCACTACCTCACGCTCTCTCGGGGTCAGCTCCTCCAGCTCCGAGTTGGAGGCGGCAACGTCGTCGATCTGCAGCGAGTAGTTGGCCACGTATCGAGACATCGGTCTCCCACCAGCGAGCGCCAGATCAATCTGCTCCATGAGTTCGAATCCCTCTGTCATCTTGACCACGTATCCGTCGACCCCAGCCTGGAGCATCCGTCGCACGTCGTCGGCCTTCGTAGAAACGGTGAAGGCGAGAAGTTTGATATCCGGGGCCTCCTTCTTGACCGCCTCGGCCACGAGCGCACCCCCACCCCCCGGGATCCTGACATCCAACAACACCAGGTCGGGATGACGTTCGAGGATCATTTCGATTGCCGGTTGGACCTCGCTCGCCGACCCGACAACGTCATAGCGTTCCTCCAGATACTTCTGAAGCCCGTAGAGCATCATCGGATGATCTTCCACCACGAGGACGCGGGCTCGCGTCTCATCACTCATGGGTTGGCAAATACAAGCTCACGTCCGTCCCGGAACCGGGCGCGGACTTGATGTTGGCGCTCCCGCCAACATCTTCCATGCGTCTGACGATCGAATCGGCCATACCACCGGTTCCAATACTCGATGCGTCGAATCCGGCGCCACGATCCCGAATGTTGACCTGGGCTCCTGTCGAAGTCACTTCTGCGTACAGGTCGATGCTGGGTGCTCCTGAATGGCGGGCAGCGTTCATCATCGCCTCCCTGGCAGCGTCGACCATTGCCGATAGAGCCGGCGTCATCTCTGCGTCGTCACGAATCACCTGCTCGATCGCGACCCGATACTTGTCCTCAACCGAGGCTGTGACATCGAGGAGACGCGCTCGGAAGGAATCGGCGTGCGGCGACTGGTACTCGTTGATCGTGCGTCGCAGGTCACGTTCTTGCACCCTGGTCAGATACCTGACTTCACTGGGGTCGTCGGCCGCGCTGGAGATCAGCTTCAGGGTCTGTAGCACCGAGTCGTGCAGCTCTCTGGCGATCTCAGTCCGCTCTCTCAGTGTTGTCGCGTCCTTCTGCTGTTTGGCCAGTTCGGCCTCGGCTTCTGACCTCTCCGCCTCCGCTTGCAGTCTCAATGCCTCTCTCTCACGAAGACTGTCGAATGCCCAGCCGACGATGATTGCGACCACGACGAATTGGATACTCCCCACGATCCGGACCGGCTCGAGATCCATGACCCAGTGGAGGGCTGCGAACCAAACCGATAACACCAGTGAGAGGACGAACGTCCATGCCAGTGTGGTGGTGAAAGCGACCACGACGATCCAAGACATCGGGTAGCCGCCGGCGAAGAAGTCCTGTGCTCCTGCCAACCAGCCGGTCGCCAGCAAGAAAGCGGTGATCAGGCCGTCCAGGGTCATGTACCAGACCTGCCCGAGGAAGCCCCTGGAGACGGCGAGCAGCAAGAGGAGAGAACCAGCGGTTGCGACCACGGCAGTGGCGAACAGGATGGCGCCGTCGGCTCCAGTGTCCGCTACAGCCGTGGTGACCACGAGCAGCATTAGCCAGATCCATCCGAGAAGCCGCATGAGCACTACCACCCGTACGAGGGTCTTCTCCACTGGAGGAACTGACGATCCTCCCTCCAAGGCCTTCATGACCTAAACGCTAGGTGACAGACGGCGGAGGATGGGCTTTCCAGCCGTATAGGGGTATATCCCGATTGTGGGAAATGAGGGCAAATCCGATGATGAACCCATTGGATTGGAGCCCTATGAGCAACTTTCTCACAACAGCACAGAGCATTGCCGGTAGGACACCGAGGGAGCGAAACCGTGTGGTCGACCTGATGAGAGTCATCTCGATCCTCGTCGTGGTGTTCGGTCACTGGCTCATCGCAGCGGTCACGATCGAAGCCGGATCCGTGGTTCCGGGACACCTACTCGGACTCGCAGAATGGACCCATCCACTCACTTGGGTCCTTCAGGTGATGCCGATCTTCTTCTTTGTGGGTGGCTTTTCGAATGCACTCTCATGGCGGTCCGCTCGTCGCAAGGGCGAGACCTACTCCGGCTGGCTTCGCATACGGCTTCGTCGTCTGACGCTTCCGGTAGTACCGCTTTTGCTTGTGTGGGGCGTCGGCGGCTGGCTCGCCTTGCGAACAGGTCTCGACTGGGAGCTTCTCCAACTGGCGTCTCAGGTGGCAGTCGTGCCGACATGGTTCTTGGCGGCATACGTGGTCATCGTCGTACTCGCCCCAGCCGCGCTCACAGTCTGGGATCGGTTGGGATGGTGGTCGGTGACAGCTGGTCTCATACTTGCTGGAATCACCGATTACGTCTCGATCGGACTGGGAATTGCAGCGGTAGGTTTCCTCAACTACGTATTCGTCTGGGCCACTGTTCACCAACTGGGTTTCGCATGGGTGGATGGGAAAGCCGAAGGCGCCTGGCGTCGCCTCGGCCTCGTCGCAATCGGATTCGCCGGGACTCTGATCCTGGTGTGGGCCGGCCCGTACCCAATTGCGATGGTCGGCCTCGACAACGGTGAAGTCGCCAACAGTCTCCCGCCGAGACTGACACTGGCCTTCCTCGGGATTTTCCAGGCCGGTCTGGTCCTAGTCGCAGAGCCTGTGCTGCAACGTCTGATGAACATCAAGAGCCTCTGGACCGGTGTAGTTGCGGTGAGCGGCCAGATCATGACCCTCTACTTGTGGCACCTCACTGCGATGGTCGTTCTCATCGCTGCCGGAATCGGTCTGAACGGCTTCGGATTCGGTATCGAGCCGGTAACGGCTCTGTGGTGGGTCACACGGCCCGTGTGGGTCGCTGCCCTGATAGCTGTGACCGTCCTTCTGGCGGCGTTGTTCGGTCGGTTCGAACGTCCGCTACCTGACCCGCGGCCTGCGCCGCCTCTGTGGCGGCCGATCGCGGCCGCTGTGATGATCTGCGCCGGCCTGGGATTGCTCGCCGCGGTCGGGATTGCCGACCCGGACGGATTGAACGGTTTGATTCTCTCGCTGCCTTTGGCAGGAATGATGATCGGCGGCGTGACGGGCGCCTCCAAAGCGAGACGAGCGGCTACAGAGTGAAACCCATCCCCGTTCTTGTTTCGCTGGCGGCGTACAACATTGTCCAAAACACGCTGCTCAGAAAACGTGGCTACGTAATCGGGAACCTGGCCGCAACCGGGATTGCACTGTCCTGGGCTCGTCGTTCGGGACTCGAGTGGGACGACCTAGGAATGGACCCCAAACATTTGGCCAAAGGAATTGCCCTCGGGACGCTGGCATCGGCGGCAGCGTCCGGTAGCGCCGTCGCCGTTCGGAACCATCAGACCGTGCAGACAGTGCTGGACGACGAACGGCTGAGGGGTTTGGCGTCAGGCGAGATCCGATATCGACTTATGGTGCGCTTCCCATTGGGCACGGCGCTCTTCGAGGAAGTGTTGTTCCGTGGTGTTCTGCCGGCGGTGTTTCGGCACCAAGCCTCGGCAAGGGCGGATCTCATCTCCGCCGGGGCATTCGCAGCATGGCATGTGATTCCTGCAGCCCGAGCCGTCGCTTCGAACTCGAAGGGACGTTCTCTCAGCAGAAACCGAAAGACGATCCTCGTACTCGCAGGTTCGGCTGCAGCGGGATTGGCGGGTCTCTCACTATCAACGATGAGGCGGGCATCGTCGAGTCTCGCCGCGCCCTGGATGACACACGCGACCTTCAACGTGCTGGCTTTTCTCAAAGCCATTCGGTCGTGACTTCGTAGGGGTTATCCCTGACGGGGAGGATCCCGATAGGCGAATGATGACTCGACCGATTGGATGTCGGTCATGAGACATCACAGATCAGATCGGAACGCCACACAGGCGATCGGACGCTTCGCCAGACCGTCGTTGGCTTTTCTGGCCCGAACGCTGATCTTCGCCATGGTCGCTGTCGCCACCAGCGGTGTCGCGCATGCCATGAGCCAGCCGGCCGTTGCAGACTCCGACGATGCAGTGCGGATAGTCGACTCGATCGTTGCGGGTCATGCCGATGTTGCCGATGTGCCAAGCGACTTCGTCGACGAACTTGGCTATCAGCCAGTCTCTTCAGAAGGCACCCTCATCAACCCCAACGGGGGTTGCTCGACACCTGGTGCCACCGGACCCGAGCGTTTCGCTACCGCGTGTCGTACCCATGACCTGGGATATGACGTCCTCCGCTACGCCGAACAGGAAGGCGTTCGACTGGGTGCTCAGGCACGATTCGAGTTGGATCGCCGTCTTTATGCGGACCTGCTGGCGACGTGTGAGACGCCAACCTGCACTGCGACGGCTACGGCCTATTTCGCCACGGTCAGCGCCAACTCGATCCGTCAGGGGTACAAGGCCCCACACGCCGAGCCTGCGATGCCATGGGTGGGTCTGATGCTCGCTGTAGTGGCGCTAGGAGCCGTAACCGGTCTAGCCCCGGTTCGCGTAGTCATGAACCGGGCCCGTCTCACGGTCAGGCGATTCCGGATCTCTGTTGCCCGCCGGCCATCATTTGGCGGCAGAAGAAACAGGTGGTGTTGTCGCGGGGAGGCCTGTGGTTGTTGGGGATTCGGGCGATGGAGTGGGCGGGGTCAAACGGGGGTTAAAAGCATCCGGATAACAGAAACTCCCGTTCCATCGGCGAATCACGTTAGATCCAGCTGGGTTGACTCCGAGGCATAGGACCGGACAGCACCGATCACCAAGGAAGCACGCGGCCGTCCCAAGTGAGGAACTTGCCGTGGTCGTCGGCCGTGAGGCCATCGAGCACTTCGATGATCCCGTTGACACTCTCCGAGATGGTCAGCGATGCTCCCTGGCCCCCCATGTCGCTCTTCACCCACCCTGGATGCATGACGATGGCAATCGCCCCAACATCACGCCATTGAGAGCTGCGCTTGCGGAACTCGTCGTTGAGGGCGGCTTTCGAGTCACCATATTTACCAAGGCTCCCCGATCTCCCCCATCGCGACCCCATCTGCGA
>CAXMPK010000254.1:0-3580 GCA_964195405.1 uncultured Acidimicrobiia bacterium
CTCTGGTCGAAGAACCCTACGGCCTCATTGAGCAACCGGTTGTACTCGCCGCCAGCATCAGCCAAGGCGTCCATTGTCCCGTAGTTATCCATGCCGATGAGGGTGTAGACCCCACCTGCGTTAGATGTTCCACCGAGGACATTGAAGTAGGTCCCCATGTATTCGCTGCCTTCTGGATGGGCATCGGCGAATGCTTGTTCGTTGGCTTCCAACCAAGCAACAAACTCGGAAGTCTTGCCCTCCTTGAGGTCCCCACTAAACACGTTGATGAACTTCATGTCGTCTCTCCTTTACTTTGGCGGACCCAACGAACCTAGCGTGCCAGGTGGTTCCAGGACTCCTCGACCTTGTGGGTTTTGCGGTTGGTGATCCTGGCGCTCATCCCGTGGTCGTGCTTGACACGGACATCGGTCGAATACACGCAAACTCATAGCGCCAAAATGTCGAATCTCGATCTCGGTGTTGGCTTCCTCGCCGCTGCTACCGACCGAAACTCCACGCCACGGCACCGATCGAAGCGTCCTCAGCAGCCAACACGAGACACCGGTTGAACCTGCGAGGGAACCGCATCTTGAACCACGCCATCCATATCGCTGCGGTCACCCAGCTCCGCTACGACACCAACGGCCGTGTCTACTACGACAAGAAGATCGCAGAAGGCAAGACGCCGAAGGAAGCGATCAGGGCGTTGAAACAACGTATCTCAGACGCCGTCTACAAGAGCCTCACCGCCGACGCAGCAACAACCACGAACTGACAAGGGCGGGTCCGGGAGGACAACCAGGAACGCCTCATGAGTCCACGCGGCCAGCCCAAATCCTGAACAGCTGGCTCTTTGGATAAGTCACTCCCGAACCCTGGCCACAACGCTACGACCAACCGCAGCACTACGCCAGCGGATCACTCAGACGCGCCCGCCACCACCCCGGAAACAACCACTTGACACAAAGAGGCTTCGCTATGTGCGGGTGTGTAGCGGCCAGCGGTCGAGGAACGTCCAGAGCCAGGCGAGTCCTCTTACAGGTGAATGGTGGCTTTCCGAATACTTGTATTCAAAGGTTGAAGTCGACTGAGTAGGTTGGCGTCGTTCGGCGGAGTGCAACTTCGGTATTTGAGGTGCGCTGTTTTGTTACCAGGAGGACCCCGACAGTTATGACGAGCAGACCTGACTATCAGGAATTCTACGCAGGGTTTGATGCCAACACGCTGGCGAATGAGTTGGACGGCGACATCGCCTCGAGAATCAACGCGTGTGTTGAGTGTTGTGATCGCCATGTTGGTCAAGATCGTCTGGCGTTGATCTGGGCCAGTGCAAACGGCGAACGAAGAACGTTGACTTTCGAGGACCTGCAAGCGGGGTCAGCGAAGGTGGCGAACCTGCTGGCTAGCCATGGGGTGCAGCCAGGAGACCGGGTGGCTGGACTGTTGCCGCGGGTGCCGGAGTTGGTGACGCTGATCCTCGGCGTGCTTCGTATGGGGGCTGTCTATCAACCACTATTCACGGCGTTTGGGCCGCAGGCCATTGAACACCGCCTGTCCACATCTCAAGCGAAGTTGGTGGTCACCGATGCTGAGAACAGGTCAAAGCTTGATGATCTCGCCAATCCACCCGTCATTTTGTCGCTAGGCGGCGACGGTGCCGACCTGGATTACGGAGCGTCGGTTGATGCGCAATCATCCGACTTCGAACCAGTGATGCGGACCGGTGATCAAGGACTCTTTCTCATGTCCACTTCCGGGACGACAGGGCCGCCGAAGGGCGTCAGTGTTCCGCTCCGCGCCCTTCCCGCCTTGGCCGCTTACATGAGCTTCGGTCTTGATCTCCAATCCGACGACGTGTTCTGGAATATGGCCGACCCTGGATGGGCATATGGGTTGTATTACGCAGTAATTGGACCATTGCTGATGGGTCATCAAACCACCCTGTACGACGGCCCATTCACTGTCGAGGGCGTGGCAGCTTTGATCGCCGAATTGGGCGTTTCGAACTTCGCCAGTGCCCCCACCGCATATCGAGCGATGATGACGTCAGGACCCGACACCGAACACATCCTGGCGTCGAACCTCAGAGTCGCCTCTAGCGCTGGGGAACCTCTGAATCCGGAAGTTATGCGATGGTTTGGTGAACACGCAGACTGCGATCTATTCGACCAGTACGGGCAGACCGAAGTTGGAATGGTCATGGCCAATCATCATGGCCTCCGCCATGATGTGAGCCCGGGGTCGGCCGGGGTCCCGATGCCAGGATTCGCGCTGGATGTCGTCGATTCCGATGGCAAACGGTTGCCGTCGGCCACCACGGGGATACTGGCTGTGGACCGAACCAACTCACCTCTGTTCTTCTTCGACGGCTACCTCGGCCGGGAAGGCCAGGATTGGGTGGGTGACTACTACCTGACCGGCGACTCCGTGGAGCGGAACGAGGACGGCACGTTCAGCTTCATCGGTCGCAGTGATGACGTCATTTCATCATCCGGGTATCGGATCGGACCCTTCGAAGTCGAAAGTTCCCTACTCGAGCACGAGGCTGTGGCAGAAAGCGCAGTAGTAGGAAAGCCCGACCCCGAACGAGGCGAAATCGTCAAGGCTTTCGTCGTACTCCACCCCAGCTATACCGGTGATAGTGAGCTGGCTGCGCAACTCCAAGAACACGTTCGAAACCGACTGAGTAAACACGCTTACCCACGAGAGATCACCTTCAAGGACTCTCTGCCCAAGACACCAAGCGGGAAGATCCAGCGGTTCATCCTCCGAAACGAATAGCCCAATCCACCGCCCATAACCGGCATTATGTACGGTTCTTGACTCCCGACTCAGCCGCCCATAAGTGCCGTTATGTGCGGGTATAGGGGGGGTGAATCCCTATTGACCGGTGCTACGTGGCTCGATTGACTTGGGGGTATGGGAAAGCAACCGCGAGACCGGGATGGTACGACGATCCTGACAGCGGGCTTGGGCATCAGGCGTATTGGGACGGGGAGAACTGGACCGGGGCGACCCGCGGCCTTGCACGTCACGCTAAGAGGTTTTTTGTTTTTGTTCTGGTACCGGCAACGTTCTATGGCTCACACCAGCTCAGCGACACCCTCACCACGTTTGGTTGGGTCGAAACATCCGGTCGCGTCGTGGATGAACCCTCGTGGTACAACGGATTCTCAACGGAGCGCGGATTCATCGTCGCTCATCAGGACGGCAGGGCGTTTCTATACGAGGCCAAAGATGATCGGCTGAGAGTGGGCGATCATGTGACGTTCTACTTCGACCCAGGTCAGCCCTATTTCATCGAAGGGCCCCGCGCCCCGAATGCATTCCAGGACGAGACCACTTTCCCCAAGGTGAACGCCGCTCTCACCTCGCCGTTGTCGCATACCAGACGCGCCGTCTTCTCCTTGACAGCGGTGGCTGGCTTGATCATTGTGATCCTTTGGCTCCACCGCCGAGAACGGAGAGTGCCGCGGCCGACGCCGCTCAGTCGATAGGGAACTGGCGTAAGCCGCCTTTGCTCCTTCGCCTCCGGTTCGAGAGCACATAACCGGCATTATGTGCGGCTCATGACACCCGACTAGGCGTACATAAGTGC
>CAXMPK010000255.1:0-6669 GCA_964195405.1 uncultured Acidimicrobiia bacterium
CACGGACCGAACCCGCCGAACGACCCAGATCACGACCAATCAACCGGTACCCATCACCCGCCCGCCACCGATCCCAAACCACAACCCGCTCTGCCTCGCTGAACCTGACCACCTCCAATAAGAGACACCACTCTCACCGACCGATGTTGCATTCACCCCCAGAGACCACAGGCCTTATGTGCGGGTTAATGAGCGCAAGGTGTTCCACGCATGGTGGTCGGGTTTATAAACAGGCCGAGTGATGCGAGGAGGACTGGCACTCCGATGACTGCGCCAATCCAGGTCAGGGTCAACAGGAAACCGCTGGTGAAGAGTCCAGCTCCTACAACCAGCCCGAACCAATCGATACGGGGATGACAGTTCGTGGATGTCATTTTGAATCACCTCCAAATGGTCCAACCGTCTAACCCGGCGAATCCCGACCAAATTGTCGGGTGGGTGACATAGTGGGCGGGATCTAGGTACATCTGGTGCTTCTGCACACGAGCGGAATGAGCGCCTGATCTTTGAGCGCATATGTGCCGTTATGTGCGTCGGTTGGTGCCTGCTGTAGCGTTGGAGAATCGTCAATCCAGAACACCAACTCTTTCTCAGATGTACCAACTGCGGTGTTCTATTCCCATCTGAGGTCAGACTTCCGCCCGCTGCGTTTGAGGGTGCGTCCATCGACGAGCGAACGTACAAATGTCCCGTTTGTGACAACTTCGATAGGTACGCCAAGGCTGACATGTTCTACGACAACGACGAGCTAACTCTCTACTAGAGCGCCCAGCCGCCCACAGTTGCCGTTATGTATGGGTAGCGAGTAGCGAGAACCGATCGAGTCGTCGTCGTTGGGTACGGTCTTGTGATGTCATCTGCATTAGACAAACGCTTGTTGAAATGGAGCGGTGTCGCTGCTCTCGTTGGGGCTGGGATGTGGACATACAAAAGCGTTGCGATTCTGGCGACCGGTGACCAACCTGACCATTGGTTCGAGTTGGCATTGGTGTTCTCAGGTGTGTCGATCCTGTTGTTGGTCTACGCGGTTAGAGACCAACTCGACCGGTCTTCTCGTCTGATCACCACACTCGGCTGGGTTGCCGCTGTTGCGGGCGGTGTCGCAGCCGTGGCATACATCATCGAAGGAGATGACGGTGTGTTCGGCCCAGCTGCACTAGCGACAATCGTTTCAACCGTCACCACGCTTTTCCTGATTGGAGGCCAGATACGCCGTGACCAACTGCTCCCAAAGTACAGCTTTGCGCCAAAATTGCTGGCCTGGCTGTTCGTCGTGTCCATACCATTCGGAGCTGTGCTTTCGGGGATAGATGAACGGCTACTCGAAGTCGCTCTGCTCGGCACCGTTGCTGGATGGGTGATCCTTGCCTTAGGAATGCTTAGCCGACCGGCCGACTCCTAACCGCCCATAACCGGCATTATGTATCCAACGCCAGACGCACATAAGTGCCGTTATGTGCGCGGTCTTCGCCTGGTTTCAGCTTTCCATATGGGGCAACCAATCTGGGCCGTGCAGGCGTCTAGCCGGGATTTCTGACGGGTTGTTGCCAATTGTTCAGGAATCTCTTGACCATTCCTCAGGACCTCGTACCATCCCGCATAATGACCCGTCACCTCTCCCGTCCGGTTTGCGCCTGCATCTGTAGTGCGGCCGCGCCGTGCGGGTAGTGATGTAGCAGACAAAGTCTGAAACACACCGAGACCCGCACCGGTTTTCCGATGCGGGTTTTTCTTATGCCCGAAGGACCATGAAATGACAACAACTGACCGGGGTACCGGTCTCGCCACCGACGCTGCTTTGCGCCGCTTCACCGATGTCCGTGAGCTGCTGCCCAATGCGAGCAACCCCTCGCCTCTTGTCCGACTCAACAAGGTGCCGCCCGCCGAGCGCCTCGACACCTATCTCAAACTGGAATGGCTCAACCCATTCGGCTCTGTGAAGGACCGAACCGCGGCCTATCTGCTTGCTGGGCTGGCCGAGCGAGGCGAACTCCAGGAGCGTGAGGTTGTCGAAGCCTCCTCGGGGAACACCGCCATTGCGCTGGCGGCGCTTGCGTCGCTGGCAGGGACCAGGCTCACCACCACGATCCCGGATGGTGTTCCTGAAGAGAAGAAGATCATTCTCCGGATGCTCGGCGCCGAGGTGTGGGAGACACCCGACGACCTGTGCCCGGTGGACCATCCCAAGGACGGTGCCATAGCTCTGGCGCGATCTCTGGCGGCATCCGAGGGTGGGAAACGGTTCGCTCACACCGACCAGTACGAGAACCAGGACAACGTAAAGGCTCACTACGAAACCACCGGACCCGAGATCTGGAGGCAGACAGAAGGCCGGGTCAGATGGTTCATCGCCGGATACGGGACCGCTGGAACGATCAGCGGGGTCGGCCGGTATCTGAAGGAGAACGACTCCTCGGTTCAGATCGTCGGAGTGGAACCCGAACCTGGGCACCGGTTGCCTGGTCTGAAGAGTCTGAGAGAAGCGAACGCCCCGGGAATATTCGACCAAGAGGTGATCGACCAGGCGATCGTGGTTAGTGACGACGACGCCTACCGCACCACTAAAGCCATTTGGCGGAGAGAGGCGCTGATGGTCGGGCCCTCCACAGGCGCGGTCGTCCACGCCGCCACTCAGATCGATGCGGCGCCCGACGATGTCGTAGTCGCCATCTCGGCTGATTCGGGGATCAAGTACACGAGTTACTTCGAGGAGACACTCGGAGATGAAGGAAAACCGACGGTATGAACAAGGAGAAGCCATGACCGTGCAATCAAACACCACCACTGAGCTCGACTGCTCCGGTCTGCTCTGTCCCCTGCCGGTCTACAAGGCGGCGATCGTCCTCAACAAGCTTGAAGACGGTGCGTTGTTGCGCTTGGTGACAACCGATCCGGGCGCCCTGGAGGACATACCGGCAATGACTCGACAGCGCCAAGACACTTTGGTGTCGGTCGAAGAGGGAGCTGACAGTCAGACATTTCTGATACGCAAAGGAACAAACTCATGACCCAAACACTCGAACCCCTATCTGAGACTCAACTTGAGCCCATAGAGCCGCGATCGAGGCCGAAGCGCATCGCCCTGGTGGCTTCGAAGGGAACACTTGATCAGGCCTATCCGCCGTTGATAATGGCGTCCACGGCAGTCAGTCTTGGATGGGAGGCAGGCATCTACTTCACCTTCTACGGGCTCGACATTCTTCACAAGGATCGTTTCGAGAACCTGAAGGTGGCGTCCCTGGCTAACCCGTCGGGACCGATCCAGTTGCCCAATATCCTCGGCGCGGTTCCTGGCGCGACCGCCGCCGCGACGAAGGTGATGCGCAAATGGATGTCCGACGCCCGATTCCCCACGATTCCCGAGTTCATTGAGATGACCCGTGATCTGGGCGTGACGTTCTACGCCTGCGCCACAACCATGGGGGTTATGGGCGTCGAGAAGGATGATCTGATCGAGGGGGCCGATATTGCCGGAGCTGCCGCGTTTCTGGACTACGCGGCCGAGGCCGACGTGTCGCTGTTCGTCTGAGCTTCCGGGAGTCTGCTGGATAGTGCCGTTCGTTGAGATGAGGAAAACCAAACGGGAGGATTATCAGAATCAGGCAAGAACACTTAGAGAGCTCAAGAAGACCAGAAACAGGACAAATCATGACAACAATTACAGACCAATCAGTGCGACACGACCTCGTCCAGAAGCGGTCGCTGAAGGCATAAAGAGCAGCCTATTACCCGGTGGCATTGCCCTCGGTCCTTCCGGCTCTGACGCCGTGATCAGCCGCCCATAAGTGCCGTTATGTGCGGTCTGTGATGACTCTTGTGATGAGGTCAGTCGGGGAAAGGGTCGATCCTCTCTACGCCACCCACGACCGGCGAGACGGCGAGGTGCAACCCGTTGGGGCGTCCGTTCTCGCCAAGGACTTGAGTGAGATATCGGTTGCCTTCCCTGGCGATAACCCGAATCTTGCCTACCCATCCGAGCGGCACCTTGCTGGTCGGCCCGTTCTCTCCAAACTCGTTCGCTTGTAGGACGACGACGGTTCTTGGGGAGTAGGACCATGATCCGCTGCCGTGGTGTTGTAGTTGATCGCTTAGCCCTTGTTTCAACCCGTGTAGGGCGTTTAGTGCTTGGCGACGTTCGAGGCTGAGGTCAGTTGCCAGTTTGTTCACTGTGAAGTCGCCAGGGTTGTCCATCAACCACTGGATGCTGCGTTCTCGAATTGTTGTCATGTCTTTTAGGACGGCGAAAGAGGGAAAACGGTTCCGAATATCAGCAACCAAAAACAACCATTTCAGGCGTACCCCCTCCACGGCTAGGAATGTGGCTGATTGGCCACGTTTCGTGGCCATGAGAGAGAGGAAAACAATATGCGCAGATTGCGTATCCGACAAAGGAAAGGGATTCCAATGGCCCGCACTGGTCATCGTATTGTTCGTTTTATTGTTGTGTTGGGGTTAGCCGTATCCATGATGGTTGTGACCGCAGGGTCGGCC
The DNA here is from genome assembly GCA_964195405.1 of uncultured Acidimicrobiia bacterium. Classification (GTDB taxonomy): domain Bacteria; phylum Actinomycetota; class Acidimicrobiia; order Spongiisociales; family ZC4RG35; genus CAXMPK01. The sequence goes on from CAXMPK010000255.1 coordinate 4,492, forward strand.
CTGGCGTTTGATCCGGGACCCCCTAGCAACGTTGACGGTCTCTGTGGCTTCGAATTTCCCGCAATTACAAAGGGACCGTTGGAAAAACCTCTTCCCAACGGGGGTCCGTGGCACGCCACAGGGGTGGGACCCAACCCGAACCCGTCCGGAGGCCATATCAGCTTCGACGATAGCTGCGCGGTCTAGTACCCGTCGCTGACATCCGTCAGCCTGATATCAGGAAGGACCCCGTTCCTTTGGGCGGGGTCCTTCTACATTCTCTCCGGCATGACCAGGCTCCTCTCCAGGTTCAGCCAACCATTCCCCTTGACATTTGATGGGTGCCCGAAGCGCCCATAACCCCGCTGGGAGTTATTGCCGGGCCAGTATCCGGTGGTACGTCTGTTCTGGGTCTTCGAGATGGCTGACTTCGTCGTCTTCGAGGTCGATTTGGACCCATTTGATCTCACCGGTGAACGCGTTCGCGCTCCCCGAGGGGTAATCGCTGGTGACAGGCGATGCCTCATCTTTTCCCACATCGAGGGTTTCGTCTGCTGAAAACACGAAAGGAACCGTTTTTTCGATCCGATCTTCAGCGACCACGTTTCCGTTGACGAGCAGCGTTCCTGTGCCTCCCGCACCTGGAGCCTGTCCATCGAAGTCGAACTGGTATTGAACAGTGATTTTGTCTGATGGCAGCGGATCATCCGCTTTCACGTAGTAGTAGTCACTGTCGAACCAGTTGTGGCAGTAAGCCAGCCGCCCATCTACAACGTAGAGAGACCAGCCTGCAAAACGGCCACCTTGCGCAACGATGACACCGTTGGCTCCGCCCTCGGGAATCACTAGTTCGGCGGTGATGGCGTGTGAACGGTTTTTGACGTTGAGAACTGTGTTTTCCATCAGGTGGGTCATTCCTGGGACTAGGCGCATACTGGTCCGGCCGGTTTGCAGCTCTGGACGCCCAGCGATGGTTGCGTTGAAACGTTCCCCTGTCCGGTCGTCGATGGGGAACACGTTGTATTTGGCTGCCTCAATCAAAAAGAGCTGTTGGAGTTCACGAAGTTTCTCCGGCATCTCGCCGGAGAGGTCGTGTGCCTGGGACCAATCCTTGGTTGTGTCGTATAGCTCCCAAACATCGTCTTCAAGGTCCGGGACCACCGCACCTGCACCCATTTCCCACGGTGTTCTGTGTTTGGTGACTGCGGTCCATCCGTTGTGATATATGCCACGGTTACCAAACATCTCGAAATACTGCGTGGTTCTCCTATCAGCGGCTTCCGGGGCGTCGAAGGTGTAGCTGATTGACTTGCCTTCGATGGGTTTCTGCGCCACACCGTTGACCGCGTAAGGCTGAGGGAGACCAGCAGCTTCGAGGATGGTTGGCACCACATCGATCACATGATGAAACTGCTGTCTGACCTCTCCAGAGGCTTCGATACCGCTCGGCCAGTGAACAACCGTTCCGTTCCTTGTGCCGCCAAAGTGCGACGCCACCTGTTTGGTCCATTGGTAAGGCGTGTTCATAGCGTGTGCCCAACCGACTGGGTAATGGTTGAACGCAGTAGGCGACCCAATCTCATCAAGACGGGGCAGGATCGCATCGGTTGTTTCGGGGATGCCGTTCAGCGCCTTCAACTCATTGAACGTGCCGTCCAGTCCGCCTTCTGCTGACGCACCATTATCACCGGCGATGTAAAACACGAGTGTGTCGTCGAGAATCTCCATTTCTTCTAAGGCGTCAATCAGACGACCGGTGTGCTCGTCGGTGTGCGTAGCGAACCCGGCGTAGGTCTCCATGAGCCGCGCACCCACCTGTTTCTGAACGTCAGAAAGATCATCCCAAGCTTCAACCCCTGGCGGCCTATCAGTCAGTTCGGTTTCTTCGGGGACGATTCCCAACCGTTTCTGGTTGACGAGAGTCTCAGCCCGGACTGCGTCCCATCCCTTGTCGAAACGGCCCCGATACCGTTCGATGTACTCGTCCGGGACATGGTGCGGAGCATGGGTTGCTCCATACGACATGTAGACAAAGAACGGCTTGTCAGGAGTCATTGCCTTCTGAGAGCGGACATAGGCAATGGCCCTATCGACCTGGTCCTCCGTTATGTGATAGCCCTCGTCCGCCGTGGAGTGCGGTTCGGTCGGTGTTGTGCCCTCATGAAGAGTCGGCTCCCACTGGTTGGTCTCACCAGCGAC
>CAXMPK010000256.1:0-1802 GCA_964195405.1 uncultured Acidimicrobiia bacterium
CAACTCATGCTCGGAGCTCGGGCCTTGCTATTCCCCACTATCTGGTACGAAGGCCAGCCGATGGTCCTGCTGGAAGCTCTTGCTGCAGGTCTACCCGTCGTAGCTCCGCGCATCGGGGGTGTTGAGCCGACCCTGGAGGACGCTGCCTACTGGACGAAAGATTCTGGCTGGGAAGCGACCCTTGAGGAAGTGTCAGACCTGGGCGATGCCCAACTGTCCTCGCTGAGCAGGGCCGCCCGCGAACGCTATGAACACGAATTCACCCCAGAGCACACACTCAATCGGCTGACCGACATCTACGGGGAGGTCTTGGAAAAGGCAGGCGAAATACGGCGAAACGTGTCCGAGTGACAGCTACCAACTCGCCTGGAGGTTTTGTAGTGTTGGTCGGGCCCGACGGCGCCGGCAAGACAACGGTTGCCTCCGAAATGATTCGACAACACGGCGATCCAAGTCAGTACCTGCATTTTCGACCAAGAATCTCCACTCCACCGGATCGAAAACCGACAGATGGCCCGCCGCCTGCCCAGAAACGGCGCAGCCCGGGCCCAATACCGGTGGGATGGTTAAGGCTCGGATTGTCACTGACCGTTTTCTGGTTTGGATACCTTCGATGGATGCGGCCAGCCCGACGGCACGGCACCCTGATCATCGGCGACAGGTGGGTCTACGGATATGTCACCCAACCTGTAGCACTCGGTTTTGGGGGGCCTTCCTGGCTGGCGAGATTGGCTTGTCAGATTGCCCCGCGGCCAGACCTCGTTGTACGACTCAACGCACCTTCGGAAGTGGTCGCTGCGCGAAAGAGTGACCTGACACCAGATGAGATCACGGCCGAGGACGAACTCTGGGAGACCTTGCCCCAGGTAGATCTCACTGTGGACGCCCGACTTGACCCGACCGAAATCGCGGCCAATATCCTGCGAAAACTTGATTGGCAGATGACATGAACTTGAAAATCTCCGTAGTTACACCTTCTTTTGAGCAGGCACAATTCCTGCCGGCGACGATGGCAAGCATCCACGAGCAGAGCTACCCGAACATCGAACACATAGTGATCGATGGGGGTTCAACCGATGGCAGCGCCGAGATCGTCAAGAGCAACGAAGACCACCTCGCCTACTGGATCAGCGAACAAGATGACGGTCAGACAGATGCACTGATCAAGGGCTTCGAACGATCAACAGGCGACATCCAGTGCTGGCTCAACTCCGATGACTTATTCGAACCGTGGACCCTTCATGAGGTTGGCCGCTATTTCGAAGAGCATCCCGAGGTGGAATTCGTCTACGGCGACTCGACTTGGATCGACCAGGACGGAGGTGTGATCAAACCCAAGCGAGAGCATTACTTCAACCGCTTCATTTGGATGCATGATCACAACTTCATCCCACAGCCATCAACGTTTTGGCGTCGTTCACTTTACGAGCGAGTAGGCGGGCTCGATTCGCATTTCGATCTCGCTATGGACGCCGACCTTTGGATTCGATTCGCCGATGAGACCAAACCCCGCCACGTGCGCCGAAACTGGTCCCGAATGCGCTTTTATCCCGAACAGAAGAACACCCGGTTCCGGGCCGCCTCCCTGGAAGAGGTCGAAACGATACGCGGTCGGTATCAGCAGAAGGACTCATCTCAGATGAGTCGTGTCAAGACAACTGCTGCCCGCTCCACTCGGGTTGGGTTAAAACTGATCACCGGCTGCTATTCAACCCAAGAGCTGAAGCTGCACCTGAATGGTCTCAGAGGCCGTGGGTGGGAGAGCGACCAGCTCAACGACCATAGGCCTGACTAGCCAAGAG
>CAXMPK010000257.1:0-36717 GCA_964195405.1 uncultured Acidimicrobiia bacterium
GCTTTCGAGCTGTTTCGCGACGACCGTGGACTCAGGGTCGCCATAATTAGCGGTGAAGGGGACCGATTCTTCTCGGCTGGGTGGGACCTCAAGGCAGCTGCCCAAGGTGAAAACTACGAAGCCGACTACGGGGTGGGCGGCTTTGGAGGCTTCCCGGAACTTCCGGGTCTCAACAAACCAGTGATCGCCGCAGTCAACGGCATGGCTATAGGTGGAGGGTTCGAATTGGTGCTCGCCTCAGATCTCGTTGTGGCAGCCTCCCACGCAGAGTTCTTCTTTGGCGAGCTTGCTGCAGGGGTCATACCCGATGCGGGAACGGTTCGGCTTCCGCGGATGATTCCGCCGATTGTGGCCAAGGAACTGATCTTGACAGGTCGACGACTCTCCGCCGAAGAAGCCCGCGATCTCGGACTCGTCAACACGGTTGTCCCAGCGGATGAGCTGATGTCCGCCGCGCGGTCCTTTGCGGCCGAGATATGTAAGACGGCCCCGCTGGCGGTGGCAGCGGTGCTGGAGGTAATCCGAGAGACATCCCATTTGGATGTCCATGAGGCTCTTATGGCGATGAGAAATGGGGAGATTGCCCAATACACGGCGATGCTGAACAGTGAGGACGCCCAGGAAGGACCCATAGCGTTTACCGAGGGCCGAGAGCCACAGTGGAAGGGGCGCTGACACCTACTTATGCTTCGACATACGCAACAGGTCACATTCACCAGGATGGATGAGGGAACAGCTGAGGACTATCAGCTCACAAAGTCGAAGAAGATGCGATGATCGCTGCCTTTCCCCACAGTGTCCTGGGATGGCTAAAACAGATGGATGTTTCCTCGGCATATCAGCTGACTCGCTACGAGCATTCGCTACAAGCACGACGCGTGCAGGGCCTCCCCCTCGGGCTTCCAACCACCCGAGCCCTCGGCGTCGTCGGGACTGTCGACCGGGTCCGGGGCGTAGAAAGTTGGGTCGCTCCCGGCCAAACTTCGATCCGAACACGGCTCCCTTCTTAGCCAACAACTGATGTAGGGCGCTGCGGCAACGCCGTGCGCAGAGTCGGCCTCCTCATCCGGGAATCGAAGGGCGTAATAGCGGCACGTCTATCGGGGTGATCGGGTCGGGTTCACCACCGATTCCGCCACTTTGGCTCAGAACAAACCGAGAGCCACTTGAACACGGCCGCCTGCGCTCCAGGCTCCTCATCTATACTCAACAACCAGTCCCTCGATCGCAGGCGATCGGGGGAAAAGCGCCGACTGAGGAGTAGCAGCGTGCCGTTGTTGGACGTGTTTTGGGCCTTGCTCATGTTCTTTCTGTTCCTCGCGTGGATCAGCCTGATCTTCACGATATTCGGGGACATTTTCCGAAGCGAGATAGGTGGCTTTGCCAAAGCGATCTGGGTCCTGTTCCTGATCGTCCTCCCATTCCTTGGAGGTCTGATCTATCTCATAGTCCATGGCCATGACATGCAGAATCGGGTCAAGCATCGGAAGAACATGGGGATTGGTGCAAGTCGCGGTTCCCTGTACACCGATTTGGGGGCACCGCCGCCGACTAATTGAGGCTGGCCGGGCGTCTCTCGCCGAGTAGGAACTCTCGACAGGTTTACAGAGAAGCAGAACTACGAGGCCGGTCCTCGCTGTAGTTGTCGAGGGACTCGTCGTAATGGTGGTAGTCGCTCCCATAGTCGAGGAATATCGCAGTGGTTATCTTGAGACCTGTCGGAGGTGTCAGCGTGCCGGCAGCAATCGACATGAATTCTGGATATCGAGTGGTCCGCCGGAACAAAGTAGAACCGCAGTTGCCCCAGAATCCGTATTCGGTGCCCTCGACCGGTGCCGTGGCGGCCGACGCACACGAAGGCGCCGATATCGGCCTGAACCACACAATGAGGCTGACCTAAGGAGACCAAGAGAACGCTCCCGATTCCGTAAGCTTTGCCTATGCAGCAAGTTACTTTCACCCGTATGGATGAGGGCACCCAGGAGGACTACCAACTGGCCAGGGTCGAGGAAACCGAAATGATCGCTGACTTCCCCGACAAGGTCCTTGGATGGCTCAAGGAAATGGACGTCCCGTCGGTCTATCTGATCTCCAGGTACGAGCACTCGCTTCAAGCGGCCACCAGAGCGCACCGTGCTGGTGAAGACGAAGAGATGGTGGTGGCCACGCTCTTACACGATGTCGGCGACGTGCTCGCCCCGGCAAACCACAGCGAAGTGGCAGCGGCGATGCTCCGACCCTACGTCTCAGATCGTGTGTATTGGATCATCAAACATCACGGCCTATTCCAGGGCTATTTCTACAACCATCATTTCGGGGAAGACCGGTATCTGCGAGACCAATACAAAGATCACAAGTGGTATCCCGATACGGTGAGATTCTGTGCGGAATATGACCAAGTCTCATTCGACCCTGCCTACGACTCCGAGGACCTCGAGTTCTTCGAGCCCATGGTGAGACGCCAACTGGCCGCCCCGACTTACACCCAGTGAACCACACGACCCATGGCATAGCTCAGCCTCGAATTCGGTGAATGCCCATGGACAATCGACGCATTTCTCCCATCTCAGCAGCTCTGGTGTTCGGTATGGGCACGTTGGTTTCACATGGATTCGGTCTCTCCTTGGTTCCCGCGATGCTGCCACGCATCGAAGAAGATTTTCAGAGCGGATACGGTGCCCTCGGGGTTGCGGTAGCGACCGGCCTGATCGCATACGCACTTGGCTCGGTCCTGGCATCCCCGATCATGAGACTTGTCCCGACACGCGGCTTACTGGTCGGGACCTTCGCTGTCACTGGAGTGGGGTTCTTAGTGACTGCGTTTGCGTCGTCACCGACCTACATCGCGGTGGCCGTCGTACTCCTGGGGCTCTCGGCGCCTGTGAGTTGGACGGCGACTATGCACGTTGCCAGGGAGACAGTTTCATCTGATTCGCTGTCGACAGTCAGTGCCGGCGCTTCCGGAGGAGCCTCGGTTGGTGTCATTCTCAACGGGGTACTCGTTCAGACATCCGGCTCCATTCACGCCTGGCGAGCCTCGTTCTTCGTCGCTGCAATTGTGGCGGTTGCCGTGATAGTCATCGCACTCGCGGTGCTTCGACAACCAGTACCCAAGCCAGACTCCTCGGGGATAGCGCTGATTGGGGTTTTCAGGAGAGTCCTCGCTGATCCATCCGGACGGATGATTGTGGCGACCAGTGCTATTTCGGGTATCACACTTTTTACACTTGCCACGTTTCTGACAGCGACAGCAATCGATGAGATAGGTGTGTCGGACACCGCTGCAGCTCTGTTGCTCGGGATCGCCGGAATGGTCGGCTTGGGATCAGCATTGGGTTTCGGCAGAGTCGGCGATCGGCGAACTCCCACTTTTGCCATCACAGTTGCAATGGCTCTGTACGCGGCCACCCTCGCAATCTTGGGAGCGGGATGGTCTTACTCGGTCCTCGTCGTAGCAGTCATCGGATACGGCATCCTCAACGGCCCGGTGTGGGGTTTGATGGGGGCGGCAGCCAACCGGCGCTTTACCGCCGAGCTAGCGGTCGGCGCCGTTTCCCTCGGTTTGGTTGCATCCGCCTTAGCGGGGGCGATCGGCAACTCGGTTAGCGGAATGTGGCTCGAAGCCACCGGATCGATGCGTGGTCCGGTTCTGATGCTGGCCTTGATGGCCTCCGCCTTCACGCTGTACCTCATTCGGGAGACCCGCCGCGCTCAAAATGTGAAAGTTGAAACCAGGGTTTAGGAGCGGTACCAATCGACGTGCTCGGGTGGGAGCGGAGTGTTCCCCAGAATCAGGTCGGCGGCTTTCTCGGCAATCATCATCACCGGCGCGTAGATGTTGCCATTCGTGATGCTGGGCATCACCGAGGCGTCCACGACACTGAGGCCCTCCGTCCCATGAACCCTCATCGATTCAGGATCGACAACTGACATCTCGTCGATTCCCCCCGGGCGGTACATGATGGGTGGAGGGCGGTTTCTCCCTCGCGGGCAACCCAATCGAGAATTGTCGCGCTTTCACAGCCATGTAACCACCGTCAATTTGAGGGATCAGGCTTCGTCCGACATGGCTGCCTTGTCCGCAGCCTGAGCTGCCTTCAGCTCGTCGGGCGGAATATGGCATGCCATGGAATGGCCGGGCCCAATCTCGACTATTTGAGGTTCGGTTACGTCGCACGTACCGGGTATGAATCGATGACACCGGGGGTGAAAAACACAACCAGACGGCGGGTTTTTTGGACTCGGAATCTCGCCCGACAGAGGTATCCGATTCGTCGACGCGCCATCGACACTGGGCACCGCAGAAAGCAACGCCTCTGTGTAAGGGTGATTTGGGCCATCGAACATCGTGTCGGTGTCAGCCAATTCCATGATGCGGCCGAGGTACATCACCGCAATGCGATCGGCGAGGTAACGCACGACACCGATGTCGTGGGTGATGAACAGGTAGCTCGTCCGCTCGTCGTTCTGGAGCTGGGCCAGGAGGTTCAGGATCGCCGCTTGTACTGAAACGTCGAGAGCACTGGTGGGCTCGTCGCACACAACGATTCGGGGGTCCCCGGCGAAGGAGCGGGCAATCGCGACCCGCTGTTTGAGACCACCGGAGAGCTGACGGGGGCGCATGTCGAGATGACGGGGCGACAACCTCATTGCATGTGCAAGATCCTCTACCCGTTTGTCGGCCTCGGCACCCTCGATATCGGTGAGCTTGGTGACGCTGCGCCGGAGTATGCGACGCACACTCCACATCCGGTTGAGTGCCGAATCCGGATTCTGGAACACCATCTGCATCGCACGCACCGCCTCATCGCGGCGGTCGGCGACGGTTGGCTTCATGGCCTTGCCATCGAGGGTGATCTCGCCTCCCTCGTCGAGGGCGTTTACCCCAATAAGGGTCTTGGCCAAAGTGCTCTTACCCGACCCTGACTCGCCGACGAGACCGAGGGTCTCCCCCTCGGAGAAGCCCAGGTCCACGCTCACCAGGGCAGGGATGTCCTCGCCCCGCTGACGGAATGTCGTCGATACACCGGCTAGCTCGATGATCGTCTCATCACCGACTCGACTCTCTATGGAGTGTTCCGGTGGTTTGGGGATATCAGCGATACGGTCGCTGTGGTGACAGCGGGCTAAGTGCCCGCCTCCGACGTCGACCATCGGAGGCACCTCGGTGCGACAGATGTCGTCCGCCAATACGCATCGGTCGACGTAGACGCAGGTGGGAAGCTCATCTCCGATCTGGGGAAGGTTGCCGGGAATGGTGAAAAGGGCCCGATCGGTCTTGCGGAGACCCTTGCGGGGGATGCTGTTGAGTAACCCGACGGTGTACGGGTGGTTGGGGTTGTCGAAGACTTCAAGAGCGTTCCCTTCTTCGACGACCTTCCCCGCATACATGACACCAACGCGGTCACACATAGTGCGGATCACACCGAGGTTGTGGGCAATGAGAAGTATCGCAGCACCGATATCGGCCCGAAGCCCGCGGACGAGGTCGAGTACTTCGGCCTCCACAGTGGCATCGAGGCCCGTGGTTGGCTCATCGAGCACTAAAAGCTCCGGGTCCGAAGCCAGAGCCATAGCGATCACAACTCGTTGCAGCATGCCGCCTGAGAGCTGATAAGGGAATCGGTCGAGCACACTGCCGGGATCGCCGATGTGTACTTTCACAAGTGCTTCCCGCGCCTCGTCCTCGGCTGTCTTCTTGTCATGGCCCAAGACGGTGAAGCACTCGGTTACCTGTCGGCCGATACGCAACGACGGATTCATCGCCGCCACCGGGTCCTGATAGACCATCGAAGCATGTTGAGATCGCATGCCGCGGAGCTCACGTTCCGACATTGCAGTTACATCTTCGCCGGTAATGTGAACGCTGCCTCCGGTGATACGACCGTTCGATGGCAGATAGCGCATGGCGGCATAGGCGGTTGTGCTCTTGCCGCATCCCGACTCACCAACCAGGCCATACGCCTCGCCGGCACCGACCGTGAACGTAGCGCCGCGGAGTACTTCCCGGGGTATGCCGCGAACCATATAGGCGAGCCTGAGGTCCTCGACCACAAGTGCGTCCGGAGCTGTCGATTCACCGCCATTGTTCTGAGTCCGCGTTGCGATGTCGCTCATGCCTTGTTCACCCTATCGATAGTGTCCGCCACAAGATTGACCGCTATGACCAGTGCGGCAATGGCGAGCGCCGGAAAGATGGTGGGCCACCACTGGTTCGACTGAATAAGCACGAAGGTTTGGTTGATGTCTACACCCCAGTCGGGAGTGGTAACGTCGCCGGACGCTATGCCCAAAAAGGCAAGTGTTGCCACGGTGAAAATGGCGTAGCCGAGCCGCACAGTCAGCTCCACCACAACGGTCCCGGTGATGTTGGGGTAGATCTCCCGTGTCATAATGAAGAAGCTGCCTTCACCTCTGAGTCGAGCTGATGTCACATAGTCGAGTTGGGCTTCGGCGATCACCGATGAACGAATCGTTCTGGTGACCACAGGTGTGAACAACACCGCTATCACTGCGATGATCACGCCGCGGGAAGTGCCCAGAGTGGTAGCAGCCAGCAGGGCCAGCAGGATGACGGGGATGGAAAGAAACCCTTCGATGACCCGACTGATGATGTCGTCGACCAAACCGCGATAGAAGCCTGTGATCAAACCGAGCAGTGTGCCCATTATGACGGCGAGGATCGCCGCCGCCGGGGCGGTGAGGAGCACGCTCCTCGCGCCCCATATGGTGCGGGAGTACACGTCTCGACCGATTTGATCGGTGCCAAACCAGGCGTCGCTACTGGGCGGCAAGCGGGCACCGAGGATGCTGCCGTCATCGAGGCGCACCGGATCGAGCGGATCGTATCGGGCGAGAACGTCGGGGAACAGTCCGCAAAAGATCCAAAAAGCGACAATAAGGAGGCCGATGACGAAAGCGGGGCTCCGATAGAGGAGCCTCAGCCGTTCCCTACGGGCTTTTTTGCGTTCGGCGGCCCGGTCGATTTCTGGTTCACCGGCTGCTGGCACGAGGTCGGTCGCCGGCCCGCCGTTTCCGTTGTCGTCGCTCATGTCAAGCTCTTCATTCCTTGATATCGAGTCGGGCCCGGGGGTTCATCCAGGCAATGGTGATGTCGGCTGCCAGCGTTGCGATCATGAAAATGATGGCGACCGTGATTATGCCCGCTTGAAGGACTGCCAGATCCTGTTTCTGAGCAGCACGCAGGATCAGATTTCCCAAACCCTTGTAGTTGAAGAGGACCTCGAGGGCGACCAGGCCGCCGAAGAGATAGCCGACCTGGGTACCGATAACGGCCACGGTTGGCTGAAGAGAGTTGCGCAGAACGTGCCTGCTGATGACCTGGCGACTACTGAGTCCCTTCATGTACGCCGTGCGGGTGTAGTCGGCCTCTACGGCTTCGATCGTGCCCGCTCGGGTAACTCGCGCGATGTAGCCGAAATAGACGAACAGGATCGCTAGCGCCGGGAGCACCAGGTAGTAGAGCTTTTCCGCCAAACCTGCCCCGTCGGGTGGGTCGGCAATGGCCGGGAACCAACCGAGTTGGATGCCGATGAAATACTGCAACATTATTCCGGAGACGAACTCAGGAATCGCCGCACTGGATACTCCAACGGTGACAATTGATCGGTCTATGAAGGTGTCTTTATGGCGCGCGGCGTAGACCCCAGCGGCGATGCTGATGGGAATTGTCATTGCAAGAGCGAAGGCAACGAGCAGGGCCGAGCGACCCAACGCCGGAATGATCAAACCGCGTACCGGTGTGTCTAACTCGTAGGAATCACCAAAGTCGAAGGTGGCTGTGTCCACCAGCAGTCTCCCAAACTGCGTGAGCATGGGGTCGTCAGACCCGATACGGTCCCGAATCAGCAGATAGGTCTCTTCGGACGCAAACGGCCCGGCGATCGTACGAGCCGGATCGCTGGGGAACACACCAGTGAGCAGGAACACGATGACGATCAAAACGAACAGTGTCACCAGCGACAACGCCACCCGCCTGAGAATGAATCGTCCCATCTATCCGAGCAGCCTAGAAATGCTCTTCAACCCTTCTTGCAAATCGCGATGGGGACCGGGCCGTCCGGATCCCCATGGCGATGACTTGATCCGACTTAGGCGCTCAGAGAGGCTCCGTTCACAATGACGTGACCCAACGGGGTGAAGACTATCCCCTCAACACCTGCCCTTGTTGCCGACAGATAGTCGAAGAAGTACGGGTAGATAGCCGGCACGTTCTCCCAGAGATGTTTTTGGATCGATCCGATGGCCGTCTTCTGCCCGGCGACATCGACGGCCCCTTGGTAGTCCTTCACCAAGGCGTCGAAGTCGGCGTTGGCGTACACGGACGAGTTCCACACACCGTTGGTCTCGAGCGCCGACGTGAGGTACACGTCCGGCGTCGGGCGATGGCCGTAGTCGACGATACCGAACTCACTGGAATTGAAGCACGGTGGCTCACCTTCAGCGCTCTCCGGACACCAGCTGTCTCCATAGAAGGTGGCCTGGGGATGCTGGTTGACCGCAAGGTCGAAACCGGCATCCGCGGCGTTGCGCTGGATGATTGCCGCCAAGTCCGGAATCTCCTGAAGCTCGCCGTGATTGATGGCGCTCGAGAGGCCGTCAGGGAACCCGGCGTCGGCCAGCAACGATCGGGCCTGCTCGATGTCGCGGGTCCGTTGCGGCACCGCGTCGGGATCGTAGAACGGCAGACTCTTGACGATGGGATGGTCGTTAGCGATCCGGGCTTTCCCTCCATACAGCAGCGTCACCATCTCCTCACGGTCGATCGAGAGGGCCATCGCTTGGCGCAGACGAGGATCGGCGCCGCTGAACTGACCCACCTGAGTGTTGAACCACACCTGACGGTGGGTAGCTGCCTCGGTTTGAGTCACATTGAAGTCGGGATTATCCAGGAGTCCCTCGCCACCGATCACCGAGAACTGCTGGATGGCGTCAACCGAGCCGTCCTGAAGTGCGATGACCATGGTGTCGGTAGAGTCGAACTGCTGAAGCTCGACCGAATCGAGGAACACCCCCGGGCCCCAATAGCTGGGGTTCGCCGAGAAAACGGCACTCTGGCCCTCGGTGTAACTGTCGAGAATCCACGCCCCTGTACCCGCTGGTCTGCCGTCCAAAGTGGTTCCGATTGTGTAATCCGCAGGTGTGATCAACGACTGGGCGTTGAACGTCGACACCAGCACCGGGAAGTTCCCGTTGGGACTCACCAGTGTGATGACAGCCACAGCAGGATCCGACGCATCGGTTGACCCTTCGGCGATCACACTGCCGAGGCCGGCGTTGTTAGCCGCGGCCATACGATCCATCGTCGCCGCCACATCAGCCGACGTGAAGTCCGAATCGTCCTGCCATTTCACACCTTGACGAAGCTGGAACGTCCACACATCGCCGGTCTCGTTGGTTTCCCAACTGGTGGCCAGACCTTGGTCGCCAAGAGTCACCCCGTCGTCGGAAACGGCGACCAGATACTCGAAACTCGATGCCAACACGGCGTAAGTGCCGAGGTCTTGCATGTTGACCGGATCGAGCGGGCTGGACGGTGTCTGGATGGCGATGACGATCGAGCCGCCAGCGACCGGTGCCGCTGTGGTGGGCGCGGCGCCGGCTGCCGTCGTGCCAGCCCCTGCTGCCGCTGTTGTTGTGGTCGCAGCAGAATCGCCACACGCCGCGATGATCGTTGTCAAGAAAGGTAAACCAAGCCCGAGAATTGCGCCGCGCCTCAGAAAATCGCGGCGATTGATCTTTCCCCCGGCGTAGTGCTCAATGAGGTCTAACTCGATGGGGTTTGCTGAACCACGAGCCCAATCAAATGTCTTCCAGTCCATTATCCACTTCCTGATAGTCCAGAATTTGGACGGTTCCAACCGAATTGTGCCCACACAAGCGATGCAAGTCGGCAAAGCCGCCCGATTTGAACGTAGTCGATTCGCTGTGACCGAGCAACCAATAGTGGTTTTTATCTGAAATGACCCTTGAAATGCTTCAGAGCCAATCAGATACTCCGGTTTTTAAGCTTGCCACCAGGTGGAACAAGGCGCGAAAATTACCGAGGAATGGAATCAATCGGCTGCGAAGCCAACTCTAGGTCGACCGGTCCGAAGGTAGGGTGCGCTGAAGGACAAAGACATGAAGATCACCAGCGTGCGTGTGACTCACGTGAACGTGCCCCTCGACGCGCCTTTCTGGTGGACAGCAGGGCTCTATCCAGGTGCTTCCAAATCGATCGTCGAGGTCAACACCGACGAAGGTCTGGTGGGCTATGGCGAGGCGCCGTGGTGGCATTTCGGCGAAGTGATCGAACATGAGATCGCTCCGGCCTTGATCGGCGCCGACCCGCTCGATCTCGCCGATTGCAATGCCCGTTGCGTCCCGGCTTCCCAGATCACGGCTAACACCGGCGAGACCGCATCGATGGTTGCTTTCGGCGCTGTCGAGTTGGCATTGTGGGATATCAAGGGAAAAGCTCTTGACATGCCCCTCTACAAGTTGCTTGGCGGTGCCGTTCGCAAGGAAATCCCCTTCACCGAATACTTCTCTTTCAGGCCCGAGCACGAAGGAGCTGGCGGCGAGATGTCGGCCGAGGACATCGTTGAATACTGCCTGAGGATGCGCGAAGAGCACGGCTCGACCTATTTCGAGGGCAAGTTGATTCTCGGCGACCCCGAATTGGAGATACGGACCGTCCGGATGTTGCGCGAGGCGCTCGGACCGGAGGCCATGATCCGCCTCGACTCGAACATGCAATGGTCGCTAGCGACTGCCCGCTGGGTTCTGAAGGAAATTGAGCCGTACAACATTCGCAACTATGAGGACCCGGTCGCGACCTTCGAGGAGATGGCGGAACTGCGTCGCCACACCATCATCCCGTTCTCCAGCCATGTGCCCGATTTGAGACGAGCTGTTGCCCTAGGAGCGCCCGATACCTTCGTATGCAACGTCGCCGCACTCGGCGGCCTTTCGGCAACGCTCAGATTCATCGCTGCCTGCGAGGCGATGGGCAAGGGTTACTGGAACTACTCAAACGACCTGGGCATCATGACCGCGGCTTATCTCCATCTGACGGCGGCTACTCAATGGATCACCGAGCCGTCACAATCACTGTTCCGCTGGCAAATCGGGGACGTCATCGAAGATGGACCGTTCCGCCAGACGAGCAACACTGTCCGTGTTCCGGAAGGACCGGGCCTCGGTGTCAACCTCGATTCGGAGGCGATGGCCCGTTGGCACCAGCATTTTGTAGACAATGGGCCCATGGGTCATTTTCATCATCCAGACACTCCGAACAGATACACCCGCTTGCCACTCGATTGACAGGCACCAGTTTCCCCGCGGCCCGGCACGCCACCCTCTACCCTGCACACTGCGCGCCCCTTGAGGTTGAGATCCAAGGAATGCACCCTGTGTTGCAGTTGTCCACAACGGCCGGATCCTTCTGTCGGCCCGCCTCCCGCTCACCGGGTTTTCTGCACCGTGACTCGCCCTACTTGCGGTGCTCTTGATGCTCTTCGGATTGGCGCCGACGAGATCTTCGGCAACAGCCCTCGAGACAGGACACTAGGCGCAGGCCGGGTTGTCGAGATTGGATAGCCAGCGCGCCTGTTCGTAGATCTGAGAGTCGTATGCGTCTGCAAGGAGACGTTGTCGGGTGTGCTCCCATCTTCCGATACAACTCTGGGTCCGAAGTGACTGACTCTGGAGAGGAAGTGCTAGGTGCTGTGAAACTGGGAACGCCGGTCTCCCGGCGGGCTGACAAGATGGGCAGGAGCGGGTCGGCGCCCGAGAATGGTCGCCCAACATCGTGCGACCTCTTGAGGATGCGGTCGGTTGCGAGATTCTCGCCCCAGGTTTTCCGGCCGAAATGTTGGACGACGAGCCGGAAGAAACCGGAGCCGAAGTAGTCGCTAGATCTTGACCCGGAGACTTTTGGGGTCGTAAAACGATCGCAGTGACGCTGTTGCCGAAATCCGATTTCCCGCAACTTCAATCTCGAAAGCCCCACCATCCAGATACGCGAGCGTCACGCCGTCCTCATCGCTCACATACCCCATGGCCAGACATCGATCTTCGGTGTAGCTCCATGCTCCCGAAGTAGTTCGACCCACCAACTCACCGTCATTGAAGATGGGTTCGTCGTGATAAAGCATGAGGTCGGGATCCTCGAGACGGAACTGGACTAGACGTTTCACTCGGGGTTGTTCGCGCTGGGTGAGCAAAGCCTCCCTGCCGCGGAACCCACCAGTTTTGTCCCAGGCGACGGCGAAGCCGAGACCCGCCTCCAGAGGTGTGTCCTCGTCGGAGATGTCGTGACCCCAGTGTCGATAGCCCGATTCCAGGCGGAGCGAATTCATCGCGTGGTATCCGGCAAGCTGTAGCCCGTGTGAAGCGCCAGCCCTCACAACATCGTCAAAGAGAGACTCGGCGTCTGACCATGAGACATAGAGCTCCCAACCCAACTCCCCCACATAGGTGACCCGCAACGCGAGCACCTCGTGACCTGAGACGACGATCCGGCGAGCCGCTCCGAACGGAAAGCCGTCACTGGAGAGATCGGCGTCTGAAAGGGTTAAAAGCAGATCACGGGAATTAGGCCCCATGATCCCGAACATCGTCATCTTCTCGGTGATGTCTCTGACTTCAACGTCCATCCCAGCCAGGGAGCGGCGGAGATGTGAAGCGTCGCGTGTCGGCGCACCGGATCCGCTGACAACCATGAAATGGTCCTCCGCAAGACGGGTGACCGTCAGGTCCTGTTCGATCCCGCCCCGCTCGTTGAGCCACTGCGTGTAGACAACCCGCCCGCTCTCACCGGCAACATCATTGCCTGACATCCAATTGAGCCCTGCTGCGGCGTCGGGGCCACGAACGTCGAACTTCACGAATGATGTCTGGTCGTACAGAGCCACGGCCTTGCGTGTGGCCCGACACTCGTCGCCTGCATTCTCAAACCAATTCTGCTTGCCAAACGAGTATTCGTACCGCCGCTCCTGGCTTTCACGTGCGTACCAGTTGGGACGTTCCCAGCCCGCCATCGAGCCAAACACGGCATTGGCCCGATCGAGTCGATCGTGGATCGGAGATTTCTTGATTCCTCGGGCGCTCTCGTATTCGCGATGCGGCCAGTGCATTGCATAGAGGAGCCCAAGACTCTCTGGAATCCGTTTGTTCAGAAACGCCGGATCAGCTTGGAAAGGCAGCGTTCGCCGAATGTCAACTGGCCACAGGTCCATCGGGGGGTGCCTGTCGACGATCCAATCGGCGAGAACCCAACCGACACCGCCCGCCGACTGGATCCCGACCGAGTTGAAGCCGGCAGCTACGAAACAACCATCGACTTCGGGCGACTCACCTAGGTAATAGGTCCCGTCTGGAGTAAACGACTCCGGCCCGTTGAGGAACAACTGGATTCCGGCTTGCCCAATCGCCGGCACCCGGTGGATCGAGCGTTCAAAAATGGGTCCAACATGGTCCCAATCTTCCGGAAGTGTGCCGAAACTGAAGTCCCTCGGAATCCCATCAAGATTCCACACTTTTCCACGGGGTTCGAAGAACCCCGCCATGATCTTCCCGGTCTCTTCCTTGAAGTATGTGTAGTTGGTCGGATCACGAAGCACCGGAGTGTCGGGTGCCAAGCCGTCGATCGGCTCGGTGACGATGTAGAAATGCTCGCATGCCTGCAGTGGCACGTTGACGCCAGCCGTCTTGGCAAGCTCACGAGTCCACATCCCTCCAGCCAGAACGACCGTCTCTGCCTCGATCGCTCCTTGTTCGGTCTCAACACCGGTGATCTTTCCATTCGAAGTCAGGAGCGATGTGACACCAACTTCTTCGATGATGGTTGCTCCTTTGTCTTTGGCTCCTTTGGCCAAGGCCATCGTGGTGTCAACCGGGCTTGTGTGGCCGTCGTCGGGTATGAAGGCGGCGCCTACGAGATCGTCAGTGTTGAGGTGGGGCCACATGTCTTTGGCTTCTGCCAGCGAGATCTCATACATGTCGACACCGACTGTTCTGGCCATCGAGAGCCCACGAAGGATCTCCTCCCAACGTTCGGGATCGGAGGCAACCGAGATAGACCCTGTCTTCCGGAACCCGGTGGCCTGGCCAGTCTCTTCCTCGAGTGACATGATCAGGCGGGTTGTGTACATGGCCAGCTGGGTGAGGCGGTGAGATGATTTCAGCTGGCTCACCAAACCGGCAGCGTGCCAGGTAGTGCCACCGGTCAATTTGTTCTGCTCCAGTAGGAGGACCTCACCCACGTCGCGCCGAACCAAGTGATAGGCGATGCTGCAACCGATGATCCCGCCACCAACAATCACCACCTGAGCCCGCGAGGGCAAATCATTACTCATTGAATGTGCCCATCTAGTGGAACGATCCACTCAGTGGGATCCGACGTCCGATGCAAGCAATCGAGCGAGCCTTCGAAGCACTTCGGGCAGTCCGAGCGAACGAAGGAAGTGCCGGGGTCTCGAAGGTAGCCAGAACAACTGGACTTCCCAAGAGCACCGTCTCGAGGTTGCCGGCGGCTCTCGAAGAGTGGGTGCAGTGGATCGTGTCGACCCTACGAGCGACAGCTATAGATTCCCCGGCGATCGCGATGCCAGCGCTATTGGAGACTCGGTGCGGGAGATCTCGCGACTCGTCGAGGAGCAGATCCACCGTTGAAGACACCTCAGACCCCGCTTCGAACTGCTTCAACCGGGAGCCTGATGGGAAATCGCTTCCGTATCTCCTGGTCAGCAGCATGAGAAACATGGTCCGGAAAATGAGATGCGAAGATCCTTTCTACATAATCATGGGCCCGATCTGCTGCTGACATGCCACCGGCGTCGGCCCAGTCGTCAGGGCTGAGCCGGTCGCCGACTTCGGGATATACATAGTCTTTTTCCATCAGACGAAGGGTCTGTTCGTGACCTAGGAAGTGACCAGGGCCGTTGACAACATCAGCAATGACCTCCACCGCCAGTGTGTCCTCGTTGACCTCGATGCCGCGCACCGTCCGGTTGGCCGCACCCAGGAGGTCGTTGTCGATCACCATCATTTCTGGAGAGCATGCAAGGAGTGAGGCCAGCATCCCGGCCGATTCGTAAACGAGGTTGGCCCCTGCTTGGGCGGCGAGCCCGATGGTCAGACCCTTCTCGTGCCCCGCCTGTGCGTCAGAAACCTTTGAGTCCGCCATTCCTGCGGGGACACCAGAGGGAAGACCCATCCAGTTGACGATCTGTGCTCCCCCAGCCACAAGCACCGCCTCCTCACCACTACCACCCGTCATGGCTCCTGTGCGGAGATCAGACACGAAAGGCCACATGCCCATCAGGCAAGGATGGCCGGGCGAGAGCAGGTTGACACTTGTCAGGGCGGCGAGACACTCGGCAAGGGCCTGCACCAGAGAACCGGCGAGCGAAGCCGGGGACGTCGCCCCTGCCTGCCCCGCTGACAAGAGGTTGATGGGCATCCCGGTTTCTACCTGAGCGACCAGGCCTTCTGCCGCGTCCGTGGCATACCGCAGAGGCGGCACAACAAACGTGGTGTTGGAGCAGGCGAACGGGCGTTTTCGAAACTCTCCCTCGCCGCCCAGGGCGATATCAAACATGTCGACGGCGTCGTAGACGTTCTCTTTCTTGAAGAACGACGTCCCGATCGGCTTGGTTGTGCCCATGAGACAGGCGTAGGCAGTATTGAGGTCGAGTTCAGTCAGATCCACGAGTTCTGTCGTCACCACCGTCCTGGCAAAGAAATGAATGTGCTCCAGCGTGTCGGCCAGTCGAGCAAAGTTGTAGAGGTCCCGGGTGGTTGAACGCCGGAAGGACTGAGAGTCGTGGTCGAGCACGAGAACTGCTGCGCCCGCCGTCCCGAAATGAACACTCGAATCGGAGAGCTCAATGCTGTGCTCCTCATCGAACCCATGCCACACCCACGACTTCGCCGCCATTTCGATTCCCTTTTCGACGACGTGACGCGGGTAGCGAAGACGACCGTTCTCGTCGACGTGACCACCAACCTCGGTCACGACCTCGATGAATTCGGGCAGAGGGTCGGCCATCCCCAGGTTTTCGAGAAGCTCGAGTGCCGAGTGAAAGATGCGTTGCATGTCGGGTTCTGTGAGCGGCTGGTATCTACCGCCTTGTTGCCCGCGTTGCACTGGACGTTCGTCCTGGGCGAGACCTGCTGCTCGCGCCGCGTGCCTGGCTGCCCGCCCCCCGGAGCGGCGGCCGGTCACGCTCGCACCCGCTGATTCGAGGGATCCCATGCAGGCTCTGCCAGTACCGTCGCCCTACGACGTCGGTCGAGGACCTGAATTTCGAAATCCGACCCTGGCTCAGCGTATTCGGGGGCGACGTAGGCAAAGAAAAGGCTTTTCGCAACTGTGTGCCCGTATGCACCGGCCGTAGTCAAGCCTATTAGCTGATCGCCCGACCAGATCGGCTCGTTTCCTCGTGCATCGGCACCGTCAGCGTCAAGCTCTCCGTAGACACACAACATCGCGAGGTCAGTGTCACGCCGAGCCCATGCGGCTTCCCTGCCGACGAACTCTTTTTCCCAATTGACGAACCGCTGAATGTCCGCCTCCACCGGAGTGATTTCCGTCGTCAATTCAGTTCCCATTGCCTTATAGGCCTTTTCTATGCGCATGACGTTCATGGCGTAGCTGCCGTAGTCGAGTAGCCCGAGGTCGGTTCCGACCTTGTGGATCGCCGTATACAGCTCACTCATTCGATCGATCGGGTGATGCAGTTCCCACCCCAACTCACCCACGTAGCTGACCCGAAGAGCGAGACAGGGCACACCAGCAACCTCGATCTCTTGGCCGGTCAGCCACGGAAAAGCCTCGTTGGACAGATCTGCCGCGGAGAGTCTTGCCAACAGCTCACGGGCCTGTGGCCCGCTAACAGCAAGCAGACCGAGCTCGTCGGTGACATCTGCAACCGCAACATCCTCACCAGATTCGACGTGGAATTTCAGCCAATCGAGATCGTGTTGCTCCATCGTGATCCCGGAGTTGAGATAGAACCGTTGTTCTCCAAGTCTGGTAATCGTCATCTCGGTCTCGATCCCGCCGCTGTCGGTGAGCATGTGGACAAGACGGATGCCTCCAACACCGGGAAGACGGTTTGCCGAAAGACGATCGAGAAGCGCAGCAGCTTCGGGCCCGGTCACTTCATATTTCGAAAAAGCGGTGAGGTCACAGATCCCGACACCATCTCGAACTCCCCGAACCTCTGCTCCAACCGCTTCGAATGCCGAGGATCTCGCAAACGAATAGTCCTCTGCAGCCCCGAAATACTGAACTCGCTCCCAACCCCACACCTCCTGCCACCTGGCGCCCTTGGCGTCGAGCACGTCATATAGCGGGCTCTGCTTCTGGGGACGCCCCGCATCTCGATACTCACCGGGCATACGAACCTGATACATCTCGTGGTATTCGTCGAGTGCTCGGTCGTAGGTATACCCCCCGTTGGCAAAGGGGCCGAAGCGACGTGGATCCATTTCAGCCACGTTGATCTCGGTTTGCCCGTGGACCATCCACTGGGCCAAATACTTGCCGGCGCCCGGTCCCTGGGTGATCCCGATCGAGGCTCCGACACACATCCAGTAGTTCTCCAGACCAGGTGCCGGTCCCATGAGGAATCCAGCGTCGGGCGTGTGAGTGATCGGCCCTGAAACCACCTGCTTGATCCCGGCCGTCTGGAAAGCAGGTATCCGTTTGCCGGCGAGCTCCAGAGATTCAAAAAGACGGTCGATCCGGGGAGGGGTCAGGTAGAAGGTTTCGCCCCAATCGAAGCCTTCCAGCCCCAGCGGCTCAGATCCGGACATCTCATAGGGGCCGATGATCAGACCATCGTGTTCCTGGCGGTAATAACACGAAGCCCTTGGGTCGCGAACGACTGGCAGTTCGACATTCAAGGACTGCACTTCAGGAATGGCCTCGGTGACGAGGTATTGGTGCTCGACCGACACGATCGGGACATCAAGACCGACCATGGCACCAAGTTGTGGGCCGTAGTGACCAGCAGCATTCACCACATGTTCGGCAACGATTCGACCTTTCTCAGTGACGACCTCCCACCTCTTGTCAGGGAGTTGATTCAGATCGGTCACCCGGTTGTGTCGGACGATTTCGGCACCAAGCTGGCGAGCGCCTGCAGCCATGGAGTTGGTGGCGGCCGACGGGTCGGTCCAGCCATCTCCAGGAGTGTGGAATCCCATGACGACGTCGTCGATTTCGAGTAGGGGGTTGAGCTCGAGAATCTCCGATGGCCCAATCAGATGGGACTCGACACCGGCCAACGTCAAAACACCATGGACGTATCGAAACCAATCGGCCTCATTGGCGTTGGTGGCAAGACGTACTGCGCCACATCCGTGCCACCCTGTGTGCAATCCGGTCTCCGTCTCGAGGTTCTTGTACAACTCCACGCCATAGGCATGAACCTTGGCCATGTTGAGGCTGCCGATGAAATGAGGGATCAGCCCGGCGGCATGCCAGGTGGACCCTGATGTGAGTTCGTCTTTGTCGATCAGGACGGTGTCGGTCCAGCCTTCGTGCGCAAGGTGATAGAGGAGGGACACACCCATAGCTCCTCCCCCGACGATCACACATCGTGCCTCTTCACGCATCCCGCGTCCTCCGGCCTTTCAGGGACTGTTCCAATGAATGGAACGTTCTATTCAGCAATACGCGCCCAGGACTGTACCGCGAGGCCTTCAAAGCTCGTTGGCTCTCAGATGTCGGCTAGTGAAGTCCGAAATCTCGGCAAGCGACTGGGCCGCGTCGGGGATCTCCGCGAACCTCAGGTTGGTCGATAAACGGCCCTGCAATGTCCGACACGAAGGATGACAACTTCTAGTCGATCGTCATTGATGCGGTAAAGCACGTTATATGTACCTCGTCGAGCACCCCATACTCCTTCGAGTTTGCCCCGCAAAGGCGCTCCAAGCCGCTTCGAGTTATCCACCAACGGTCCCGTGATGAAGTCGATCACAGCGAAAGCCACCTTCTCCGGCAGGGTCTCCTGGATAGCGCGTGCCGCGGGTGGCGTGACAACAATCTCATACGGAGAAGTCGTCACTCTGTTCGCAGAGCTTTGACGGCTTTGACACCACGAATGACGTCACCGTCAAGGTAGGCGCGATGAGCTTCTACCAATTCGGCTACCGCATCAGAATTGCCAAGAACCGCAAGTGTTTCCTCCATCGACTCGAGATCATCAGGGCTGACCAGCACCGCGGAAGGCCTCCCGTTCTTGGTAACAACCACGCGTTCATGGTGCGTTTGCACTCGGTCGATGAACTCGGAGAAACGATCTCGCACCGTGTGGAGAGACTCATTGGACATGGGCACAGTTGTGCCACGTTCGCCAATCGAAGGGAAGAGGCGGCTTTGTCGCGTAGGTCAGGGAGTCGCGTAACGCTTGCGGAGCGTAACCCCTCGTTTACGCGCTTACGATCGCAGCAAACAAGGCATCGGCGACATCTCTGTCAAACGGCTCACCAAAAGTGATGAAGCTGGCGACGATGGTGCAGGCCCCCATTCGGGCGCCCTGGAATTCGACGAAAACCGAGCCGGCGAACCCCGAAACGTCAAACGACATTTCAAACCGGGCTCCAGCCTGAGACCCCTCCACGGTCACTTCTTCAAACGAGAAGATCAACTCCTCGGCTGGGATGTCATCGCCGGCGAGACTCTGAACCGCGTCAGTCATGCAGTCCAGGCCCTCTTCAGTGCCAAAGACCCTCTCGAACACCGAAAATGCCTGGACCGCCAAATCCTCACTCTCGAAGACTCGAGCTTCGATCGAGCCTTGTTGGCCAGGGAATGGCGGGGTTACGGACGGGCCCTCGAACTCCGTGAGCAATGCCGCGTCTGAGAAGTCATCGAGGTGGTCTATATCGAGATCGTCGGGCAACAGGCACGATTCGTAAAAGGACTCCTCTGTCTGCTCATCCGTTGTTGCAGGGCCGGTCGTCGCGGTCCAACCCTCAGGCATCGACGCTTCAACAGCCGCGGTCTTTGCCATCACGAGGGCATCGGCATCAACATCCACAGCCGGAGTGGTGGTCGTCTGGGCCAACGTGGTCGCCTGGGCGGGTGATGCAGTCGTCGTAGTTACGGCACCGCCTCCCCCATCGGTGGTGGCTGACGGGACCACAGTCGTAGTGGTGGCGTCGGAACCTGACGGTGAGCAGGCGGCAAGAACCAGGGCGAGAACAACGAATGAGCGGATCGGCTTTTTCATACGCATCAGCCTATGCGCGAACCGCGAGACCAACGAAGTCATAGCGAAGAGAGAATCGATCACCTGTGTCGAGGGCCGGTATCATCTAATTCGCACGCCACCCTTGAACAAGGATTCTCTTGTCTGACAACCCATTTCGTCTGCCCCGCCACGTCGTGCCGACCCACTACGACATCCAACTAGAACCCGACCTGGAGACTTTCACTTTTGTTGGCGCGGTGGGGGTCGACATCGAAGTAACCGAGGCAACTTCATCGATTTCGCTCAACGCGGCCGAGGTTGACATCAAGTCCGCCACATTGTCTTCAGGTCATGTGGTCGCAGAAATCTCATATGACCATCGATACGAACGGGTGACGCTGACATTGGCGAGTGAGTTGGCTCCCGGCTCATATCGCCTCGAGATAGAGCACACCGGGATCATCAACGACCAACTGCGCGGGCTCTACCGCTCGGTCTACAAAGACGTCAACGGTGATGAGCACACCCTCGCCGCCTCCCAATGTCAATCGACCGATGCCCGCAGAATCTTCCCGTGTTGGGACGAGCCTGACTTCAAGGCAACCTTCCAGCCGACGTTGGTGGTCGCCGAGGGTTTTGAGGCCTACTCCAACGCCCGCGAATTGGAACGCAGGGCCCTTGACGACGGTCGGATCGAGTTCAGATTCGCACAGACCATGAAGATGTCGACCTACCTTCTGGCCTTCATCGTGGGCGCGTTTGAGGCCACCGAGCCAGTTGACGTTCGAGGCACGCCGACCCGGATCATCGCCCCCAAAGGCAACCTCCACCTCACCGAGATGGCGTTGGAGAATGCCATCTTCTGTTTCGAATATCTCTCCGATTATTACGGGATCCCCTACCCCGGTGACAAGCTCGACCACATAGCGATCCCTGACTTCGCAGCGGGAGCAATGGAGAACGTCGGCCTGATCACCTACCGGGATGTATACCTGGTTATTGACAAGGACAAGGCCAGTCAGGCCGAGCTACAAAGCTGCCTCGATGTGATCGGGCATGAGGTTGCCCACCAGTGGTTTGGCAACCTGGTCACGATGGCGTGGTGGGAGGGAGCTTGGCTCAACGAAGCATTCGCCAGCTTCATGGAAATGAAGGCGACGGTTGCGATGCGGCCCGAATGGAAACGCTGGCTGGCATTCGCCAATCTCGAAGTGCCCTGGGCGATGGGAATCGACCAGCTTGCCAGCACCCGACCCATCGAGTTTGAGGTCACCGCTCCCGAAGAGGTGGACCAGATGTTCGACGCCATCACCTATGGCAAGGGATCGGCAGTGCTTCACATGATCGACGAGTTCATCGGCGTAGAGCAGTTCCGCGCAGGCGTCGGCAAGTACCTGCGTAAGCACGAATATGCCAACACCGTGACATCCGACCTGTGGGAAGGTCTCGATGGCGCGTCGGAATGGCCAGTAGGTGACATCATGAACGCCTGGGTTTACCAGCGTGGGTTTCCCCAAATCGATATCACGCTGAGGGACGGCGGCATACAGCTACATCAGCGTCGTCACCTGGTCATCCCCGACGAGACAGACACCACGATTTGGAAGGTACCGATCGTTCTTCGCGGGTCGGCCGATGGTCAACCATTCGAAACGAAAGTTCTGCTCGATACCGACGAGCGGCTCGTAGCCATCGATGGCGATCTCGACTGGATTGTGGCCAACGGGGGGGGGACCGGCTTCTATCGGACCGCCTATTCCGAGCAGCTCTTCGAAGCATTGCTGGCAAATATCGAGTCTCTCGACGACTACGAGCGCTACACACTGCTGGTTGACACTCTTGCGTTCGTCAAGAACGGTTCCGTTGCGTCTTCTGACTTCCTCGACCTAGCGGGCCAATTCGGTGACGAAACCGAACAAGCCATATGGTCGGTGATCACCGGTGGACTTGCGCTTCTCGAGCACCACGCCCTCGATGATGAGATTCGCGACAAATTCGAGGGCTTCGTTCGTGACCTTGTCGGACCGGCTCTGGATCGTCTTGGCTGGGAACCGAACGACACCGAAAGCGATCTTGATCGAAAACTGCGTGGCGACCTGATTGCATGCATGGGCAATCTGGGCGAGGACATCTCCGTGATCGAGAAGGCTCGAGATGTCGCTGGTCAACTCCTCGATGGAGTATCACTCGACCCCGAGGTGAGTACTGCCGCGCTTAGCGTGTACGCCCGCCACGGAGGGTCCGAGGAATACGAGATCTTGTGGAACAGCTACCAAGAGGCGACCACTCCCCTTGATCAGGTCAGGTACCTGCGCGCAGTCGCAGGAGTTTCGAAACCCGAACTCGCCATCTCGACGCTCGATAAGGCGATCGATGGCGAGATTCGAACCCAGGATGCCTTTTGGGTGTTTGCCCGGCTGCTGATGGGCAAATCCGGACCTCAGGTCTGGGAGAGTGCCGTCGCGCGTTGGGAAGCAGTTCTCACAACCATGCCCGGGATGACCCGAGGCAGAATTGCGGAAGGTCTCTCGGCCCTGTCCCATCCCGATGTGGCCGCGTCGGTGAGGGGATTCTTTGCCGAGCACCCCGTGCCCGAGGCCGCCCGGGCAATCGAGCAGAACCTGGAGAAGCTCGACGCCAACGTCGTCCTGCGTGCCAGGGAAACCCCGGTCCTCGCCGCCTACCTCGGCTAACCACCTCACAGGTGGTAGCCCTCACAGATAGTTGCGGGATCAGCTCATCCAGAAAGAGAAAAACCCCCTTCCGGGGGCCTTCCCTAAGTGGATGGAGAGAAGCCCAACGGGCTCTCTCCACCTTGTCCACACAGTGGACGAGCAGCTACTTGAGCTCGACGGAACCACCGGCGGCCTCGATGGCCTCCTTGGCTTTGTCAGCCGTCTCTTTGTCAACACCCTCGAGGATGGCGTTGGGGGCACCATCCACAAGGTCCTTGGCTTCCTTGAGTCCGAGGCTGGTAAGCGCGCGGACTTCCTTGATCACTTGGATCTTGGCGGAACCGATGGCGGTGAGGACGACATCGAACTCGTCCTGCTCCTCTTCGGCGGGGGCGCCATCGCCACCACCGGCCGGAGCCGCAGCTACGGCTACCGGGGCGGCAGCGGTCACATCAAACTTCTCCTCGAACGCATCAAGGAAATCCTTGAGCTCGAGGACTGTCATTTCTTCGAACGAGCTGAGGAGCTCGTCGCTGGTCATCTTTGCCATTGCTTATTCCTCCTCGGCCGGTTCGGCCGTGGTTTCGGCGGACTCGTCCGCAGGAAGGCTGGTCTCAACCGCACCTTCAGGCAGATACTCGCCCGACTCTTTCTTATCCAAAAGCTGAGAGAACATTGAGGCTGCATTGCGGTTGAAGGAGCCGAACATGCCGGCAGCCTTGAACAGCGGAGCCTTGGCAGCCCCGGCAATCATCGCAAGCAGCACCTCGCGGGGCTGAAGCTCGGCCAGTTTCGAAATCTCTTCAGGGGTCAAAATGTCCCCGGAGAAGAAACCGGCCTTGAGAACAAAGACGTCGTTCGTCTTCGAGAATTCCTTGAGAGCTTTTGCCGTGGCGGCGGGGTCGCTATCGGCGAACGCTAGGGCCGTTGGGCCGGACAAATAGTCCGCCATCCCTTCGATCCCAGCCTCCTCGGCAGCGAGCTTGGTCAAGGTCATCTTCACAACCTTGTAATCCCCTCCGCTGGCGCGCACGCTCTTTCGGAGCTCCTGAACCGCCGAAACGGTGAGCCCTCGGTACTCAGTGAGAAACACCGCTTCGGCGCCCTCGAGTTTTTCTCGGATGTCAGCTACAGCTTGAACCTTTTCTGGTGTTGGCATTCGCTTTGCTCCCTAGACATCAATAAAGCCCCTCAGCAGAAGTAGGGGCTTTCGATAAGCGGTCCTGCGCTGGTGGGGTCTGCACTCCGTGCAGAATGCCCTTTGAGTCCTCCCGCAAGCAGTGCGGGCCCGACACCGGCGGTCTTCGGCCGAGGTATTGGAGTTACGAATCGGATTGTAATCCCACCGCATTCCTGGGCAATTCGAGATATGTTGACCTCTTGGAGAGTGGACACACTAAAAACGGGTTGTACTGGCAGGTAAAGGGTGAAGGTCGCGCCGTCCTTTTCATTCACGCCGGCGTCGCGGACTCTCGCATGTGGCGTGATCAGATGGACCTCGCAGGTTTTCGATGTGTTGTTTTCGACCAACGCGGATTCGGTCAGACGCCTTGGGTGTCCGGGTCTTATGCCGATTGGCGTGATGCCCTAGAAGTGCTGGATCACCTTCAAATCGAGTCGGCCGTCGTGGTCGGATGCTCGCTTGGCGGTGGGATAGCAATGCACCTGGCGCTGTCCGTTCCCGAGCGGGTGGACGGGCTGGTCTTGATCGGAGCTGCGGCACGTGGTTGGGAACCGAAAGACGGCTGGACCGAAATTCCCGAAGTCGATGAGGCGGAAGCCGCTTCCGCAGCCGGCGACGTCGAACGCGTTCTGGAACTCGAGGCGGCAATCTGGCTAGCCGGACTCGGGAGGTCCCTCGATGACATCGATCCGAGTCTGGTGAAGTTGTTTATCGAAATGGACCGGATCCCAGCAGTGACCGAGGTTGAGCGAAACAGACATGTTGAATCGTTCGACCCACCCACCAACGAAAGTCTGGACGAGATCAACGCCCCCACCTTGATCATGGTCGGCGCCTATGACCTGGCGGAGATGCTCGAATCGGCGAGATATTTGGCGGTTCGACTCAGTGACCAGCCGGCGATTGTGGTCGAAGACGCCGCCCATCTGCCGTCTCTGGAACAGCCCGACCGCGTCAATAAAGCACTCCTCGCGTTCCTGAACTCCCGAGTGCGGTCGTAGCGTGTGCACTGGGGTGGATTTCCAGAATCTCCCTGGACACCCGGCTACCCCCGCGCGACACTGGGAGGGTTGATAACAGGGGGTCTCCGTGTAGCCGGGCGGGTTTCCTGACCGCCCCCGCCCGCTCCTCGGACCCGAATAAGTGAGGGTCGCGTGGCCGACTTTGGAGACCAGTACCTACCCTGGTCCACAGACAAAGGGTCGGCGGCGTGCGGACAGTGGACCTGGCAGCCGCAGCCCTCAAGCCCACGGATGTTCCGGGGCGCGGAGATCCCCCTAGTTTGAGCGTCTGCAGGACTGCACAGCTATTGAGAAAGCCCCCAGTCGGGGGCTTTTCGTCACTTGGTTGAGGGAGGGCTATTGAGCGAGTTCGGTGAGCTCGTCGAGATGACCGGTGTCAACCTTGACCCCGGGCCCCATAGTGGACGACAGTGACATCGCTTCCATATAGCGGCCCTTCGCACCGGGAGGTCTGACTCGCTCGATTTCGGCGGTCAACGATGCCAAGTTCCCCACCAGTTGATCGAGCCCAAAGCTGACCCTCCCGACCGGGACATGAATGTTGCCGTACTTGTCGTTGCGGTACTCGATCTTCCCAGCCTTGAATTCGGCTACGGCTTTGCCGACGTCCTGAGTGACCGTGCCGGCCTTCGGGTTGGGCATCAGCCCACGGGGACCGAGGACGCGACCGAGCTTGCCGACCTCAGCCATCATGTCGGGTGTGGCGATGGCAACGTCGAAATCGAGTTCACGACCACTGGCGATTGCCTCGGCGAGCTCCTTGCCGCCGACTACATCGGCGCCGGCATCGTTTGCCTCCTTCTCCTTGTCGGCCGGGCAGAAGACGGCAACACGCACGTCTTTGCCGGTGCCGTGGGGAAGAGACACCGTTCCACGCACAAGTTGGTCGGCCTTGCGGGGATCGATGCCCAGGCTGTAGACGACTTCGACTGTTTCGTCGAACTTCGCCGACGAGAGAGTCTTCACCAGCTCGAGGGCTTCTTCAGCCCGGTACGGGGTGTTCTTGTCGTACCGCTGCGAGGCTTGTATGTACTTTTTTCCGTGTGCCATGTCTACTCCTTGTGGTCCAGGCGGCCTTGCGGCCTCCCACTATCCGCGTCTGACGAGGCGATGCCCTGCCGGGCGTCATCCGCGCCCTAATGGCGGGGTTTTGTTTGTCAGCCTTCGACGACGATGCCCATCGAGCGGGCGGTGCCTTCGACTGTTTTTATCGCACCGTCGAGATCAACGGCGTTGAGATCGGGCATCTTGATTTCCGCGATCTCTTTGACTTGGGCTTTGGTGACCGAGCCGACCGTTTCCTTGTTGGGCTCGCCAGAGCCCTTCTCCACTCGGGCAGCTTGACGCAACAGAGCGGCAGCAGGCGGGGTCTTGGTGATGAAGGTGAACGACCGGTCCTCAAAAATCGAGATCTCAACCGGGATGATCTGACCGCGCTGGCTTCCCGTCATGTCGTTGTATGCCTTGACGAATTCCATCAAGTTGACACCGTGCGGGCCAAGGGCAGTACCGACTGGAGGGGCCGGGGTGGCCTGACCGGCCGGAAGCTGAAGTTTTAGAGTTGTTACGAGTTTCTTTCTAGCCATTTTCGGTTCCCGTTAGTTCTTTTGGATGTCCCCGAAACCGAGTTCGACCGGCGTGTCTCGGCCGAAAATGTTGACCAACACAACGATCTTCTGCTGATCGATGTTGATCTCCTCGATGGTTCCGTTGAAATCTGCGAACGGACCAGTGACGACACGGACCTGTTCGCCGACTTCCCAATCCGGCTTGAAGCGTGGTTTGCCTTTGTCTTCCTCTTCCTGCACACCGAGGAATCTCTCGACTTCGCGACGAGATAGAGGCGTGGGTTTCTGGGCATTTCCAGCAACGAACCCAGTGACACCGGGCGTATTACGCACGGCGTACCAGGAGTCGTCGTCCAGCGACACCCTCACCAGGATGTAGCCAGGGAAGACCTTCTTGGCAACAGTGACCTTCTTGCCGCCCTTGAACTCGACAACGTCCTCCATCGGGATGTGCACCTCAAAGATGCGGTTCTCCATGTGCATCGATTGGATTCGGGTTTCGAGATTGGCTTTGACCTTGTTCTCATATCCCGAGTAGGAGTGGATCACGTACCAATCGCCTGGGAGGTCATAAGGGCTGATCGGAGGCGGAGGCGGTTCCTGAGCAGCGTCATCGGCTACAGCCTCTTCGGCCGGGGCTTTCTCGACGACGGCGTCCTCGGCGGCCACGTCCACAACCTGCTCCTCGACGGCAACGTCTTCCGTTTCGATCATCTCGGTCATCAGCGTGTCAGACCAATCAGCCAGATGACGAACTGTTTCGCTCCGAAGTCGAAGGCGAAGATGACGCCGGTGAGGGTAATCGAAGTGATCAGGGTGACAGTGGTGAAAGCCACCATCTGGTCACGGGTTGGCCATGTGACCTTTTTGAGCTCGACACGAACCTCGTGCAGGTAGTCAAGGACACGTCGGAAGATAGACTTGCGTTCTGTCGGTGCTTGCTTTGACTGCATCTGAGCCGCTTTGCGTTGCGCCTTCGTGCTGCCTTCTTTTTCCTTCTGCTTCCGTCGCTCCTCGCGTTCCTGGAGGCGACGCATCTCTCGGTTCATCAGCTATTCCTATAGATCTTTTTTGAAGTCCTGGCAGGGGTGGAGGGACTCGAACCCCCAACCTCCGGTTTTGGAGACCGGCGCTCTAACCAATTAGAGCTACACCCCTTGGGGGGTTCGCGGGTCCGTCAAGTATACGGCCGCGTTCCATTCTGTGGAAACTCGGCGGGGATATAGGGGACGCCCGAACCCGGACAGGTTCCTCGTCCCCGTATTTAGTCTCGGCTGGATAAGGGGACGCCCTCAGCGTCCTCATCGAACATGGCTAGCAAACCGAGAGAGCCGCGGAATGGGCGCAAGGTCCTGAGTCGGCGTTGAGGCGACCTGCGTGGGAATTGTCCCTGCAATGACTCCCGACTGGTACGAAGGGCAACCGGCGGAGGCTGTTCGGTAGAATTGAACGGTGACGTCTGGCGCTGCGTCGGCTCTTATACGGATTTCCCTTGGTGAACTTCGGGGCTCTGCGTGCCCCAACCCGGACAAAAGACTCCGGAGTTTCGTCTCCGGCACGCGATGCGGTCACCACTAGGTCGTCTGTCGGGGATTTAGGAGCTTGCGGGAACGCGGCTGAGTTGACGAGCCGACCGCCGAGTCCGCTGTGTGTTGTGACCGTCAGCATTCGGGCGAGCGTGACCGCTCCGACGCGACGTTCGAAGGTGACTCCTCCGCCGCCAGAACTGTATGGGCTAGTCGCTTGAGACATCGAACCCTCTGTTATCGAGTCCACCTAGGTCAGATCGACCTATGATACAGCGAACATCAGTTCGGTCCGTCGGAGGTCCTGCTCTCGAGCGTCATCACCTTCAGTCCTCACTCTGCTCCCAGAGTGTGACAAATATCGGCGAGTTTCCCAGTCTGACGTTTCCCGGCATTTCCGCTCAAAGCCAACGCATCTACGCGCAACTTATTGGTAGAACTTGCTGACGTATTCCAATGGACGACTGCGCATTCGATCGATGACTCTCGAGAGTGCGAACAAAAAGACACCAGATGCGCCAATCGCTACAACCGTCGAAAGTTGTCCGGTCCCAGCGACAACGGCGCCAAGAAATACCAGTATGGCCATGAATAGAAGCGTCAAGAAGCGTCGCATCATGTGCGCTTCGAGATGACGCTGCTCGATCTTTTCTGCAATCGCTTTCATCTCGCTGAGCGACCTTCCCGTCCACCCGTTATCGGTAGGGAGGGGATTATCGAACGTAGAACCGTGATCGGTGCGAACCAGCGATTCAGACTTGGCGTCATCAAGACGAGTGAGAACCCACCGCTTTGGCCCGAGTAATTCAATGACGTACGGGCCACTCTCCCAGTTGTCCCGGTTTTGGATCCACAACATGTTCATTGACCCTTCCTGTGAGAGTCTATCGACGTGACCCCCGGTGGTGCCCATCGCGCTGCCTTTCCCGCGTGGGAGTAGCTGTTGACGATGATTGAAACGTTGGAAGGGCCGCAGTCCCTCTGGACGCTCTTGAGGAGATGCCCTACGTAAAACAAGCCTTACCCAAAATGCGGGCATCGTTATCCAGAACCAACCCGCCAGGCGATACCCCAAGCATGACACTGAGCCGATATGTGCGGCCTGAGCCGAGGTTATGGTCGGCTGGATGGCAAACCCGTTCGTTCC
Source organism: uncultured Acidimicrobiia bacterium (assembly GCA_964195405.1). Classification (GTDB taxonomy): domain Bacteria; phylum Actinomycetota; class Acidimicrobiia; order Spongiisociales; family ZC4RG35; genus CAXMPK01. The sequence goes on from CAXMPK010000257.1 coordinate 29,335, forward strand.
GCTGAGCTTCGAAGTGCCGGATGTGCACAACTGGTCGGAGTTTCACCTGGAACCGCTGAGCGAAAAACACAACGACCGTGATCACGCTGCATGGATGTCGAGCGTCGACCACATCCGGTCTACTCCCGGATTCGATGAACAAGAAGAGCAAGTTTGGCCGGTGGCTATGACCTTGCAAGCGAACTCGGAGGATCTGGTCCAACACGCCAAGGACTTTGAAGAGCGCATGGGGCTTCACCTATTCGATCCTCGACGGTGACGATGTCATCGGCTGTATCTACATTTATCCAGGTCGCCGACCGGGCCACGACGCGGTTGTCAGCTCATGGGTGCGTCAGAGCCGTGCCGCGTTGGATGCGCCGGTTTGGGAGGCGTTGTCCGCGTGGATCGATGAGGCATAGCCGTTCTCGAATCCGTACTACGCGACAAGAGCGTAAGCCGCCCATAAGCGCCGTGCTGGATGCTCAGGGTTCCTAGTGAGTCATTCGAGTGGTGTTGGTTTGCCTAGTTGGCCGAGTTGTGACACGTCCCGCGGGAAGAGCAGGCTCATCGTCCAATCACTCACGATCCGGGCCTTGCGGGCAAGGCCGGGGATCATTACTAGGTGATATGAGCGACCCATCCACCATGCCAGCGGACCGGTGAAAGTGAAGCGGCGTACTTTGGCGGTGCCCTGCCATTTGCCCAGTGTGACGGCGAGCCCCCGGTTGCGATATGTGTAGCGGGCTGGCTCTCCGGCGCCGAAGTGGGCCGCCACGTTGCGTGCTGCAACCCTTGCTTGGCGGAGGGCGTGTTGCGCTGTGTTAGGAGAAAGCCCGCCTTCAACGTCTGGAACGGCAGCAAGGTCGCCTATCACGTAGAGGTCGGTCCGCCCTGATATCCGCATGTAGTCGTCGACCGGAACGAATCCTCGTGTATCAACAGGAAGACCCCAACGAGCGGCGTGCGGCGAGGGGCGCTGGCCTGCTGTCCATACGATGGTCTCTGACTTGTAAGGGGCTGTCGGGTCGGAGGAAAGGACGATGACCCGGTCCTCACAGCTTTCGAGGCGCGTGCTGAGATACACCTCGACGCCACGTTTGCGTAACACGCGCAGACTGAAGGAGGCGAGCCTCGGGTGGAGGCCGGGAAGCAACGAGTCCTCCGCTTCGACCAACACCCACCGGAAGTCCGCCGTTGTCAAGCTCGGATATACCTTGACCGCGTCGCGGGCCATCGACTCAAGCTCGGCGAGAGCTTCCACGCCTGCGTAGCCGCCACCCACGAATGTGAAGGTGAGGAGTTGGCGCCTTCGCTCCGGGTTGGCCGCCGCTTCAGCGGCGTCAAGCTGGCGTAGAACCCGGTTACGGAGCCAAATCGCGTCCGCCAGCGTCTTGAACCCAACCGCGTGTTCCTTCAAACCCGGGATTGAAGGAACTGTCGGCACCGATCCCGCCGCCAAAACGGCTACCTGAAACTCGATCTCGTGGCTGTCCCCGTTGACATCGCCAACCAGGGCCTTACGTTCATGGATATCGAATTCGTGGACGGTGCCGATCAGCAAATCGACACGATCGAGCATCTCCCGGAGAGGGATCACGGCGTGGCGAGGCTCGATCATCCCCGATGCCGCCTCAGCTAGCAGCGGAGAGAACAACATGAAGTTGTCGGGAGCGACCAACAGCACTCGTTCGCCGCGACCTTCAAGGTGCTTCTCGAGTTCCCTAGCGCAGAAGGCGCCACCGAAGCCGCCACCGACTACAAGGATGTCAAACGAGGGCATCGCCCACCGCCAACTTTCAGCATCGACCGTGTCTCGTAATTGCAGGGTTGGGTGATCGGTGGATGGCGATCACGGGGGCGGAATATCACATGGACAGGCACAGCAAAGACGGTGAACGAGTCGTCCGCAACCGAGAGGTCGATCGCAGCAACGATTCATGAGATGTTGCGACCGTCACGAACCGCTGTGTGCTGGTCGGTGTTCGACCTGTGCGGTGGTTGGTTAACCGATTCGGGTGACTGGTAGCGGCTGCCAGGTTCCGTCGAGTGCGGCGGGTTTTGGCCAATACATTCGCAGAGCGAGGTAGAAACGCCCTTCGGGAGTTGGCAGCCAATTCGCTCGTTCCTTCGCATCGGTCGGTTCGCCACGCTGAATCGTGATCGTGAGCCCCCCGTCGTCATCCAACACAAGATTGTCGGTGGTCGAGTTGATCAGATACCGGTTGATTGGATTCTCAACCAGATAACCGGCGGTCCCGTCATACGAAGTGTTGTACATGGTCACCGACCAGAACGCATTAACCGGCGGTGGCGTTTCGAGGGTCATCTGATATTTGGCGTCGCCGTCGAATGGGTTGCCATCCGCGTCGGCTCGACCCATCGGATAATGGGCTTCGCCTTGATCGTTGCCTCCCCACCCAACCATCGCGGCCGCAGCACGTTTCATATGATCGCCGCCATAGAAGTCGTGGTTGCCGAATGGGTCCATGGTCATCCATCCGTTGATGTTCTCTCCCAGCGACTCGGAGGCTTCCGCCATGAGGGTTCGAGCCGAGGCAACGCCTTCTGCGAGAGCTGTTCTGTGTTCTTCGCTCAAAGACTCGGCGTCGAACACCAATCCTGGTCCGATGCCGATCTTGGCGAAACGTTCGAACATCTCTCCCTCGTCAGGATGGGCGGGTAAGGCGAATGTCAGCAACGCGTTGACGTACCCGATGAACCGCTCGTCGCGAGACGCGTCATCGTCCCAATAAGGCCAGTCAAACGGAGGCAACTGCGGAGCCTCCCCGCCCTGATACACCTCCAATGGTTCGAGTCGATACTGCGACATCACCTTGGACAGCGCATCCTGATCATCGGAACCCAAGAGTTGAGTTCGACCGATGAGAAACACCAGGTCAGTCTCGAAGCGGAAGGACCCAGCGAAACCGTTCGGTATGTCACCGTCCCACCGCGGACCCATCAGGAGATACGACCCAGGGGCAGTACCCGTCGTTCTACTACCGACATAAAACTCGTTGTGGCCCAACAGATTCTCGAACTGCATCCCGTAATACCGGCCCGAGACTTCAGGCACGGTCAGGACGACAGGTTCGGCTCGCAGGTCCAATAGGCTGAAGGAATACGGCGTGTCGGCATTCGGTGAAATTACGTCCGTGAAGGTGTGGTCCAGAGTCACAGCCTCGCCGAACGGCCCCTCATTCGCCGGACCTGCATAAACAGGAGAGGCAGGCTGAAGAAAAGTCGCGTACCCGTATCGGTATCCCATCAACATGGGAAAGGCATAGACATAAGCCTCAGAGGCGATAACCGAAACCTGTTCACGCGTTAGAGACTCTTGACCCATGTATCAACTCCTTTGAAACGACACTATCAATCGGAGACCGGCGTCAGGAATTCCAGAAACTACGCAATGCCACCCCGCTGACTAGAAGACGAGCAGAAGGCTTGAACACTCCAGAAATCATGCGACGCCTCAAACGATATGTGGCCCGCCAAACCTACAAACATCTAACCGTCTGACATCTTGGGAGAGGTCTGACCCAATCAAACCGGCTGACGAAGATGGCCTCTGTCCTGATAATGACCTGTCGACCCCACCCACCCCTTCGGCGGACCATGTGACCTAAATAAGAGCCTGTCCACCCCACCCGGTGTGACCCATCGCAGTCCTGTCCACAAACCGCCGGCACCTTGACATAAGAGAATCATTGAGCCCCTCGGGTGTCACTCGGTCTCTGATGTGAGTTCGCTTATGTGCTTTTTGTAGGTCTGCTGGTTTCGCCAGTTTTCGCTCATGCTTTGGAACATTTTCTCGGGTAGTACTTCTATCGGAGCAACGAGTTCGCCATCGACAGGCCAACTGTCCAGCACGCCTGGTTGGTAGCCCTCTGGGTAGTACGTCTCGGGTGGGATTTCATGGTCCCTGACAAAGGGTTCTTGAATGTCTTCCCTCCCATGGTGTGGAGCAGGGATCACCAACTGTCCCTCATCGAAGTCGAACTGCGGAGCTTTGTTGTTGGGGTAATCGGGGAGGATTCCTTCACGCACCCAAATGTCGTCTTTGGTGACATTGACCACTATCCCGTCGGGAGCGCCGAAGTGGTAGGGACCGTCCCAATGGTGACGCACCTCAGCGACAGTCTCCTCGTTTAGGTAGGTGTCGAAAGGCATGTGAGTCGTCATCAACAGTCTCGGCTGAATCTGACTCGCCAAATACCCTGCTGCGTATGCGGGAGTGTGGTGCATGTCCACGGTGAACCGACCAACGAACGGTGGCACTCCCTGAACGCCAGAACTGATAGCAATCACCTCTGGTTGGGCTTCGGTGATATAAACATCAGCCCCGGCTGCGTATTCGATATCAAGGTCGCTGGGACGCCCATCGCCTGTCCACACCACCGACATGCCGTTCCAGTTGAGCCGGTAGCCCGAAGCTCCATCTTTCGCATGAGAACGCTGCCAGTGGATCACTTCCACACCGTTCTCGTTGTAGATGACACCGCCGTTGTCACGGAAATCGAACTCGTTGACCTCAATATCCCATGCCTTACCAACCGGGAAAATGCTGAAGGCGTCCTTGTGCCAACCAACCATCTTCTTCATACCGTCGATCATGGCTCCGGTTCCGTACTCGGGGTCATGGCCCGAAGGTCCGAACACTCGGAGCGGCTTATGCCACCGGCCGGCCCAACCACCAAACATGTACAAATATGGCAACGAACCGAAATGGTCAACATGGAGGTGAGTGATGAAGACCTTATCCAACTCGTTCAGAGCCATACCTCCGGCGACATAGTTGGCGATCGCACCCTCACCAAGGTCGAACACGAAATTGTCACCGTTCCCCAACTGAACCAGGATCGAAGTGTTCATCTGACCAGGTCGAATAGTCGGTGAAGTCCCCATGAAAATGATGCGAATCTCATCCGGACCCAGTTCCTCGGTACGAGGGAACCAATTAGAAGCACTCCTCAATCCAGGAGTCGGGTTCATGCCCTCAAACATCAACCCTTCCTTCCAACGCTCCAACGGGACACCCGCGGTCAGGGCCTTTTCAAGCACCTCTGGCGAAGAGGGTTCTTTTCGATCAGGCATCCAGGACTCCTTTGGTTGATGCAGATGGTTCAGAAGCCCACGGAAGATATAGGCAAGTAACGAAAGCCCGTAATCAGCCGCCCTATAAGTGCCGATATGAGAGGAGGTTCTGGTGCATACTGAAGCCGTGGAATAGGTGTTCGAGTGGCGAGCCATGGTGGAACACGGCGTCTACATAACCGCGGGGGCACGAAAAGTGTTGTGATCGCTGACGACTCGGTGAAGATCATCACCTACGCCAACTGGATCGCCGACGGATTAGGGATTCCCCTCGAGAACTGGATACCAGATTGACGTTCCGGTACTTCGCATATGGCTCCAACATGTGGCCGCCACAACTGAAGAGCCGATGCCCCACAGCAACACCAATCGGACGTGATGTCCTCGAGGGATGGTCGAGGGCCTACGACAAGCCGTCGACCGATGGATCCGCGAAGCTCAACATTCGACCAAGTCCTGGGGAGTCGACCGAAGGTGTGGTCTACGAGGTGGCCGATGCGGACCGGGACGCCCTCGACGCTGCCGAGCCTCGATATGAGGCGATCGAGACCCCGGTTGGTCTGACCTACACGTACACCAGAGACCCGACCGCTGCGCTCCCATTCGACTGGTACGTGCGCACAGCCGAAAAGGGGGCCGAGCTTCACGGTGTCCACATCGAGCCGTCGGCTTTTGACGTCGACCCCGTCGCTTCGGATGTCCGCCCTTCCGGTGAGGGCGAACTCCCGCTCATGCAATCGATCTTGAGTCGTGGCCTCTCCGCAACAACAACCCGCTACTACGTCCACCCTGGAGAACTCGGATGGTGGATGTATCACTGGGATGAGCGGCGGCGTTCGCCGACCTGGTGGATTCAGAATGACGAGGCGTTCGTCGTAGTCGATCCGGTGGACCCCGGCGAGATCAGCATCTTCGGCCTGCCCGGCGTCGATCTGTGGCCATTGATCCGCTGGTCGCGTCGGCGGCTTGGGGGCAAAGGCGAGGTGACATGGGTTTCTGACCGTGATCGGGAGTTCGAATCGGAACTGGAGGCAAATGGATTCGCTCCCACATACAACTACCGGGCGTTCGAATGGGATCTCACCTCTACCGCGATTCCGGCGCCGAAGCTTCCCGACGGTTGGTCAATCAGACACGTCGAGGGTGAACATGAAGCCGACAACAGACGCGCCGCCTCTCACGCAGCCTTTGAGTCCTCGATGCCGCCGGACCAGCACCTGCAGAGATACCTGCGCTTCATGCGCTCACCGGTTTATACCCCTAAACGAGATCTGGTGGTTGTGCACGAGGACGGAACCATCGGATCTTTCATGGTCTGGTGGGCCGACGAGTCGGGTGTGGCCCAGATCGAGCCTTTTGGTACCCACCCCGACTTCCATCGCCAGGGGTTGGGTCGGGCACTTCTCCACCATGGGCTGAGAGATATGAAAGCGGCCGGTATGCATCTCAGTCGGGTGATGACCGACGAAGACCGCGCAGCTGCCACCACCTTCTATGAGGCTGCTGGGTTTGAGGTGATGGGCAAGCTGAGTTGATGGGATCTAGATTCGAATGCAGGGCGATACGAGTCGAAGGGTTGACGGGGGTCGGGACTACTTTTTGGTCGCCTTCGGTTCAAGTGTTCCTATCCACACATATGCCTTCTCGAACCAGGAGCCGAGTTCCTCGGTATCGCTCAAGAGGTCGTCGGGAACAGAGACGTAGCCTCTCATGACGCTTCCATACTGAATGACCGGGCCGCTCTCGTATCCGGAGAGAAACTCATCGGTCAGCTCATCCGACAGACGCAATGCCATTGCTCCCTCCACATCAAGAAAACTGAACATGTGGCCGTTGCGTGAGGTGTAGGGATTTTTTGCACCCTTTACGGCTTCACCCGCCTTCCCTACAACGGCGGCATATCGTTCGAGAGCGTCGGAAGGTCCCTGATAGTCAGATCCACCGGGCACGAGTACTCCTATCGGAAGAAGCAGTCGAACCTAGCATTCCGGCGCGTTCGAACTCCTTCACCTGAGTCGTAACAAACGCCTCCCCGAGCCGCAGTTAACGGCAGGGTGCAAACAGTGTTAGCTGGTACGAGGCCTCAACCGCCAAATCAGCACCGCCGCAGTCATCGACACCACCGCGGCTACGACGGCTATCGGGGTCCTCCACGACCGAGCCACCGCCAAATCGCCCTCCAGCGAGGAGAGAACTCGCCACTCCATGTTGGCCGGTGCCTCGGACCTCTCAGCCGACATAGCGTGTAACTCACGCGCGGTCTTGCTCATGGCGGCGTGCCTGGCCTGACATCTGAGACAGCTG
>CAXMPK010000258.1:0-5431 GCA_964195405.1 uncultured Acidimicrobiia bacterium
CGGCCCGCCCATCACACACCCGCCGGGATGGGTGCCGGAGCCGCATTGGTAGTACCCCGAGATCGGTGTCCGATACTGATTCCAACCCGGGGCTGGTCGGAAGAAGAACATCTGGGGACCCAGAAACTCGCCTCCGTATATGTTGCCTTCGGTCAGACCAGTCGTCCGCTCGATGTCAAGTGGCGTCACCACCTCACGATGAAGAACGAGGTCGCTGAAGCCGGGGAAGAACCTCTCGATTGTCGCCTGAACAGTGTCCCCAAGGTTCTCTCGTTCGGTGTCCCAATCACTCCCCTTCAACTCGTATGGAGTGTACTGAACGAAGTTCGACATCACATGTTTGCCGGCAGGCGCCATGTCGCGATCAATCGTTGATTGGACACACGAATCGAGATAGGGCTGCTGTGAGAACCATCCATATTTTGCATCATCGAAAGCCCGTTCCAGGTAGTCGATAGATGGGCCCATGTTGATGAATCCCCGAAACGGATCCTCACCGCGATCGGCCAACGCCGGAAAATTGGGAAGACCATCCAAGGCGAAATTCACTTTGGATGAAGTGCCCTGAAAACGCATTCTCTCAATGGAATCGACTAGCTCTGTTGGAAGCTCCCTGGGCTCGACAAGCTGCAAGAACGTTCGACGAGGATCAAGCGAGCTGACAACGACATCGGCATCGATCTCCTTTCCATCTTTGAGGGCGACTCCTGTCGTCTTGCCGTTGCTCGTGATCACATGGGACACATCCGTCCCTGTCGAAATCTCGGCGCCAAAACCCACAGCGGCCTTGGCAAGCACCTGGGTGAACCCTCCGGTGCCCCCCTTGTGAAAGGACCATGCTCCCTGATCCCCGTCATGCTCTCCGATGGACATGTAGAGCATGACAAGCCCAGATCCCTGTGACCTCGGACCTACCTTCGATCCGATGATCCCGGCACTTGCGATTGCGGCTTTGAGGATCTCGCTTTCGAAATAGTCGTCGAGAAAATCGGCCGCACTCCCGGTGAGAAGACGCATTCCGTTGTGCAGCACTCGCCGAGGCAAGCTCCGAACATGTTGGGCGAGGGCTGCCATCCGCAGCAACTCCTCGGGGTCGGTGCTGGTGACGTCAGGAGGGATCGCGTCAAGAAGCGGGCGAACCGCCTGAACCACCATTGCCACATCATGAGAGAACTGCTCAAAGGCATCGGCATCGTGTTTGGAATGACGTCTGATTTCCGCGATGTTCTGTTGTTGGTCCTGACCGAGGAGGAGATAGTCACCATTCTCCATCGGAGTGAGATTTGACTCCATCAGGAGCGGCATGAACCCGTACTTCACCAGTTCGAGCTCTTGGACGATCTGCGGTCGGAGTTGGCTGAGCGCATATGAGAACGTGGTGAACTGAAAGCCCGGATGGAGCTCCTCGGTGATCGCAGCGCCCCCCACGATGTCGCGTCGCTCGAGGATCAGTGTCCGCAGACCGGCCTTGGCCAGGTATGCACCGTTGATCAGCCCATTGTGCCCGCCGCCGATGACGACGGCGTCGTATTCGCTTTGCTGCTTGCTCATATCGACATCCTCACGCAGTCCTGTGGGCTGGGTCATAAAACGGCATCTTGGTGACTACGGCTTTGATGTAGTGGAGAACATGATCGATCGTCACCTCGAAGTCGACCTCACTTCCCAAAGCGGAGAATTCCGGTAAGACCTGGGCGATGGCGATGTGGCGTTGCGCCATCGGGGAATACATGAAGCTGGTGGCGAAACCTGCTCTCTCCTGGTCCTTGTCGAATAGGGGTATCTCTTCAGCCATTGGCGTGTGATCCTTTGGTGGCACGTGACCAGCCTGGGAGTAGTGGTCATCCCACTGTTCCCAATCGATGGTCAAGCCGACAAGCCGCCTTCGACCCCTGCTATCTAGTTCTCGCTGGATTGCCTCACGACCGATGAATGGACGTTGGTCTTTGCCGATGTCTCTGAACATCCACCCCAAGCCGAGCTCACCAGGTGTCGAACTTGCGCCATCGGTCCACGCATATCGACTCGATCCGAAGTCAGCGCCAATCAACAGCAGTCCGGCCTCGAGTCTTGTCATCACCAGGGCTGTTTCCCCAAATGGCATCAGGCCGTGGTCGACACCAATTTCGAACAAGCTGTCCCAGACATCGAGTGCGTCTTCGGATTCAATCCAGAGTTCGTAGCCGAGATCGCCGGTGAACCCCGTCCGGGAGGCCGTGATCGACGAGCCGTTGAATTTCGTCTCAATCACATCGAAGGGACGAAGCTCGACGACGTCGGGAGCAATTGTCGAGAGGATGGCCTTGGACCGGGGTCCCTGAACGGCCAAAGAAGCCAGATCTTCGGAAACGTCTTCGACTTCGACCGATGCACGACCAATGAGGTCCTGGAAGTATGCGGCGTTTGGCTCTGCCGCGGTGAGCATGAATTCGCTTTCGGAGGTTCGAAAAAGCATGCCGTCTTCAATGACATAGCCGTCGTCGTCACACCAGATTGTGTACTGGGCCTTACCTGGCTGGCAGGTCCGAACATCGCGTGCGAGAACTCCCGCCAAGAAGGATTCCGCGTCTCTGCCGTGAATCCGATATTTGTACAACGGCGAAGTGTCATAAACACCAGCGGCGGTGCGGACGGCAAAGTACTCGAGCTTCTCGGAGAGGTGATATCGCCTCGCCGATAGATAACCGGCCCAGTGGTCCCAGAGGCCGGTTCGATTCAAAGCGTATGTCCGGTCATAGAACGGTGTGGGTCGCATGTGTTTCAGTCTCGGCAGGGAAGCGACACGCTATTCACTATTGGACGTGCGCGCAATAGAGTGGAATCACTGATATGACACGAATGAACCCTGACGTGAGACGTCAAGCCATCGTCGATGCTGCGCAGGCTGTCGCAAGTCGAAAGGGTCTCTCGGCAACCACGGTGCGCGATGTGGCCGATCGGATGGGAACCTCGAGTGGCTTGATCCATCACTACTTCGCGTCGATGGATGAACTGCTGGCCGTGGTCTTCGACAAGGTGGCAGAAGCGGATCTGTCAGCGACCCGCAAGAGGATGGAAATAGCGATGTCACCGACAGGGAAGCTTGCCGCATATTTCGCGGCGTGGGGTGACCCCGACAACGACGAAACCTTCCAGTTCTGGCTTGACGCTTGGTCCGAGGCTGGACGAAACGCTGCGGTTCGAGAAAGATCACGCGATCTCAACATCGAATGGCAGGAACTACTTTCAGAAGTGATTCGCCAGGGAATCGAGACCGGAGAATTCAACGACACCGAGGTTGACGCGGCTGCATGGAAGGCGCTTTCGCTTCTCGACGGGCTCACTCTCCAGGTGGTTGCGCATCCGACGGTCATAGAGCGTGGAAAAGCGGTGATGTGGGCGGCGAGTGGCATCGAGAAGGAACTCGGACTCCCCCCAGGTGCCCTAGCCGAGGCTATGCAGGATGCCTGACTTCCGCAGGTTGTGTTGAAACGAAACTCATCCGGGGCGAACTGAAATCGTGTCACCTAGACCGATGTGGACAGGGTCCGGACCGGGAATGCCCACCGCATAACCACGAACACCATTTCTTAGCTTCTCCCGGTCGGGTTTTATGTCCCGAGCACTCGCTGTCGGGCGGGATGTCACGAATCGTGTGAATTCGACACACGGTTCGAGAACTTCAGGCTTCGACATGTCAATTGTCTCGCCATTGGTTTCGAGACGCACACCTCCGGAGATGTCTTCGAGTTTGATCATTTGATCAGTCCCCACAATCACGTTCTCTCCTGCGATCCCAAGCTGTGCCTGACGAAAGAGCATCGACATGTGGTTGTAGTGAGACGTGAACCCGAAAGACAAAGTGTGCTCCGCATGCCAGCGTTTTGCGGCCGGGTGATCTCGATGATGTCGATCGACAATCCAGGCTCCATCCGAGTGTCCGAGGACCCCATCTGGAACCAATCTCAGGGTGTCGACCTGAACCAGCATGCTGGTGTCATAGCTGCCATTGCCAGTCATCTCCCCGGTCTGGACTTGGATGAGGACGACTTCCCCGATCTGGTTCCAATCCCCCAAGCTGCTCAACTCCTCGTCTCTGAATGACCCTTTGCGAAGCGCAAGCGTAGAACGCCAGGCCGCCGGCGTGAGACAATCTATTGATGCATCAATTGGTCGATGAGTTGGTCGAACTTGCTCTCCCGATGGGGGATTGGGCGCTGTTTGGCAGTGGCCCCCTGCTTATGCGCGGCTGGATTGATGAGGTTGGCGACCTCGACATCATCAGTCGAGGCCAGGCGTGGGAGAAGGCTCAGACTCTGGGGTCTGGTCTGGAACTCGCTGCCGGTCCTCTCATCTACAAGATCGGAGAAGGGATCACCGTCGGTACCCGCTGGGCTTATGGCAACTTCTCGATCGACGAACTGATCGATACCTCGGAGATCATCGACGGTATCCCATGTGTGCTGCTCGAATATGTTGTTGCGTTCAAGAAGATCGCTGATCGTCCAAAAGACCGGGAGCATCTAGCGCTGATCAGCGCGTTGACCCGATGAGATATGTCTCGACTCGCGGGCAAACGGACCCACTGTCCTTTACCGAAGCCCTGGTCTCCGGTTTGGCCTCAGACGGAGGCCTTCTAGTACCCGAATCGCTCCCGAGTCTTCCGCCAAGTTGGGTGAATTGGTCATATCAGGAAGCGATGGTTGGCTCACTCGAGTTATTTGGTGCTTCAGACGTCGGCGAACTAGTCGGCTCGGCGGCATCGCGATTCAACCATTCCGAGATAGCGCCAATCGTCGATGTAGGTGATCGGCTGATCCTTGAGTTGTTTTGGGGTCCAACACTCTCGTTCAAAGATCACGCGTTGCAGGTTGTGGCCCGATTGTTGGATCGTGAGATTGGACGCGGGACCATTCTTGGAGCCACCAGCGGCGACACAGGAGCGGCGGCCATTGAAGCAGTCAGGGGCTCCGAGAGCCTTGACATCGTGATCCTTTTTCCAGAGGGCAGGGTTTCCGAATTCCAACGACGGCAGATGACAACAGTTCCCGACTCCAATGTGACGGTGGTTGCGGTGAGTGGCACCTTCGATGATTGCCAGGCTTTGGTGAAAGACGCCTTCGCCGCCAACCATGATCTTCTTGCCATCAACTCGATCAACTGGGCGAGGATCGCTGCTCAGGTTGGCTTCTACATATATGCGGGGGCTCGAATCGGGGAGGCTTTTGATCTTGTTGTTCCCACCGGAAACTTTGGCAACGTGTTTTCGGCCTGGACCGCCAAGCAGATGGGAGTGCCGATCGAGGTCATAACCATCGCCAACAATGCCAATCACGGTCTGGCAGACCTGGTCACTGATGGCACTATGAGGCCGACCAATGTGGTGGCGACCCTCGCCCCGTCGATGGATATTCAGATCCCGTCGAATCTGGAGCGATTCACCGGTGATCCC
>CAXMPK010000259.1:0-1691 GCA_964195405.1 uncultured Acidimicrobiia bacterium
TGACCATTCCTCAGGTAGCACTGACGGACGAAAGACAAATAGCCACGCCATAATGCCGAGAACCACCACCGACAACACACAACACACCGCTCTAGGAGGCGTTACCCCCATCGACCGCGTCGACAACCCCCTGGCCATTCCAGGTAGCGCATATGTGCTGTGGTCTCTGGGGGTGAACGCAACACCTGTCGGTGAGAGTGTTGTCTCTTATCGGAGGTGGTTGTGGTGTCGAGGTTCACGGAAGCGGAACGGGTTGAGGTTTGGGATCGGTGGCAGGCGGGTGATGCGAACCGGTTGATTGGTCGTGATCTGGGACGGTCAGCGGCGTCGATCCGAGCGTTTGTCGAGTCGTGGGGTGGGGTCCGTCCTCGGGTCCGCCGACGCTCCGAACGGCACCTGTCCCTTGATGAGCGTGAGGAGATTTCTCGGGGTGTGGCTGCGGGAGACTCGCTACGGATGGTAGCAGTCCGGCTTGGTCGTGCTCCATCGACGATCAGCAGGGAGCTAACCCGTAATGGTGGCCGTCATCGGTATCGGGCTCATCACGCTCACCGGGCTGCGTTACGTCGAGGCAGACGGCCTAAACCGTCGAAACTGGCCGAGAATCCGGTGCTGCGTGCGGTTGTGGAGGAGAAGCTGGCTGACTGGTGGTCACCAGAACAGGTGGTCCTCTGGTTGAAACGCACATACGGTGATGACCAGGAGATGTGGGTGAGTCACGAAACCATCTATCTGTCGTTGTTTGTTCAAGGGAAAGGGGCGTTACGCAGGGAGTTGACTGATTGTCTGCGTACTGGTCGTGCGTATCGGCGTCCCAAAACGAAACGTGCTCCTTCGGGGAAAGGACAGATTGTTGATCCGGTGATGATTTCGGAACGTCCCGCCGAGGTCGAAGATCGTGCTGTTCCCGGCCATTGGGAAGGCGACCTTCTCATGGGAAGAAGACAAACAGCTATCGGGACTCTCGTCGAAAGATACACCCGGTATGTGATGCTGTTCCCCCTACCCGACGGGAACACCGCCGAATCAGTTCGAACCCAGCTAGCCGCCACCGTTCAGCGGCTCCCCGACCATTTGTGGAAGTCCTTGACCTGGGATCAGGGCAAAGAGATGGCCCAACACGCCCAGTTCAGTATCGACACCGGAGTCCAAGTGTTCTTCTGCGATCCCAAATCGCCATGGCAGCGAGGAACCAACGAGAACACCAACGGACTGCTACGCCAATACTTTCCCAAAGGGACCGACATGAGCCTGCTCACCCAGGCTGACCTGGACGAGGCTGCACATTCACTCAATCGGAGACCTCGACAGACCCTCGACGGGATGTCACCATCAGAGAAACTCGCCGAAGTGTTGCAATGACCCCCTGAGCTGGCAGCCGATATGGGCTGGTTGTGCAGTTCCCCGATCCGCCCTTGTGGTCGACTACGTTGAATCCATGGGTGAAGACCATCGACTCTCGTGGTGGACCAGGTGGACCACACAGGAGTGCCGCAAGTGTGGCACTCGCAGCGGGTATCGACAGTGGCAGAGAGAGCTCGTTCATCGCGACAGACAACACAAGACGTTTCGGTATCGCTGCCCCGAATGCAATGAGTCGTTTCTAAAGACCGAGAATGTCGGTGACGGTGGCTTCTACAGCTGAATTGGCCTCATACAGCTAGCGCATATGTGCCGATATGGGCGGCCCA
>CAXMPK010000260.1:0-3151 GCA_964195405.1 uncultured Acidimicrobiia bacterium
ACGGCTGTGGTCTCTGGGGGTGAATGCAACACCTGTCGGTGAGAGTGGTGTCTCTTATCGAAGGTGGTTGTTGTGGTCAGGTTCAGCGAGGCAGAGCGAGTCGTGGTTTGGGATCGGTGGCAGGCGGGTGATGCGAACCGGTTGATTGGTCGTGATCTGGGACGGTCAGCGGCTTCGATCCGTGCTTTTGTCGAATCGTGGGGTGGGGTCCGTCCTCAACCGAGGAGACGGTCAGAACGGCACTTGTCGCTTGATGAACGGGAGGAGATTTCTCGGGGTGTCGCTGCTGGGGACTCGCTACGGATGGTGGCGGCTCGTCTTGGTCGTGCTCCTTCAACCGTCTCGAGGGAACTTGCCCGTAACGGCGGCCGTGATCGCTATCGGGCTCATCGTGCCGACCGGACGGCTTGGCGTCGAGGTAGACGTCCTAAACCGTCGAAACTGGCCGAGAACCCGGTGCTGCGTTCTGTGGTGGAGGAGAAACTGGCTGAGTGGTGGTCTCCTCAACAGGTGGTCCTCTGGTTGAAACGCACATACCCTGATGACGAGGAGATGTGTGTGTCACACGAAACCATTTACCTGTCACTGTTTGTTCAAGGCAAAGGTGCGTTACGCAGGGAGTTGACCGACTGTTTACGCACCGGTCGTGCTTACCGGCGTCCCAAAACGAAAAGGGCACCTTCGGGCAAAGGCCAGATTGTTGACCCGGTGATGATTTCGGAACGGCCCGCCGAAGTCGAAGACAGGGCGGTGCCTGGTCATTGGGAAGGCGACCTCCTCATGGGGAAACGACAAACAGCGATTGGGACGTTGGTGGAACGTCACACCCGTTATGTGATGCTGTTTCCCCTACCTGATGGGAACACCGCAGAAGCCGTCCGCAACCAACTAGCCGCAACAGTCCAACGGCTGCCCGAACACCTCTGGCAGTCGGTGACCTGGGATCAAGGCAAAGAAATGGCCCAACACGCCCAATTCAAGATCGACACCGGCATTCAGGTCTACTTCTGCGATCCGAAATCGCCTTGGCAGCGGGGAACCAACGAGAACACCAACGGACTACTACGCCAATACTTTCCCAAAGGCACAGACATGGCAGTTCTCACCCAAGCTGACCTCGACAAGGCTGCGCACTCGCTCAACGGGCGACCTCGACAGACCCTCGACGGGATGACACCATCAGAGAAACTCGCCGAAGTGTTGCAATGACCCCTTGAGCTGGCAGCAGTTATGTGCGGCTGATCAGCGAAAGCTGTCCTGTATCCTTCGATACGGCGGATGCCTCCTTCTAAGGCGACCGCCTTTGCCGGTTGGGGTGCGGCTGCACCCCTGCCGGCTTTTCTTACGTTCGCTCTCAGAAGCGGCCCCCTACGAACGCACATAACGGCACTTATGTGCGATTGATCACGGGTCAGGAACCGCACATAATGCCGGTTATGGGCGGCCTCATATCCTGCCGACACGGTGTCGACACAAAGTGGTTGCCAAGCACGTTGAGTGTCTGTAGACCAGAGGTTGGGAACTGCGGGAGTCCCGACTGGGTGTCAAGCAAAAAGGAGAAGAGAAAATGAAGCGACTTAGCATCTTGGGCGTCCTGATCGCGCTGGTTGTGATGGTTGCTGCCGTGCCTGCACAGGGAGACACGGTGACCGAGCATGACTTTGTCATATCCATCATCGATCCTGACAACCCCTGCCAGCCGGCGGTTGGGGAAGCCGTCATCAATTTCCTGGATCACTTCTCGGTGGCGGCCAACGGCTCGCTACACGGGACGCACATGGAGACGGGGAATTTCGTCCTGACTGGACCTGCTGGGGTAGAGGGTGCTACCGGCCACTACACGTTCTGGGGCGGATTCAACGCCAACCCGAGACAATTTGGCGGCTGGTTTACGTTACGGATCAAGGGTACGAACGTTGACGGCTCAACGTTCCAAATCAACATGATGGGCCAGGAGCGCGACGGCGCGAACCCGTTCGAGTTCTTCCAGTTCAACTGCCATGACAAGGGCCGCCCCACACGGGTATAGCTGAATGATCAGAATCTCCACAGGGAGAGTTCGCTAAAAGGCGTGTTTGTGACTGTCCTGGAATCGTTCCGTCGCGACCTGTGTTGTTCGTTCTTGATGTTATTGGAGCGTGAGGGCGTGGGCTTGTTTCAGAGGGTGACTTGGTTAGCGGTGTTAGCGTTGGTGGTCGCTGCTTGTGCTCCGACCTCACAAGCCGAGTCGGAAGCGTCCGAAGAGGTGTCCGCTTACATCTCCTCGGTGTCTAGCGTCCAGGTCAGGGTTGATGACGGCTTCGACGGGGTCTCTGAGGCGCTGACCGTTTCATACAACACCCGGGAGGTGCTGTTTTCTGCGATCCGCGACGTGGGATACCAGGGGATAGCATCCTCCACGTTGATCCTGGCTGAAGCGATCAGCCCGCCAGAAAACTACGCAGCGGACCATGAGGCTTGGCTGGCTCACCGGCGTCTGGCTGTAGAGAAGGCGAAGGAGATCACGGAGGCGATAGAAGCTCAGGACCTTCAGGCGATGTTCGCTGTGTTTACTGCCCTCGACCAAGACTGGGCAGCCATCTTTGTTGCCAGTCACAGGGGATTCTGTCTCGCCCTCAATCAGAATTCCACATTGTGTCAAGCTCCCGACGACCTACCCGGCGGTGAATATGGTGCCGAGGTATACGAAGTTCTCCGGCTCAACTCCTTAGCAAACCTCGGATTGTTCGATTTCTTCGGGGACATGTCTCCGGAGGAACGATCGCTTCGCCTCGATCAGGTGCAGCCTCAGATCGAATCAAATCTCAAGGCGGGAGGCGATGCCATGAAGGCAATCGACCCTCCGGACGAGTACGAGGCGGAGCATCAGGCGCTGATTCGATACTTCGATGACCAGTACGCGAATGCGGTCGCTATCACTCAGGCGAATGAAGAACGGGACGAAGCAACAATTGACGAGCTATTCACAGCGTCAGGGGTCGTCTTCGAAGCTGCCCTGGATGAGATGTCCCCAGAGTATCGAGAGGTCGCCGCACCTTGGGTCGGTCCAGACTCGACCAGCTAACCGTCCATCACCGCGCACATAACGGCACTTATGGGCGGCCTGGACACGGGTTGGTGAGGTCCCGTATTGCGACCGCGTTGTGCACTC
>CAXMPK010000261.1:0-5054 GCA_964195405.1 uncultured Acidimicrobiia bacterium
TCTTCACCTGATGCAACCGGTTCCTCGCTGGCTTCGGGCTTAGTGGTAGAAGTGTCCGCAGCCGGTGGCTCCGTTCCAGCGTCGGTTTTGGCCTCGGTGGAACTAGTCGAGGCCGACTCTTCAGCACCGCCCCCTCCACAAGCAGCCACCAACAAAGACGTCGCCAACAAGATCACCAATCCACGTTTCACATCCGCCTCCTTTGATTTCTTGGTTTGGTTCCGGCAACAAGGGTTGAACGTGCAACCCGCCGTCGCGCTATCCACTTCTGTCTTGTGGTTTCTATTCACCTTCCAAGCAGGTAAAGGCGAACGAGCCGTAGGCCCACTCATCTGCATGCGTGTTGTAGAACAGCCCTTTGCCACTGATGGACGACGTTTCGAAGTCGAGGTTGACCGTCAATTCGGTTCCGTTCATTTGGCCAGAAATCCAACCAATCAGGTTGCTGTCAACCTGCGCGCTCTGGGAGCCATCCTCGTTGTGCTTAACCCTGACTTCGACTTCTGGATCGTTGTTGACAGAGCCCCACACGTTGCCGGTATCCGGAATAGTCCCGTCGTCCTCGTGGACGAAACACTGGCCGTCTGTGGGTATTTTCCGCTCCCAAGCTGTGTCACCGATTCGGATTGAATCGGCAGGGAGTGGGCTCGTCGCTTCAGGTGTTGGATTCTCAAGAGTGCCACCCCCCGACGACCCCTGGTCCGCTGGGTCGACATCGCCAGAATCTTGACCGATGCCTCCGAACACATCCTCGCCAAGGTCACCTCCATCCCCGTCACCGCCGCCGCACCCCGTCGTGACCAGAGCCAACGACACAACCAATCCACTCAGTCTTCTCAACTGCTTCCCTTCCTTAGACACGTTTAACCGCTCGACAGCCAGTTCTCTATTCGGTGGGCTCTGGATATCCTCCAGCAACCAACTTCATTCCAGTTCCTTTGCGGCCAGCAGTGCTCCCCCCGCTCTGCTGTTGTAAACCAGATTGTGCTCGGAGCAGAATCGCTGTGCCACCCCCGCCACGGCAATCGAGTCGATTCCATGGTCAATTTCCAAGGAGTCAAGGAGATAGAGGATGTCTTCAGTGGCAACATTTCCCGCGGCACCGGGAGCGTAAGGACATCCACCAAGACCACCTGCGGACGCGTCCATCATGGTGACGCCGTATTCGAGAGCCACCATGGTGTTGGCTATCGCTTGCCCATAGGTGTCGTGGAGATGCACACCCAAACGTTCGACAGGCACTCGGTCGAGTACCTCGGGGAGGAGACCCTCAATGTGATAGGGAGTCGCCCTGCCGATCGTCTCACCAAGATGGACAGTGTGAGCGCCCCATTCGATCAATGTCTCAGCCAGATGGGCGACCCAGTCGGGATCTTGCTCGCCCTCGTACGGACAGTGGGTCGCCGTCGAGACGTATGCCTTGATCGTGATCGATTCCGGTGTTTCCAGGATGATCCGTCGGATTCGATGCATTGACTCATCAACTGTTGCGTTGATGTTTCGCTCGTTGAAAGTGTCGGAGGCAGCGGTAAGGACCCCGATTGTTGTTATTCCGGCGGCGAGAGCGTTCTCGAGACCCTGTATGTTCGGGACCAGGCCGCCGAGCGTCACCCCCGCAGCCGTTACCCCAGCAACAACCTCCGCGCCATCCGCCATCTGTGGGACCCATTTCGGACTGACGAATGAGACCGCATCGAAATCGGTGATACCGGTGGCTGCCAGCTCGTTGATCAGATTTGATTTGGCTTCGGTTGGAATGAAAGCACCCAACGATTGAAGCCCATCTCGAGATGACGACTCGGTGATTCGGACACTCTCGGGAAAACTCACGATGAGAACGGTAACTGGCCGGTGGCATGTTGCAACAAAGGTGGCGGCGAGACCCATGTAGTCATCTGTAGGTGAATACGACTAACGAGGTTCGAGGATGAAGACCCGAACCGCTCGTTCAATCAGCCGGGCGCGATACCTTCGGAATCCGGGATAGATTCGTGCACCGGAGTCCCACGCCCGATCGTCCTCGTCGGGACTGGCCGGTCGAGCTGACACGCTGACGGTACGTCCCCGGAAGCTGATCTCAGCGTCCGAATTCGCCTCGAGGTTGTAAACCCAGGCAGGGGTGGGTACCTGACCGAACCCGGTACCAATCAGGGCGAGATTGCCATCGATAGGGACCCCAAACAGAGGAGTGCTCCTTTTCTTGCCTGATCTTGCCCCGACCGTTGACACCCAAATAGGTGGGACGCCGGCAAACCACTGAGTGATGGTGCCTTTCCCTTCGGTCACCTTGATGACAGCCAAGATCGCCGGCGAGACTCATCAGAGCGAGACCAGGAGATCAACGGACATCGCGACCTAGGCAGTCCTCTCGAGAAACCTCTCGATTGCCCTGGTGTGTGCGCTACGGGCACTTTCCTCAGTCATGGTCCGCCCCATCGCCACCCAGGCAGGAACCCAAACCGCGATGTCGGGCATTGGACGGCATAGGGCGATTGCCTCCCAGTGAGCGAGGTTGGGCAGTTCATCACCTGTGGCCTCCCGATACGCAGCCACAAAGCGGTCGGCGACGCGATCCATCGCCAGATATCGAATGTCCAGAGCGCAATAGGAGACATCCATCTCCCGGTCGCCGGTGGCGGGTGACTCCCAATCAACCACGGCGCGCAACTTGCCGTCCATCCACATCGTGTTCCCGGGCCAGAAATCGGTGTGGCTGAACACCGGAGGACGATCCACCAGGCGATTCTGGAGGTCGACCCTCCGTCTGAGCAAGGCCTCGCCGAGGGGATGCTCAAGCACTCTTTCGGGAGCTTCGTTGACTCTCCTGGTGTCCTCGCCAACACCGGGTTGAAACATGTCCAAGTCTTCTTCCTTGAGACTGATCCCATGGATTTGCGCAAGCACCGTGGCAAGCTGTTCGGCCCAGTCAAACGGATCGCCTGGTGTCACGTCGGGCTCACCATCGACAAAAGAAGTGATGATGGCTTGCTCATCGAACACTCCGTTGGTGCCTATCCAGATCGGGGCTGGGGCCGGAATCCCAGCTCGTTGTAGGAGCTCGAGTGCCCGAAGCTCACGGGCGGCGGCGTCCTCGCCTCTGTCGGAATACCACGGTCCATAACGGCGGAGCACCATTCGACTGTGGCCATCGACGAGCACATCCATGGTGCAGCCCAGCCCGCCGACGATGCGATCGGCGTGACGCAGGGAGCCAGCACCAAGAGCGTCTCGCACGCGCGAGAGTTGCTCATCAGTAGGAGGAGGGGCGTATTGCATATGTTTTGGAGTTTCTCCAGGAACTCGAACGGAGTTTCTCCAGGAAACTCCAATGGACTCGCCAAAGGCGAGTCCGCGTGGAGGTGCGGGGAGTCGAAACCTGACCGGCCGTGACATCCCGTACCGTGTAGTAAGGATAGTTCAACCAGAACAGTGGGTTTTGCATCATGTCACGAATTCCCGTGTCGTCCCGTATCACATGATTCCATCCCGTATGGCTGCAGTTATGGCTGCAGTACGCCGCCCATAAGTGCCGTTATGTGCGCCTACATACGAGGCTTGTCATGGCTGCAGTGTCGTGACACTCTTGGTGAGATGAACATGGATATTGATGGCCTTCTTCAACTCGAACGCAAGGTTTGGGATGCTCTCGCTGATGGTGACCCCGAGGCAGACACTGAGTTACTCGCAGAGGACTTTCTCGGCGTCTACCCGACCGGGTTCGCCAGTCGCGCCGATCACGCCGAGCAACTAGCTGATGGGCCAACTGTTTCAGAGTACGTGTTGTCCGAGCCTCGGAAACTCGATGTTTCGGATCGGGCTGTCATGTTGTCGTACCGTGCTGATTTCCGACGTGCCCCGGCGGTCGGAGATCGACGCCCAGAGGTGATGTACATAAGTTCGCTTTGGTGTCATCAAGGCGGCCGATGGATCAACGTATTCAGTCAGGACACTCCAGCAGAGTCATGATCCTTACTCGAGACGCCCGTCCCACAACCGGCGAGATGCACGCCTGATCTAGCCGCCCATAAGTGCCATCAGATTCTGGTCTTCGTAACCCTTCTAAGGGTTGACGGTGCAGGTTTCGGTCGGGCATTCGAATTCGAATAGTGCGGGATCGAAATTGGGTGTCTGGTCCATTTCGGACACCTCATAGGCGCTGATTGTCTCATCGCCCGGTGTCAGAACGTCGCTGGGAGGTCGCGGTTCAATCCAAATCCACTTCAAGGTTGTGCCGTCCGCTCCGACCCAAAGTTCGAGAGTCTGGGTTTCGGTTGTCAACCCGTCCTGGCTGACGTCTCGTTGGCACAGGTAGTAGTCGGCGGCTAGCCCGGCGATGAGGTCACCTTGGGTGATTGAGCAATCTTCCCAGAGTTCTTCGCTGGTTGGACCGATGCAGTTTTGGTCTTGGTCGCAGGTGAAATTCGTGAACTGAAACGGGTACGAATCGTCCCGTACCGGGTTGGGGCCAACGCGGAAGGCTTCTGCGCACCTTGGAGAGTTTTCGGGGACGGTGCGGGCGCGGGCGGGGCACTCGTTGATCATGTCCAGGATGGTGAAAGTGTCAGACTGCCACGAGTATTCGAACAGCTCGGTGCCGTCTTTGATGAAAAGCCGCCTGTTTATCTCCTCAGCCTGGGAAAACGACTCGGTCACCTCCATCCGCCAAGTGTCAGCGTCGAGATAAGACACCTCTACTTCTCGGGCATTGACCTCTGGTCCCGATGACCAGCTCCTGGCAGCGACATAACTGAGGGACTCTGGACCGCCAGGAATCAGCCCGGTTTCGGGCGCAGACGGCCGAGGCGTATCCACTGTCGTAGGACCCACAGGTTGAACCGTGGTAGGAGTTGCCGGGTCCGACCCCCCGCCTCCACCGAACAACAAACCCAGACCACCGACGACCAGAAAACCGCATCCTCAACCACGCCATTCACATCGCAGCCGTGACCCAGCTACGTCATGACACGACCGGCCGGGTCTACTACCAGAGGAAGGTGGCCGAGGGCAAAACCCCCAAAGAAGCAATCAGAGCCCTGAAGCGACGCATCTCAGAC
>CAXMPK010000262.1:0-2323 GCA_964195405.1 uncultured Acidimicrobiia bacterium
CCGGTTGAGGCAACCCATACCTCGTCCGTCGACGAGCTGGTGGATCAGCTTCATGAACTGCCCGTGGTTGATCTGGCCATTGGGACCGCCAACCACGCCAGCGGAGACGCCACAGTCCCCGTCCGTCGCGTAAGGCGCAGGGTCAGTGACGGAGGTGATATCAGAACCGACCTCGGTCCGGTTGGCGAATAGGACTTCCTGGTCTTCGGCCAGGAGCATGTCGACGAGAATGCCGCCATCTTCGGTTGCGTCGTATTGCGCAGTGAGGGTGACCTTCTCGTTCTCGAGCGTGCAGTCGTAAGTGGAGTCGGTGGCCGAGGTGCCAACCAGCAAGATGTGATTGGCTTCGTCATAGCCGAAGTTGAAAAGCGTGTCCTCGGATGGCTCCTCTGCGGGGTCTGCCTCCGTTGCCGAAGCGATACCCGCAACAGCAATGAGTCCGAATGCGATGAGGAGCACGATCGACGAACGCCGCAGCCTTGACATCCCTTGCACAAATTCCCTACCTGCAGTCATCTTCGGTCCCATCGCCGCGCCTCCGTTCGGATCTGTTCAAACACGTAACCGTCAGGAGAGTTATCGACGATATTCGCCAAAAGGATCAGGGCCATTCACCAGATAGTCACAACACATCCGCCACCCCACCCAACCAGCCCAGCCATGTTCCCCCATACGGTCACGACCCCGCCCATATCGGCACATATGCGCTACCCGGGTTCGGGCCACGGAGCCACGCATATTGACGGTTAGTGGGCTGGGGTTTTGTCCTCTTCAGGTCCTCAGAGCCTTTGGCCCCTATCGGTTACTGACCTGGGTGGGTGAGAATGGTTCGGCCCACCAAACTTCGGCGGCGAAGGAGAATCCGATGGAGGCGATTGTCCAAGACAAGTTCGGCTCCCCTCACGATGTCCTGGAACTCCAAGAAATCGACAAGCCGGTGGTCGAAGATGATGAGGTGCTGGTACGAGTTGGCGCGGCTTCCATCCACATCGGTGACTCGCTCGGCATCGAAGGCGTGCCGTACGTCATGCGCCCGGTGTTCTCGATGGTCAGAGCAAAGAACCGTGTTCCCGGAACGGACATCGCAGGGACCATTGAGACGGTCGGCGACAGTGTGACCCAGCTCCGAGCGGGTGATGAGGTCTTTGGCTGGTGCAAGGGTGCCTTCGCCGAGTATGTGTCTGTTTCCGAAGATGCGCTGGCGCTGAAGCCGGCCAATTTCACGTTGGAGCAAGCCGCCGCTGTTGGCGTGTCCGCCTTCACCGCCCTTCAGGCTCTTCGCGACCACGCCAAGGTCCAGCCAGGACAACAGGTCTTGATCACCGGCGCGTCGGGCGGTGTGGGCACCTTCGCCGTGCAGATTGCCAAATCGTTCGGTGCCGAGGTGACCGGGGTCTGCAGCACCAGAAACGTGGACCTAGTCCGATCGATCGGCGCCGACCACGTCATCGACTACACCCAAGAAGACTTCACCCAGACTGGGCAGCGTTACGACCTCATCCTCGACAACGTTGGGAACCATTCGTTGTCAGACACCAGAGCCGCGCTCACCCCCGAGGGGACGCTGTTGGCCAACGGTGCACCCGTCGGCGGTTGGGTCGAAGGCCTAGGTCGCCCTGCCGCAGCGTTCGCGTTGTCACTGTTCGTGTCCCAGCAGGGTCGCCCGTTCCTTTCGCTGCCCAACAAAGAAGACCTGACCACTCTCAAAGAGCTCGCTGAGACCGGCAAGTTCACACCGGTCATCGACCAGAAGTACCCGCTGAGCGAAACCCCCGAGGCGATGGCTCATGTTGGAGAAGGACACGCCCAAGGAAAGACCGTCATCACCATTTGAAGCGTCGAACGGTTCTTCGACACGCGCGCGAGGTGGACATGGGAGGCGGAAGGAGGCGACGGAATCGTGGAGGACGTGAGGATCATCCTGTCTGGGGTATGGGTGGCTCTGATGCTGACCTACCTGCTCGGGGATGTGCTGCGGATATTCGCCGGCGACTTCACTCGGGTGAGATTGACGGCCACCAGGCAACGAAGTGGATGTGGTTCCTCGCCGCGCTGATCCTTCTGATTCCCATCGTCATGGTCGTCCTCTCCCTGACCTTGCCGTATCCAGCGATCCGCTGGGTGAGTGTCGTCGCGGCCATCTTCTTGGTTGTCTTCAACCTCGCAGGCCTGCCCTACCCCTCCGTATTCGACAACTTTCTGATCGCTTTTGGCTTCCTGTTCAATGGCCTGATTGTCTGGTACGCGTGGACATGGGGATAGTCCTTGCGTAGCACCCAGGTGTGCCTCTAGGCACTCAAATCACGTAGCGCATATCGGCACA
>CAXMPK010000263.1:0-10109 GCA_964195405.1 uncultured Acidimicrobiia bacterium
TCGACCGGTGGCGTGTCGGAAGAGACTATCGCCTCGAATGTCAACTCTTCGTTCTCAGAATCGAGTCCGACGAAGATCGTCGCCCCAGCCTTGAATTCGCCAAGCAGCACGCGTTCGGAGAGTGGATCTTCTAACAGTCGTTGGATCGCGCGGCGCAATGGTCTCGCCCCGAGTTCAGGGTCGTAGCCCTCAGTTCCCAGGAATTCCTTGGCGTCATCGGTGAGAGCCAGGTCGAGTTGTTGGGCGGCGAGCTGCTCGCGGACTCGCTCCAACATCAGGTCGACGATTTGCTTGAGCTCTTCCATGGTCAACTCGTGGAACACGATGATCTCATCTATCCGGTTGATGAATTCGGGTCGGAAGCTCTTCTTGAGCTCATCCGTGACCTGTGACTTCATGTGCTCGTAAGAGACTTCCTCATCTGCCACATGAAAACCAACGGCCTTCTTGTGGATGTCACCAGTCCCGAGGTTGGAAGTCATGATGATGACAGTGTTCTTGAAATCGACACTGCGGCCCTGAGCGTCGGTGAGACGACCCTCCTCCAGAATCTGAAGGAGTGTGTTGAACACATCGGGATGAGCCTTCTCTATCTCGTCAAACAGAACCACCGAAAAGGGCTTACGGCGGACTGCCTCAGTCAGTTGGCCACCCTCGTCGTATCCGACATAACCGGGGGGAGATCCGACCAGACGACTGACAGTGTGCTTCTCCATGTACTCAGACATGTCGAGCTGTATCAGCGAGTCCTCCTTACCGAAGAGGAACTGGGTCAGGGCCTTGGCGGTCTCGGTTTTCCCGACACCTGATGGGCCCAGGAAAATGAACGAACCGGACGGCCGACGCGGGTCCTTCAGTCCGGCCCTGGTACGCCGGATGGCCTTGGAAACCGCGGAGATGGCATCTTGCTGGCCGATGATGCGTTTGTGGAGCTCGCCTTCCATCTGGACCAGTCGGGCCGTCTCTTCTTCAGTAAGACGGTGCACCGGGATTCCCGTCCACTGGGCGAGAACTTCGGCGATCTCCTCCTCGTCGATAACCCATCCGATCTCGTCGGCTTCATCTTCCTTGATGGCGCGCTCAGAAAGAAGAAGACGTTCCTCGTCGCGAAGGCTGGCAGCACGTTCGTAGTTCTCACCACCGACCGCCTCCGCTTTGTTGAGACGAACGTCAGACAGCTTGGTATCAATCTCCATGATCTCGGGGACATCACTCTTACGGTGAATCCGCATCCGGGATCCGGCCTCGTCGATGAGATCGATTGCCTTATCAGGCAGGAAGCGATCAGCGAGATAGCGATCGGCGAGGTTGGCGGCCGAGACAATGGCCTGATCGGTGAAACGAACTGAATGATGCGACTCGTAGCGATCCTTCAGTCCCATCAAAATGTCGATTGTGTCGGTAAGGGAGGGCTCCTCGACCTGCACCGGCTGGAAACGCCTCTCTAGCGCCGCGTCCTTCTCGAGATACTTTCGATACTCCTCGAGGGTGGTGGCGCCCACAGTCTGCAGCTCTCCGCGTGCCAGCATCGGCTTAAGAATCGAGGCAGCGTCTATCGCACCTTCTGCTGCCCCGGCACCAACGAGGGTGTGGATCTCGTCGATGAAGAGAATGATGTCACCCCGGCTCTTGATCTCCTTGAGGACCTTCTTGAGCCTCTCCTCGAAGTCGCCTCGGTACCGAGAGCCGGCAACCAAGGCACCCAGGTCGAGGGTATAAAGCTGTTTGCCCTCGAGACTCTCTGGCACGTCTTTGGTGACAATCCTTTGGGCAAGGCCCTCCACAATGGCTGTCTTACCGACGCCGGGCTCGCCAATGAGGACGGGGTTGTTCTTGGTTCGGCGGGAGAGAATCTGCATAACCCGCTCGATCTCATTCTGTCGGCCAATTACGGGGTCGAGACGACCTTCGACGGCGGATTGAGTCAGGTTCTGACCGAATTGATCGAGAATCGTGGAGCCCGAACCGGACCCTTCGCGACCACCCGAACCGGCGGACTTGGGCTGTTGTTCTTCACTGCCGCCGGGGCCGGACAACAGCTGAATGACGGTCTGGCGCACTTTTTGTAGTTCGGCTCCGAGTTGTTGGAGGACCTGTGCGGCGACACCCTCGCCCTCGCGAATCAGCCCGAGCAGGATGTGCTCAGTACCGATGTAGTTGTGACCTAGCTGCAAAGCCTCGCGCAGTGACAATTCGAGGACTTTCTTGGCGCGGGGTGTGAACGGGATGTGACCGGAGGGTGACTGCTGTCCCTGGCCGATGATCTTGACAACCTCTTCGCGAACGGAGGCAAGATCGATGTCAAGACTCTCCAGCGCCTGGGCGGCAATGCCTTCGCCCTCGTTGAGCAGGCCAAGGAGGATGTGCTCGGTTCCGATGTAATTGTGGTTGAGAAGCCGCGCCTCTTCCTGGGCTAGTACGACAACCCGTCTGGCTCTATCTGTAAACCGCTCGAACATTCGTTACCTCTACTGGGACCCACCTCAGCCGGACCCGACTTACCCGATTCTATCACTGGGCGGGTGTTCAGCTTCTCCTCCGATTGCCTGCCCTTGGTTCCGTAATACCATCGTCAACAATGGCCGACCTCCGAAGTCTGGTTCGTATTCCCCGAATATGGGAACAATTGAGTCGCGTCGAGGAACGGATACTCGAGGCATCAATTGCGGATGACCCATATCTGACCAAGATCGCACAACACCTGCTGCTGGCCGGAGGCAAACGATTTCGCCCACTTCTTGCCCTCCTCGCTGCTGAGTTTGGTCCAGCACACGACCATCGGCCCGCCGAAGCCGGTGTTGCGGTGGAACTCATTCATCTCGGGTCGCTCTACCACGACGACGTGATCGACGAGGCGGACGTGAGACGCGGTGCCTCCTCAGCAAACGCCAACTGGACAAACACTGTTGCCATCCTTGCTGGAGACTTCTTGATGGCGCGGGCTTCGGAAGTCGCTGCGACTCATCTCACTCAGGAATCGGTCCGTCTTCTCGCCGCCACCTATGCCGACCTTGTCGTGGGCCAGACCCGGGAGCTACAGCTGGAGGGTGATCTCAGTCACTCCATCGCCGACTATCACGAAGTCATCGGTGGGAAGACTGCGTCTTTGATCCGGACCTCTGCTCGTTTGGGAGCGATGGCTGCGGATGCTGACGAAGCGACCGTCGAGGCTCTGTCGACGTGGTCTTGGGAGGTGGGCATGGTTTTCCAGATTGCCGACGATGCCCTCGATCTGGTCGCCGACGAGGAAACGATCGGCAAACCTGCCGGTTCGGACATACGAGAAGGCACATTCACCGCGCCGATCCTGATGGCGTCAGCAGGACCTGGTGGCACCCGCATCCACGAGATCCTGGGCTCGGGAATGCCTTTCGGGGACGAGGCCGTCGATGAGGTGATCGAGATCGTCCGCGACGGTGGCTACATAGACCTGACCCTCGAGTCTGCGATGGCTCGTCTGGACGACGCTGCCGCAGCGCTGGCCAAACTGCCCGAGTGCGAGGCTCGAGACGTCCTCCAGACGTTGGGAACCTACCTCCTCGACCGAGTCCAGGCAGCCCGCGTTTAGAGACCTTCGCCAGCTCCCCGATGCTCAGGACGAAGTGTTGGGAACAGGATGACTTCTCGGATATGCGACTGGTCGGTGAGCAGCATGACAAGCCGGTCGACGCCAATACCCAGACCGCCGGTCGGGGGCAACCCGTATTCAAGAGCCAGCAGATAGTCCTCGTCGACGGGATGTGCTTCATCGTCCCCTGCGGCCCGAGCCGTGGCCTGGGTCTCGAACCTGGCACGCTGGTCGTCCGGGTCGTTCAACTCGCTAAAGGCATTTGCATATTCGGAGCCGGCGATGACAAGTTCGAACCGGTCCGCCAGCCTCGGATCGTCCCGGTTGCGGCGAGATAGCGGGGACACCTCGACGGGCTGATGGATGACGAAAGTCGGCTCCCAAATGGTGGCCTCCACAGCTTCTTCATATATCTCCGCAAGCAATCGGCCCGACGTCCAGGCATCCTCGACATCGACGCCCAGTCCGAGTGCGTGTCGACGAAGATCGTCGACTGAAGTATCAAGATCGACAGGTTGCCCGATCTTCGCCGAGACCAGATCGATTAGGGACACGCGGCGGTATGGCGCGGAAAGATCCAACTCCCGGCCTTGGTAAGTGATGGTCGTAGCGCCGACGGCCGACTCGGTTACGGCTTCGAAGATCTCTTCGACCATCCGCATAATGTCTTCGTAGTCTGCAAAAGCCTCGTAGGACTCGAGCATCGTGAACTCAGGGTTGTGAGTCGAGTCAATCCCCTCGTTTCGGAATATCCGACCTATTTCGAACACCTTCTCCATCCCACCGACCACAAGACGCTTCAAATAGAGCTCGGTTGCGATGCGCAGATACATCTCCATATCGAGTGCGTTGTGCTCGGTCACAAAGGGACGCGCCGTTGCCCCGGTCGCTTGATGGAGGAGAATCGGCGTGTCGACCTCGATGTATTCGCGCTCCTCAAACTGACGCCGTAGTTCTGTGACGATGCCGGCCCTCGCCGCTGCGACCATGCGGGCGTCCTCGTTTACCATCAGATCCAGGTAGCGCCGCCGACTCCGGAGTTCGGTGTTCTGGAGCCCGTGGTACTTGTCGGGAAGTGGTCGGAGCGATTTCTGGAGCAACTCGAGGTGGTCGACCTTGACACTCAGCTCGCCCCGTTTGGTCGTCATGATCACACCGCTGGCGCCAACCCAGTCTCCTAAGTCGAGATTGGAGAACAACTCGGCCACTTCATCCCCGGCTGTCTTGGTGTCAACAAAGAGCTGGATTGTCCCGCTTCCGTCTTGGACTGTCCCGAATTGGAGTTTTCCGAACGACCGATGAAGCATCAGCCGCCCGGCAACCGCAGCACGGGTAGGGGTCTCGGTGGCGGGTTCGAGGTTGGCGTGCTCCTCCTGGAGGTCCGCGGCACGATCGGTACGGTCGAAACGATGTGGGTAGCCGCCCGCAGCGAGAATCTCATCGTGCTTGGACCGGCGCCCTTTGATCAGTTGGCTCTCGGTTGTATCCGACGATTCGCTCATGTTCAAGGTGGGATCATGGCATCGCCGGTGACGATTGCGGGCACTTCCGCTCCGACCCGGGCTCACCGTGGGACAAGCGGTGTTGGCCGCGGGCAAAGATGAGCTGATTCACCCCGGATACGGGGCGTAGTAGCTGAGGTTTGGGAATGTCTATTCGGTGGGGAGTTGGTCTGGTGTGATCACCGGCCACTCGGCATCCATTTCGGCCTTCTGAGCCCGGAAGTCGTCTCGACGCTTCCAGAACTTGGTCTTCCATACTCTGAAACGGCGGTGCTCGGGTTCGAGGTACCCGCTGCTGACTTCATGCTGACCGGTGCGACGCTCCTCGGGAAGCACGATCTCGTCGGGATCGTCGACCATGTGAAGCTGCTGGTGAGCGGCGTGACGAGTAGCGCGGTGCTGTTGCTTGCGCTCCTCGCGCGAAGGGCGACTCTCGTCGTATCCGGGGATTTCTTGGCGATTGTTACGCGACCGTTTGGCCATCGATACGTGTCCTCCTGTCAGTGATAAGTACTTCACTCTCAGAAGAATTCAAGGCGGGCCGCGCCCTGGCAACATCCCTTGAAGCTAGCACGCGCAACACACAGATTGATAGGGCCAAGGGTCAAAAAAGGAAAGGTATGAATCTGCGCCTGACCAGATCTCGATATGCCCGGTAGTCGGAGTATCGGATTCTCAGCACCTGTTCCTCGTACTTCGACTTCATGTAGAAGAAGGGGAACAACCCAAGGCTGAGCAGCGCACCTGCCACGCTGTCGAGAACCATCGACGTTCCAAGTATGAAAAGGGTTACTCCCCCATACATCGGATGACGCACCAGCCGATATGGCCCACCTTGGACCAACACGCCTTTGTCGGTTGGCTCCGGTACCACCGTGAGCGCCGGTCCGAGTCTTCTTGACGAGACAAGGACCTGGCCAGCGCCATAAACGCCGAGCAGGACACCAAGGATTCTGAACCCATCTCCGACACCATCTGGAAGCGACCCGTCCCAGGCCAGCGCAATGGCAATGGTCACGAACCAGATGATCTGGACGCCGACAAAGAGACGTCCTTGCCGTCCCGTCTGGTCCTCCACCCAGACACGGGCGAGACGATCGACCCCCTGGCCATCACAGGAGTCCAGAGCTACCCGTGCCGATATGCCCTTTGCAATGGGCGCGTTGGGCCACACATCTGCCAAAGGTCGCAGAACAAACTCACGCTCGGCGGCGCGCGGATGGGGGATCGTTAGATCGGGCTCGTCCACAACCAGCCCCTCCGCAGCGACGATGTCGAGATCCAGGGTCCTGGCACCCCAACGCTCCTTACGTTCTCGTTTCTGTTCCGCCTCGATCACATTCATTTGGGCAAGCAATTCGTGGGGGCCGAGATCGGAATCGACCAGAGCAACGGCATTCAAGTATTGACCCTGATCCGGGCCCCCAATCGGAGCGGTCTCATAGAGTCCGGAAACCCCCTCTAGTTCTCCCAGTGCTCCCAACCCGGCGACACCAGCACGAAGAAACGCCAAGCGGTCACCCAAGTTCGATCCGAGACCTATGGCGTATTTGGTCACCGGCTCCGGTCGACCGTGACTGAAATATCTTCCACCACAGCCTCTACGGGCGCCTCCGGCTTGTGGATCGTCACGACCGCCCGCTCCACGCCATGGTGTGCGAGAACTGCATCAGCCACCATTGACGCAACACTTTCAATAAGAGCACGTGACTCAGAACCCACCACATCGCGGACCTCGAGAGCCAGCTCTCCGTAGTCAAGGGTCTCATTGAGATCGTCAGATGCGCCTGCCGCCGAAAGATCCAGATACGCGGAAACATCAACGAGAAAGAGCTGAGCTTGCTTCTGTTCAAAATCGAGGACCCCGTGTTTGGCGTATACCTCAATACCTTTGAGGTCTACGCGATCGGTCACGAAGTCGAGGCTGCCGGAATCAGAGAACGGCCATCGGGACCAAGTGCACGACCGAGGATCTGCTGGATCACCGCCAACGCAAGGATCGGGTCGTCGAGCAGCCCCGACGTCACCAGATACCCACCGAGCAACCCGCCAACCGTGTCGTCGATCACTTCGCGATGTACCAGGACTCGGGCGTGGCCCCGGTCCAAGGCCTTGTCGAGGGTGTTGAAAAACCTCTTGATATCGTCAGTTTCGATCGGGTTGCCCACGGGAACCGAATACGTGGCAATTCCGGCCTGGCGGTACGCAGACAGATTCTGGTTGCCAGGAAGCATCGAGACAATGGTGTTGATGGAGCCTTCCTCGACCAGCCAGGTGATCTCCTCTTCACGTCTCACCCGACGGTGTTGGAAACCAGAGCCGCCGACGCGATCGGAAACAGCGAGTCGATCATTGATCACCCACGTGAATCCCCTCGGTTTGAGTCCTGCGACCATTCGTCCCATTGCTGGTGGGCCACAGTAGCGGCCGCCACAGCCAGCGCACGGCGAGACGCCTCGACGTTATGTACCCGAAAAACCCTTGCCCCATCGATAAAACCAGTGGATGTGGTCTTCGCTGTCGCTGAGTCGCGATCTAATGGTGTCTTATCGCCATCCAGGCTGTCCAGGAAGCGCTTTCGGGATGTGCCCAACATCAGTGGAAACGCATGTGAGGCGAGACGAGGGACCGATCGCAGCAGCGTCATGTTGTGCTCTGCGGTCTTGCCAAACCCGAATCCGGGGTCAAGAACGATTCGCGAGGGGTCGGCACCAGTCCCGACAACACTCGCTGCCCGATCCAAGAGAAAACTCTCAACTTCTGCCACAACGTCGCCATAGCGGGGAGCGAACTGCATCGTGAGCGGGGTTCCCTTCATGTGCATCAGCACCACACCGCACTGAGCGTCGGCCACCAATTGAGCCATTCCATCGGCCCTGCATGCCGTGACGTCGTTGACAACGTGGGCGCCGCTCCGAAGCGCTGCCTCGGCAACCTCCGGCTTGGAGGTGTCGACGCTGACAACGATTCCCTCCTCGACGAGCCACCTCACCACCGGAACAACGCGATCAAGCTCGACAGTGACCGGCACCGGCTCCGAACCGGGTCTGGTTGATTCGCCACCGACGTCGATCAAAGCCGCTCCATCGGCGGTCATGCGTAGACCGTGGGCTATGGCCGATTCCGCATTGAGATCAATGCCTCCGTCTGAGAAGGAGTCTGGGGTGACATTGACTACGCCCATGAGGGCACCGCCAGTGAGATCGAGGCTCCTGGTTGTCAGTCGCCAAGTTGTGACAGGACTCGCCATCCCGGCACCTCAAGTGTTGAACAGTAAGGACATCCCCTCAGCGCGCGTGGCGGGATTGGTTTCCATGATGCCTCGTACAGCCGAAGTGACTGTCTTGCTACCCGGTTTCTTGACTCCCCGCATCGACATACAAAGATGCTCGGCCTCGATCACGACCAACACCCCGAGTGGGTTGAGTCGATCATTGAGACAGTTCGCCACCTGAGCAGTGAGTCTTTCCTGCATCTGCGGTCGGTGGGCAAACCCATCGACGAGACGCGCCAACTTGGACAAACCGGTGACCCTGCCGCGAGGCATGTAGGCGACGTGGGCTTGTCCGTGGAACGGGACAAAATGATGTTCGCACATCGAGTAGAAGGGGATCTCCTTCACCATCACGATCTCCTGGTAATGCTCCTCGCCAAAGAAGGCATCGATCACGTCACCAGGGTCGCGATGAATCCCTTCGAATACCTCGGCATAGAATCGGGCGACTCTTGTAGGCGTATCCAGCAGACCCTCGCGAGTCACGTCTTCACCGATTGCCTCAATGATCTCGGTGAATGCCTTTTCAATTCGGCCCAAGTCGATCTGTCCCATTTTGTCTTTCAAACTAGGCGGCTGGGCCCAGCAAACGACATGGCAGGGTCGGAAAATTCCCAAAGTTGACCATGGGGGTTGACAGTGACTGCGTTGTGACGGTATAGTGACGTCATATTGACATCACACAGATGTCAGAACGAGCAGGAGAGACATCATGTTGATTCATCAGGACACAGTCCAAGCGATCATGGAAGATCGCATTCGCAGGAGCCTGGCGAAGAGCCCCCTCAGAAACAGGTAATGCAACTTTCCCACGCCATCGCCGGTCTCGAAGAGGCGGTAGAAACTCAACTACGCCTTGCCGGCTCCGAAGCCGCAGAGGCCGGCGCAATCTTCATGGCGGCCCTCATGCCAGCCATCCGCGAGTCGATGATGAGCGTCGCTGCCATGGCTGCTGCTGAGATCTCTGGCCAGCTTCGATCGCAGAGTGTCGAGGTTCGTCTGGCAGATGGAGACCCTGAGCTTGTGGTCTCCGAGGACAGAGGTGCTGTTCCCCCACCACCACTCCCGCCAGGCGAAGACGACAATGAAGCCAGGATCACGGTTCGTCTTCCCTCCTATCTCAAAGATCTGATTGCCGACGCCGCAGACACGTCCGGGGATTCGGTCAACGCCTACGTCGTCGAGTCCCTCAAGACTGCCAGTCAGCCCAAGAAGACGGGCATAACCCGACACCGAACGACGATCGAATTGTGATCAGCAAGGAATTTATCGTCGGGTCCAACCCCGACATTGACATCCATATCCAATCAGGACGGGTGGAGATCCGGCCTGGATCTGCGGGTGTTGTCAAAGTTGACATCGACACCGAGAACATCGGGTTCATAGTGGAGCAGAGGGGTGACCAGATTTACATCTCCACCAAACAGAATGGCGGATGGTCGTCTCGAAACTCCGCATACGTGGTTGTCGAGGTCCCCAATGACAGCGACGCCCACGTAGCGTCGGCGTCCGCCCGGATCGAGATCGACGCACCCGTCCGTGACCTCGATGCAAAAACGGCCTCAGGAGACATCTATGTCGCATCTGCCCGCGGCGCAACCATCAAGACAGCAAGTGGTGACATACAGATCGGTGAGGCCGAAACAGATGTCAAAGTCAGCTCCGCTTCGGGAGACGTCAGCCTCGACAAGGCTGGAGGCAAGGTGGCATTCTCTTCGGCGTCGGGTGACCTCTTCATAGGTAATTGCGGCGGGGCAATAAACGC
>CAXMPK010000264.1:0-6259 GCA_964195405.1 uncultured Acidimicrobiia bacterium
GCACATAAGTGCCGTTATGTGCCGGTGAAGAGTGTGAAGAGGCGGCTTTGGTTAGCTACGCTGGCCCGGTGAGGGTTCTCTTGGTGGGGGGCGCCGGCACTGTTGGTGGTGTCGTTCTTCCTCTTCTTGCAGCGAGTCCAGTTTTGGACTTGGTAGTTATTGCTGATCGTGATCTTGCGGCCTGCCAGACCCGGGTATCAGCATTGGATGGCGTAGTTGCTGAAACCATTGACGCCGAACAGACAGCGTCTGTCGCTCAATTGATCAAACGTCACAAGATCGAGCTGATAGTCAACCTTGCCGGTCCGTATTCGGCGACACTGATGCCGGTCCTCCAAGCCGCCGTTGAGATGGGAGTCAACTATGTAGACGTGGCCGAGGGAGCATCCGAAACAAGCCAAGGATTGGACTTGGATGCCAAGGCGAAGGAGAACGGGGTTGTCTGCTTGCTGGGTATAGGCGCGTTTCCCGGGCTGACCAACATTCTTGCGGTCCAAGCCGCCACCCGTCTCGAATCGGTCTCAACAGTTGCGGTGGCGATCGCAATGTCAGCGGCGGCTGTCGTGCCTGACGAGGTAGCGGTTGCCTCGATGAAAAAAGCCGGGCGGACGAGTGCCGGTTGGCGCAGCATGATCGAAGCAGCATCACGCCCCGCTCACATCTATGCGAACAAGACGGCATCCATTGCGCCCACGGGCACTGTCAAGGAGTTGACAACGCCATCAGGACACGCCATCTCTTTGGCTCTCCACGACCACAGCGAACCAACAACACTGCCCCGGTACCTGTCGACGATCAGCGAGGCGGTTACCTGCTTTGGGTTTGTCCCAAGAGAAGCCGACAACCTTTTCAGACAGGCCGCCCAGTCGGTCGCAGATGGTGACCTATCTGCCTCTGAGGCAGTCGTTGAATTCTTCGAAAACGTAGGCGATCAGAGAGAACAGCTAACGCCACCCAGCGACGTTCCCCCGGCCGAGGTCTGGGCCGAAGTTGAAGGCACGATGGATGGTCGTCCCGTACGAATTACGAGTTGGGCCACTGGGCCATTGGCTTCAACCTCCAGAATTCTGGCCGCCGCAGTTAATGGTGTTGCCAGCCGACAAATCGACAAACCGGGCGTACACACAGCGGAAGCCCTCAACTCCGAAACGTTGCTATCCCTCGTAGCCGACGAAACCAGCACAGACATGAACACACTCATCGACCAACGAATAACACCGCTCGTCTAGACGTCCCGCCCATAACCGGCATGGTGTGCGGTCAATTGCCACGCTGAATAGCGAACATAAGTGCCGCTATTTGCTCCGCTGGCAAAGGCGGAGCGCATAAACACCCTCAGCCACTGTTGAAGGTTCCAATAGCGGGAGGTCCGTCAATGGCGGCTTCATCCATCGCCAGTGCGAATCCCGTATGCTCGCCACAGGCTTGGCGAGGCGTGGGGGTCCGAGAATGGCCAGCAAGTTCGAAGAACTGAAAGAACTTCAGGCGATGTTGGAGCGGGGAGAAATCACCCAAGCCGAGTACGACGTAGTCAAAGCCGACCTTCTCGCTGAAATGTCGGTGGACTCGTCACCAATGGAGCCAGGGTGGTATGACGATCCTTCGGGACAGGCTTCCCACCAGGCCTACTGGGATGGTTCCAGTTGGACGGGCGCGACGCGTCCCGACCCAGGAATCGCCAAGAGTCCCAGCCCGTCGCCCGTCGCCGTGGCGAAGCCGCCCGTCTACAAACGCGGATGGGTTATCGCTCTGGTAGTAGTCCTTGGCGTGGGGTTTGTGGGCGCAGCCTTGACCGAAGACACACCGACTGCCAACACGGAGCCACAAGCCTCGTCCGACAACACCCAATCGAGCGCCTCGTCCGACGATACGGAAGCTCCGACACCCACAATCACAGCCCCCGAGTCTCAGTTCACTCGGTCGGAGGAGAATGCCATTGGATCAGCTGAGTCGTATCTGGACTTTTCAGCTTTCTCGCGTTTGGGCCTGATTGGTCAGTTGGAGTTTGAGGGTTACACCAACGCCGAGGCGACCCTGGCTGTGGACTATCTCGACGTTGACTGGAATCAGCAGGCAGGTCTCTCGGCGGAGTCGTATCTTGACTTTTCAGCCTTTTCCGAATCCGGCCTGATTGATCAGTTGGAGTTTGAGGAGTTCACGTCGGACCAGGCCACTCACGGCGTCAATTCCATCACGGTGGACTGGAATGAGCAGGCGTGGAAGTCAGCCGAGTCGTATCTGAGCTTTTCAAGCTTCTCGCGTTCCGGTCTGATCGACCAGTTGCTCTTTGAGGGATTCACTCAGAGTCAGGCCACATACGGGGTGGACAAGGCTGGCCTGTAGCTCAAGGGGAGGGCTGCTCAGCGGAGGGTGAACCCTTCTGGTGACCTTACGGGTGGGTGGGTATCGCCCCGCCCATAACCGGCATTATGTGCGGTCACTTGCCACGTTGACTAGCCCACATAAGTGCCGTTATGTGCGGGTAGCTGGCCGGCTCAGTGAGTCGATTAACCATGCCGTTGTATGTGGGTTGAATCGGGTCCTGTCAGTCTCTCCAGACCCATACTGCTGCATCGTTATCGCTGCGCCAGACCGATCCGACGGCGACCAGACCGGGACCTCCAACAGTCACACTTTCGAGTGCGACGTAGCCGTCGGAATCCGGGAAGTAGGCCATCTCCTCATCCGACACTGGGCCATCTGCTTCGAGGGCAGAGGTCCAGGTGATCCCATCAGCAGATTCGTACACCCCGCGCCCGACTGCGACCAGTCCGGGGCCTCCGACAGTCACACTCGTTATCTCTCCGCCGTCAAAGACTCTCCAGTCGGTGGGGACGGGGGTCCAGGTAATCCCGTCTATAGAGGTCCACACCGGTACTTCTCCCCGGTTGACTCCGACAGCCACCAAGCCGGGGCCTCCAGCGGCCACATCCCACATTTCTGGACTACCTATGCCGTCGTTACCGTCACCGAAGACCGCCTCGTCGTGAGGAACTCGGGACCAGATGACCCCGTCCCTAGAAGTCCAAACAGCCGCGTTCAAGTCGTTCCCGTATTCCCCGAATACGCCGTCCGATCCCACCGCTACCAGACCGGGACCGCCGGCGGTCACGCTGTTCATTACCTGATGGTTCGGACCGCCGAAAACGGCTTCGTCGTGGGGTACTCGCGACCAGGTGAACCCATCAACAGAAGTCCAAACAGCCGCATCCGAGTTGACTTCCCCGACGGCTACCAGTCCTGGACCTCCAACGGTCACACTGTTGATCGACGCTCCGCCGAAAACCGATTCGTCGTAGGGGACCCGAGACCAAGAGGTCCCATCAACAGAGGTCCACACCGTATCCCCTCCCACTACGACAAGTCCTGGACCTCCCGCAGTGACACTGACCATCTCCGCACCGCCGAAAACATTTTCGTCGTGAGGAACCCGAGACCAAAGAACCCCATCAACAGAAGTCCACACCGTATCCCCTCCCACTGCGACAAGTCCTGGACCGCCAGCTGTCACATCGACCATCCACTGGTCTCCCGGTCCACCGAAAACCGTGTCGTCGTGAGGAACCCGAGACCAGTCAGACACTGATTCTTCAATCGGCGTGGACGGAATTGGAGCTGGTGTCGTCACGGTCGGTGATGGTGAAGGCTGAGACACCATCGGAGCCTCAGTGGCTGTTTGGCGGGTCAAGAACGTCAACATGCCGAGGACCAACACAACTGTGGCTGTGATCCCGGCGACTAGCCATCCTGGGCGAGGCCGGGTCCCTTTGCTAGCCACCAGCAGAGGTGTCACTCCACCGACCAAGTCATCAAACACTTCGTCGGCTGTCACCGACCACTGCTGTTCCTCACAGAACTCGCCGTATTCGGCAAGTTGGGTCAACAAGTCCTGACTCATACCTCTACTCCCATCGAGAGCCGCAGCGACGTCAGCCCACGCTCAGCATGGTTCTGCACCGTCGATTTCGAAATACTGAGAAGGTCAGCCACCTCGGACATGGTCCACTGGTAGCAATGCAAGAGGACCACAACCTCACGTTGGCGGTCCGGCAGGCTTTCAAGGGCTGAAGGTAAAGACGGCTCGATCCATGGCAGACGAGCCGGATCAGCCTCATAGAACACCGGTCGATTTCGCCGCAGTGACTTACGTCCCCGATCACGGCCAACGACGTAGAGATACCCGATCGGGTTCTCCATCGAAGACACACTCTCCCAGTTCTCCCAACCATGACTCAGAGCGTCCACTGCTGCGTCGCGGCCCGCCTGACCTCCCAAGCTCGCCGACAGCGCCTGCCTCAGTCTCGGCTCGCTTGCCGTCACGAACACCCGAAAAGCATCCATGTCGATTTCGCTGCGCAACGCCGGGGTCTTCATCATCTCTTACCCAATCAAAGAGACCAGACCACAAGTCGTACCACACGGTCCCATCAAGAAAGTGGGTGCAGCCAGAAAAGCCCATCCAACCCCCCGCCCATAACCGGCATTATGTGCGGTTCGTGACACCCGACTGGGCGTACATAAGTGCCGTTATGTGCGGGTCGGTTTGGGTTGGTGCGTAGATTCGGTGTCCTATCCAATTGGGAGGACCTATGCGCAGGACTGCGCTGATGTTTGCGTTGGCTGGACTAGTGGGAGCCTTGGTAGCGGTTCCGATTGCGGTGTATGCCAGCCACCAGTTCACCGATGTTCCCAACACCAACCCGTTTCATGCCGATATCGACTGGCTAGCTGATGCTGGAGTCACCAAAGGATGTAGTACGACGGCGTACTGCCCTTCGGACAATGTGACCCGTGAACAGATGGCCGCATTCATGAGACGACTGGCAGAGAATCAAGTGGTCGACGCCGGACAGCTCAACGGACTCGCCGTGGACGAGTTCGTCAGGACTGGTCAAGTGTTGCACGGATCGATCGACGAGTTTCAATCCGTTGCCACCGGGGACATAACCGGCTTTCAGTCGAACGGCAATAAACTCGTAGTCGACTTCGCTGGCCACGACTTGCGTGCCTGCAGCGGAGTGGTGACACCTGGGATCAACCAGGGCACCACCAATGGAATCGGTTTCGCATACTTTCCGATTGTTGACCTTGGCGTCGGAAGCGGCATATCTGAACATCAGGCCGTTGTTGCATTCTACGATTTGAATGACTTCTCCCCACGTTATAGCGCGTTTCATATCGTGATTGTCTGTCCCTAACGGAGACTGGATTCCATTCGACGACAACGGCAACACACCATGAACTAGAAGACCCAACCAGAGCAGAAGGCCGCCCAAAACCGGCATTCTGTACGGTCTCGGCAGGCGCACATAAGTGCCGTTATGGGCGGACTGCGTTGTTGTGGGTCGAGCCGGCGGGCGCGATGTTTCTACAAGCTGACGTTCATTCCTTCTTGTTGAGCCCGCCCGAACCCGTCTAGTCGCCGCACCTCGTCTTCGGTGAGTCCCACGCTCGGGGTAGTCCTGATCAGCAGCGTGGGCGTGTCCCGCTGCTCGGCCCAGGTGAAGGCGTCCGGCCAAAGGTCGTCGTCGATCCATGCACATGGCCTGTCTCCCACGAATCGGGCCACGTCGGGCAACTTCCATGTCTCGTCGGCTGTGCCGTCGTTGAACTCGATCACAGGCAGGCCACTCGGCAGTCCCACGACCGGAGCGATGAGCAGATCGGCGTCGTGTTCCCACGTGGTGGCCCACACCAGGTCGAACCACTCAGCTAGCCCGTTAAGCCATTCCCCGTGACGCCTGGACAACCACACGCCGTATCCCCCCAACTGGTGCCAGGCGAATCCGCGGGGTCGATCAACACTCCCGAATGGGTTCAACACGCCGTCAACGTCGATCAGAAGATACGGCCGCTTCGCCCCGTCCACTTCGAAAGCCTTCCCGCCGCCCATATCCGGCATTATGTGCGGTCCGTGATGTCTGGGACAGGCGCCCATATGTGCCGTTATGTGCGGGTGACATTGGCTGTCGGGCGCCGGATAACGCAACTGATGAAGGCATCCGCCAACCCGATGGCATAAACAACTAGTCCGACCGTTACAAGCGTCCCATCAAACTCGGATTCAGTAAACAAGGGCCACTCGTGTTCAAGGTCATAGGGAATGAACAAAACAAGGAACAGACCGATCGCCGCTAGTGCTACCGGGTAGAGCCATCGACGTCGTAGGTCGCGCCTCGCATAAAGCAGCCCGGCGCCTGCGATCACTTGGAGGACCATCGCAACGAGAGGGGAGGGCTCGCCGGGCGGGTTCTTCCCG
>CAXMPK010000265.1:0-43267 GCA_964195405.1 uncultured Acidimicrobiia bacterium
CGGTTTGTGGGTAAAGGGTGCCGGGAACATCTTTGTCCGAGGCGTAGTCGATGACGTTCCCACCAGAAATGCGACAGCGGGTGACTGTTACAAAGTCCGAAGAAACCTGGTCGAATGTCTTTGAAACCCAGCACGATCGGAACTCGGATGCGATCGCCGGAAGGGCCGCAGTGACTATCAGAGCTATAACAGTGGCTACAAGATGCTTTCGCAATCTGCCTCCCAAAGGTCGTTGGGACTAGCCCACGTCGTGAGTCGGAGCCATTGACCGTCGGCCCTCCGAATAACAAACACACCACTGGTCGCACCGGTTCTGAAGCCAGACACAGCCATGATCGCCCAGACGGCGAGGCATTCTTCATCGGCACGAAGGATTTCGGTCTCCTCGAAGATGAGGTGACCAGCCTCAGGTGCCGTAAGAAATTCGGCAACGCCGAACTGACTTCTGGCGGTTTCGACACGCTCCTCCGTTGCAACAACCTCCCTGATCCGCTCCTCGTCCTGGTTGTAGATCCCCTCAAACCAGCCAAACCAAAGTTCACGCAAGATCTCCTCGGCCTCCTCCACAGTCTCGACCACGCGAAATTCTTCGACAGTGGACGTGGTGCTCACCTCTGGCGGTGTTGTCGTCGGATCGGCGGAGACTGTTGTTGTGGTTGTTTCCGGAGCAGCGGCAATGGTCGTGGCTGTATCGCCGACCGCGTCCCCGTCGGGCCAGAGAAGCCAAATCCCAAGCGCCAAACCGGCAACAACCAGTCCGGCTACAACGATGCGGATCACATCGAGACTGACGCTACGCCATCGGGATCCGTGGGAGAAGGGGGTTGCCGAAGAACGCGAAAACGGTCCTTATCTCATTGGGTAAGGTCAGGTCCGGAGGTATTCATGGAAGCTCAAGTCGAAACAAGTCGTCATCCTTTCCGGTTCATGGTCAAGTTCCTCATTTTTGTGGGCATTCTCTACGCGGCAGGTCGTCTGCTCAACCAGCAGAAGCAGAAGTTCTCCGGTATCACCGAGGCCGAAGTTCGGGCGAAGATCGAGACCAAGCTGGGGCCGAAGATGGGCGAGGACAAAGCAGCGGAGTTGGCCGAACAGATCGTGTCCAAGCTCAGGGACAAAGGCGTGATCAAGGCCGAAGAGACTCACGACATTGTCGACGCCTCAGAGGGCGCTGTCGAAGACGTCGTAGAGGATGCTCTCGACGCTGTGACCAAGGACTGATTTCGCAAGATCTCGGTTGGGTTTGGCGCCAGAGAAATTTCTCAGATTTCTTTCTGAAGTCGCCCGTTTTCGGGCAAATCTGTCACACCCCTTTTGTAACTTTTGGTTATGGAAGGTCTTACACCTGATTTAGTAGAGCGGGCTCTTCAAGAAGAGGAATCGAAGGTCGCCCGATCAAGGGCGAAACAACTCCAGATGATCCTCGTGGCTGATGCGATGCAGCTTCACACCGCTGACGGATGCAGGTCACTCAACGAGTGGGTCGCCGGCCGCCTCGATGTCTCCAGAGAAACCGCATCCTCCTTGGTGCGCACTGCCCAACGTCTAAAGGACACTCCTGAGACCGCCCGTCAACTCAACGAGGGTGACATCACCTACGACCGTGCTGAGGCAACTTCCCGGATACCGGTCGAGCGTCACGACGCGGCTTTGCACCGTTTCGACATCGCCGGCCTCCGTCGAATCGCTGCTCGTCATCGTCGCATGGACAAGGTCGACGATGCGACGGCCCACAGTTCTCAACATCTCACCATGCAGCCCAATCTCGACGAATCGATGTGGCATTTATGGGGGAAATTGGACGGCTACGGAGGGTCGGTTGTCAATAAGATCCTCACCGAGGAAGCCGATCTCATGGGGCCGCTGCCCGATGGCGTTCTCCCTGGAATCGGATATCGGCGAGCGGTGGCCCTCACCAAGGTCTGCGAGGACCGCAACAGCGGCTCATCAACCACACCGCTGATCACTGTGTTTGTTGACAGCGAAGGCGCCGAGGTAGAAGCCGGGACGGCGGTCGGATCTGAGATTCTCGACAAGATCGCGTGCACGGGCAGCCTCGAGGTTGTCAAGCCAGACAAGGGAACACCGCTTTCGATAGGCAGAAGATCAAAGGTAATTTCCAAGAAGCTGAAGCGGTTCGTCATGCATCGCGACGGGAGCTGCACCTCAGACGGATGCGTCAGCCGGTACCGGCTTCAACCACACCACATCATTCCCTGGTCGGAGGGTGGGCCGACTGATCCCGATAATCTGGCCACCCTCTGCTGGTTCCACCATCACGTTGTGATCCATGGATGGGGCTACCGGATGGATGTGAGTCGCGGGCTTCAGCGGGTCCGCTTCATTCGTCCCGAACGCGGCCCGCCTTGGTGACCGTGCCCCTACACGTAATCTCTCAACATCGCTCGCGACCCGCAGATCCAAACTCAACGACTCAGACTTCGCAGGTGGCACGACAACGACCTGAAGCCTTTCGCTGCGATCAATGCCGACCCTGTTGTCATGGAGTATTTCCCCTCGGTCATGACCGAGGCCGACACCGCGGGGATGATGGCCCGCATCGAGGGACACTTCGAGGAACACGACTTCGGACTGTGGGCCGTAGAGATCGGCGTGTCAGGCGAGTTTGTCGGTTTCACCGGTCTGTCGACTCCCAACTTCGAAGCATCATCTATGCCAGCCGTTGAGGTTGGATGGCGTTTTGGCAAAGATTACTGGGGCCACGGATACGCCACCGAGGCAGCAAGGGCGGTGCTCGGGTTTGGATTCGAGCAAGTGGGCCTCGACGAGATCGTCTCCTTCACCGCTTCTGCCAATGTCCGGTCGACCAAGGTCATGGACCGGATCGGGATGACCCACGATGCAAGCGACGACTTCGACCACCCCTCGCTAGAGAGCGACTCGCCGTT
Source organism: uncultured Acidimicrobiia bacterium (assembly GCA_964195405.1). Lineage (GTDB taxonomy): Bacteria > Actinomycetota > Acidimicrobiia > Spongiisociales > ZC4RG35 > CAXMPK01. The sequence goes on from CAXMPK010000265.1 coordinate 2,910, forward strand.
GCGACGACATGTTCTCTATCGGATGGCCGCCACAGCCTGGGCCGAGCTGAACCGTCGCTAAACGGTTCTCGCTGTCTACTCTGCCGACGCCTCGACTATTCGGAGAAGTGTGACCTACCAGGGACAACCCGCGAGCTCAACGAACAATGTGCTCAAGGTTTTGGTGGTGGTCACCATCATCTGGGTTGCCTACTGGGCTGGCACCGGTGGTCTTGACGAGATCGCCACGTCGCAACCGGCGTCCCCGACAACAACCACCGTCTCCGAATAATCATCGGCATCTACTCCAGAGGCACCTCTCCGGCCGAGATGAGCTATCGAGTCTCCCAAGTTGATCCACGCACCGCGTCGGAGCACCTACTTCATGAGATGTGGGAGTACCACAAAGCTGTGCGCTCAGAGGACCTGCCCGACGATCCTCAGTATCCGCTGAAACGTCAGATTCTGGACTGGCAGGCCATCAAGGAGGACGAATCAGTGGATCGTTGGGTGCTGCGTGACGATAGCGATTCCATCGTTGCGGTCGGGGTCGCCGTAAGACACCTCGGGCAGAATCTCGACAACGGCTTCGCTCGGGTACATGTCAGGGAGGACATGCGCAAGCAAGGTCTTGGCACGATTCTCGCCGAGCCGATCCTTCAGATGCTCCACGATGATGGACGGAAACGACTTGCCACAGGTGCTGCGGAAGGGACGGTTGGTGAGATCTGGGCGGAGAAACTTGGTATGAAGATGGTGCTCCAGGAGAAGCGATCACGTCTCGATGTGGCGGACATCGATCGAGATCAGATGACGTCTTGGATCGGTAAGGCTTCGGAACGTGCCGCCGACTACGACCTTCACTTCTATCGGGCACCGTTTCCCGAAGAGGTCTTGGGTAGGTACTGCGAGCTCCAATTTCAGATGAATACCGCTCCGCTCGACGACTACAAGGAAGACGATCTGGTGGTCACACCCGAGATATGGCGTGACTGGGAGGCCAAGGCAGATGCCGCACTGACCGACATCAACACCTTTATTGCGGTCCACAGGCCGACTGGCGACTTGGTCGGATCAACTTCGATTGAGACGGATCGTCTCTGGCCTGAGCAGGCTTGGCAGTGGGAAACCGTGGTTCACCCTGATCATCGCAACCAAGGACTGGGTCGGTGGCTGAAAGCCTCGATGATTGGGAAACTGGCAACGATGGACACGCCCATCGAGCGTATTGACACCTTCAACGCCGGATCCAATGCTCCAATGCTTGGCATCAACCTTGCAATGGGGTTCCAACCGATCCTGGTCACAAACACCTGGCAGGGCGAGCTGGCCGGGGCCCTAGACCATCTTTCAAACCGATGACGGTGCGGATTGAAGCCGTTGACGTGCACGAGGCGTCAGAAGACGTCCTGAGAGGCATGCATTTGGCGGATGTCGACAGGGAGGCCGATTTCTATCCCGACGATCCCGCTCCGACCTTGAAGTACCACACAACAGCGTGGCTTGCACCCGGCGGAATCCATCGAAATGAGCAACATTGGGCTGCCTTCGACGGCGATGATGTCGTTGGGGCCGCCCGCGCCATCACATGGGTCGATCATGAGGACAGCGGACTGGTGGTGGTGGCCGTTCTCAGGGCTCACCGGCGACAAGGCATTGGGAGTCGGCTGCTCGACCGTTGTTTGAGCGGGCTCGAGGCCCAGGGCCGCTCGAAAGCCATAATCGACGCACCCGTCGGGGCACCCACCGAATCTGCTCTTGAACATCTCGGCATGAAGAAGGCTCTCGGGGAACGCATCAGCCGGCTGACCGTGGCCGACGTCGACTGGGCTCTGATGGATCATTGGATTGCGACAGCCAAGGTGCGCGCCTCCGAATATGACCTCCTGTTCTTTCACTCACCCATTCCGGAGGAGCACATTGACAGCTGGTCGCGGATCAATGACGTAATGAATTCGGCACCCCATGAGGACCTTGACCTCGAAGATGCACTGATGACGCCGGCTAAATGGCGGAGCATGGAAGCGAACCACGCGGCGCGTGGCTCAGACCTGCGAGCGGCTGTGGCCGCGCATCGTCCAACTGGAGAGTTTGCGGGTTTGACCGTCCTCGTGAATCAGCAGCACATGCAATGGCTAGGGATCCAAGACGACACCGGTGTAGACCCAGCGCATCGCGATAAAGGTTTGGGACGTTTGTTGAAGGCCTCGATGCTCAAGCGCTTCGTTTCGGAATTCTCTGATGTCGAGAAGATCGAAACTGGCAACGCCGGATCGAATGAGCCGATGCTCAACATCAACATCCAGATGGGCTTCGAGCCGGTCTTGCTTATCAACGCCTGGCAGGGCGAGATCGCCAAGGCACGTGCCGCGCTATCCGTTTGAGGATTGCACCAATCCCAATCGCTATCGAGCGTATCTACCCATCAGGACCACTTCGGCGATGATCTTCCCCTCCATGGCCGTTCTCACCCCTGCCGAGTCGATCTCAGGTGGCAGATCGAGACGACCACTGAGCGCGTAGACAGAGAAGAAGTACCGATGTTCCTGCCCTTCGGGTGGACAGGGGCCGCCATACCCGGGCAGGTTCCAGCTGTTGAGACCTGGGGTGCCTATCTGGCCGATGGCAGCAGCGGGGATCGAATAGTCGCCGCTAGCTGCATCGATGTCGTATTCCACCCAATGGTCCCAGGTGCCGACTGGTGCATCGGGATCGTCCACGATGACGGTCAATGTGACGGTTCCCTCAGGGAGTCCAACGATCTCGAGCGGTGGGTTGACGTCCGGGCCGTCACAGGTGAACCGCGCCGGAATCGATCGCCCTTCGTCGAACGAGGGCGAGATCATTGTCAAGGGTGGCAAGGTGTCGACGGTGGTGGTTGACGCAGGTGCAGCCGTTGTAGTGGTGGTGGAGGTTTCCGTCGTCTCTTCGGGCGAACACGCGCCGAGAAGCAAACCGAGTGCTCCGACGATCAGAAAGCTTCTGCCCATCAATGGAAATTTAGGCGACCTGTCGATTTGTGCTTCGCACGCTCGACAGAGGAGTAGAAAGGGCAAAGTGTCGGCAGCCCTGGCGATAACTATCGGCCGACTCAAGGAGAAGAACATGTCAGCTAATCCAATAGTTCACTGGGAACTCATGGGCGCCGACGGCGAAAGCCAAAAGGCCTTCTACGGAAGCATTTTCGACTGGGAGTTTGACTTACCCGAGGGCTTCGACAACTACTACCTCACTTCGGCTGAGGCCACCGGTGTCGGCGGTGCGGTAGGACAAGGGAATGAGCATATGCCCAGCTACGCGGCCATCTATGTCCAGGTCGATGACATCGAGATCAGTCTCGGTGATGTCGAGTCGAACGGAGGGTCGACGGTAGTTCCGCGGACCGAGATACCCGGGACGGTCACCTTCGCATTATTCAATGATCCCGCAGGAAATCTGGTGGGGCTCGTTGAAGCGGCTACCCCGACCGCAGCCGAGTAACAGACACCTACCAAACAGCTGAGCCTCGGGCAGCAAGTCCGGGGCTCAGTTATCTTCTAGGGCATGCTCCATCATGCCGAGACTGCCAGCGATGCCATTGACCCACTCGACCTTTACATGAGCGATGAGCGGCAGTCGAAGGACCGGCCCTGGGTGATGCTCAACATGATCTCGTCGCTCGATGGTGGGACCGTGGTGTCAGGCAAATCGTCCGAGCTTGGGGATGATGACGACTTCGATGTGCTCAAGGCGATCAGGGCAGTCGCAGACGTAATCCTTGTGGGCGCAGCGACAGTGACAGCTGAGGATTACCGGCCGGTGACCCTTGACGCCGAGCGACGCGAGCGCCGCGTCGCATCAGGAATGGTTGAGACACCAACTCTCGCCATTGTGTCCGGGCGACTCAGCGTTGACCCTGAGGCAAGAGTGTTCGGCGACCCCGATCACAAGCCACTGCTGATAACAAGCACTTTTGCAGATCCTTCCAAACTGGTTCTCATCGGTGACTCCGCCGACGTCGCGGTGCTTCCCGATCTCAATCCGGTCACGATCCTTGCCCATCTCGGCGCCGCCAGAGTGGTGCTGATCGAGGGAGGCCCCACACTCAACGGGCAGTTCGCCGCGGCCGGTTTGATCGACGAAGTCAATCTGACAACCTCACCAACGCTCCTGTCCGGCGACTCGGCTCGAATCACTCGAGGTCCCGAGGTCATCCCGCCCCAAGCGATGGGCATCGATCGAGTCTTGTTAGGTGAACGCTCCCTGTTTGTGAGATATTTGCGCGCTAGATGAGACAGCAAAGGACGATTTCCCATGGGTAAGCACTCTGATCTCTACGAGCGGCACAAGGCAGTTCTGCCCGGATGGTCACCGCTGTACTACAAGCAGCCAATTTCGATCGTCGACGGCGATGGCAGACATGTGATCGACGCCGAGGGCAACCGCTACCTCGATTTTTTCGGTGGGATCCTGGTGACGATGAGTGGCTACAACATCCCCGAGGTTGTGGAGGCGATCAAGGCCCAGGCCGATCGGATGCTCCACACATCAACGCTCTACCTCATCGAGTCCCAGATCGAGCTTGCCGAGAAGATTGCAGAGTTGTCCGGCGTTCCGGATGCAAAGGTCTTCTTCACTAACTCGGGGACCGAGGCCAACGACGCTGCACTCGCCCTGGCGACAACCTATCGCAACTCAAATCAGGTCCTGGCGTTGCGGGGCAGCTATCACGGAAAATCGCATTCCGCCACAGCCATCACCGGTCAAAAAGCATGGTCAGGTTCCAGCTTCTCGCCGTTCCAGGTGACGTATGTGCAAAGCGGTTACAAGTTTCGGAGCCCTTTCGGTCATTTGCCCGACAAAGAGTTCATCGAGGCTTGTGTTGACGATCTCAGGGATCTGCTCAATGTTGCCACCGCCGGTGATGTCGCGGCGATGATCGTTGAGCCAATTCAAGGTGTCGGCGGGTTTGTGACTCCACCGGACGGGTTCTTCGGCGCCATGAAGGAAGTGCTCGACGAACACGAGATCTTGTTCATATCCGATGAGATACAAACCGGTTGGGGCCGCACCGGGGAGAACTTCTGGGGTTACCAAGCCCACGGAATCACGCCAGATTTGCTCACCTTCGCCAAGGGGATCGGCAACGGTCTCTCCATCGGGGGAGTGGTGACAACCGCCGAGATCATGGAGGCGTACCCGGCAATGGGCATTTCCACGTTCGGTGGCAACCCTCTCGCCACCGCCGGAGCCCTCGCCAATATCGATTACGTCTTGGACAACGACCTTCAAACCAACTCCTTGAAGGTCGGCAACCGTCTCATGCAGAATCTGGTCCCTCTAGCCGGGGAGCTGGAGGTGATCGGTGAGGTTCGAGGCAAGGGTCTGATGATCGGTATCGAACTGGTTGGCCCCGACGGCGAGCCGGCACCGGACAAAGCTGCTGCCGCTCTCGAGGCCACCCGGGAGCAGGGCCTTCTCATCGGGAAAGGCGGTCTTCACGGCAATGGACTTCGCGTTGCGCCGCCACTTTCCATCACCGAGGACGAAGCAGACGAGGGGTATGAGATTCTGGAACGGGTGTTGAGGAGTCTGTGATCAGCCCTTCATGACTGGAACACGCTGACTAGCTTGTTGCCAGATCTAGGAGGGATATTTGGGCTGTTTGTTTCTAATTTTGATCGGGGTCAGCCCCCGACTCGGCGTTGTCGCACTGTGGCTGTTCACCGACTGGGTGGAGAGGGCCTTCAACGGTGGGTGGATCCTGCCGCTGGCGGGTCTGATCCTTCTGCCATGGACCACATCGCTGTATGTCGTCGGTTTTGTCATTGGTGATGCAGCGGCACCGTGGGGGATCCTTGGGGCCATCATCGGCCTGTTCATGGATGTCGCCCTTCACGCCGGATCGGCGACCATGGGCAAGAAGCGCGGATTGGCGACTTAGAGCAGACCAGACAAATCGATTTCGCAGGAGGGGTGGCGTAGCTTCGCCAGCCCTCTTGCCTCTATCTGACGGACGCGCTCTCTTGTCGAGTTGACCACCTTTCCGACGTCAGAGAGGGTCCACGGCTCAGTCCCGTCGAGTCCAAAACGCAGCCAGAGCACTTGTTGCTCGTCGTGATCGAGACGGCCTAGGGCGATGACCAGCCGGTCCCGACGCCAGGCCGATGCCGCCCGGTCCTCAGGGTCGGCGGCGTCTTGATCTTCCACAAAGTCTTGGAGTGAGGCGTCCCCATCCTCGCCGACGGGTCTATTGAGAGAGACTGTCTCCGCCGGTGCTTCGAGAGCGGCCAACACCCGCTCGGTGTCCAGACCTGAAACCTCCGAGATTTCCTCGAGAGTTGGAGCTCGATGGAGTTGATCGTGAAGACTCTGTCTGGTGTCTTGGACGGTGCGGACCACGTCGACCATGTGAACAGGAAGACGGATGGTTCGGCCGTTGTTGCCCAGCCCTCTGGTGATCGCCTGTCGGATCCACCATGTTGCGTATGTGGAAAACTTGAAACCCTTGCGCCAGTCGAACTTCTCGACCGCACGGATCAGACCCAGATTCCCTTCTTGGATCAGGTCGAGAAGATCGAGACCCCGTCCGCTGTAACGCTTGGCGATGGAAATGACCAGCCGGAGATTGGACCGGATAAACATCATCTTGGCTTCATCGCCCTCGGCGATGGCCCGCATCAGCTTGGCTCGATCTGAGCGTTGAAACTCGCCAGATTCGACTACAGCCTTGGCCTTCTTGCCACGCTCCATGGAACGAGCAAGATGGACTTCGTCCTCAGCGGTCAGGAGACCGTGTGCGGAAACCTCGTCGAGGTACAGCCCGACTGTGTCGGATGGGCTGGCGCCTCTTTCTGGTCTCGCATCACTGGTCCTGATCGCATTCCCCATACCGGCCTCCTAACACCGCTGTGGAAAACTACATCTCCTGGATGAATCTGGCAACCGGCAAAGACCACCACCGCTAGCGACACACCCACTAGGGGATCCCGATCGGTATCCTCAGGGACTCGTGACGCGCCGAACCCAGTTCCGAATGCTGGTGGCGCTAACCATCGTTTGGGCGGTTTGGGCCGGATGGTCCTTGCTTGGGCGGGCCACTCCCTATGAGCTCCGGGTCCTCGATGACCTCGGCGTTCCGGTCGCTTCAGCCATCGTCGACATTGACGGGGGCCAAGTGGGCACCGCTGGCGACGACGGTCGGGTGCCGTTGGAGTGGAATCGCTCCTCGACTGTCCTTGAGGTCAGCGCTCCAGGTCATGTTCCTCTGATGCTCACTGTTGCCGAGCCACCAGAAGGGACTCTCAACGTCGTGCTCAAAGCAAGGGTGCTGCGGGGTCGCGTGGTTGATGACGAAGGCGTCGGCCTGGTCGATGCTGTGATTACTACAGACGCCGCATTCGCAAGCTCAGACAGTGAAGGTCACTTCACTATACGTGGTGCGGAACCAGGGAAAGTGGCCGTTGATCGTCCTGCGTGGATATCAACGACGTTCTCATGGGACGGCGGTGGAGGGGAAGCCCTGGTCGAACTCCAGCAATTCTCAGCCCGTGCCGTCCATATCACCGGGCCGGCGGCCGGCGGTGAGTTGGATCGCTTCATACAGATGGCCAAAGACACCGAACTGAACGCATTGATGATCGATCTCAAAGACGAGAAGGGTCGGGTCTATTACGACACACAGAATCCGACGGCGTTGCAGATTGGAGCCGATTTCGGCTCCTACAACCTCAAAGACACGGTGGCCCGCGCCCACGCAGAGGGGTTATATGTCATCGGTCGGTTGGTTGTTTTCAACGACCCGATCGCCGCTAGCGCCAAACCTTCCATGGCAGTGTGGGATTCATCGACCAACACGGCGTTCGAATCGAGGGGCCAATTCTTCCTGGACCCAACTGACCCTGAGGCCCGTCAGTACGGACTCGACCTGGCTGTTGAGGTCTGTGCCTCTGGAATCGACGAAATCCAATTCGACTATGTCCGTTTCCCTGATGCCCTCACCTCCGACGCGGTGCTCGACCAAGGCAACAGCGACGAAGTGCGGGTTCCGACAATCAACGGTTTCCTCACCCAAGCCGTGGACCAGCTACATCCGATGGGTTGCGCAGTGGCCGCAGATATCTTCGGATTTCTCACAACGGCTGGTGACGACGGGTACATCGGCCAGCAATGGGAAGAGGTGGCGATGATCGTCGACGTCGTCTCGCCGATGGTTTACCCGAGTCACTACTCCACCGGATGGTATGAGTTCGAGAATCCGAATGAACATCCCGGCCCGATGGTGCGAAACGCGCTTTCGGACGGTATCAAGCGGCTGCCCCGCAACGTCGTGGTAAGACCCTGGCTTCAAGATTTTGGGTACAACCCAGGCCAGGTTCGAGCGCAAATCGACTCGGCAGAGGAGTTCGGGCTCGGCTGGATGCTGTGGAACTCCGCTTCAGAAGTGACCACGTCTGCTTTGATTTCGGTGAACAATTAGGACTATCCCGATAGTGGAAATACGATCTGGCGGTCCCCTTCGGAGTTCCAATTGACCGCGTTTGATCTTGAAACCCATTCCGCGCTGACCGTCGACGTCCCCTCGTGGCGGCGGTCGCAGATGAACTCAGCGTTCGAGGTCTTCAACTCGCTCGACGAGCCAACCGGTGTTGAAGAGGATTGGAGATACGTCGAATACGACCTCCCCTTCTCTGAGCTTTTCCCGGTGGCCAAGCCTGGAGCGTCCCTCGATCCAGGCCCATTCCTGGCTGGTGTCGACGACACTTCCGGTCATGTCCTTGTGGTTGATGGTCAGGTGGTCGACGCGACGTCAGCGGATTTGGCGATTCATCGTCTGAGTGACATCGAGGAACGAGAGTTCTCGAAGGTTGCCCCCGATCACAACAAGCTCGCAGCCGCCCACGCCGCCTTCGCCAACGATGGCGTGTTCATCGATGTTGCCCCAGGTCAGGTGGTGGCGAAGCCCCTCGTTATCGAGATTCAAGGTGTGACGCCGGACTCTGCATCCTTCCCACATGTGGCCGTCAATGTTGGGGAGAATGCCGAGGCCCAGATTCTTGTGGTCTATCGATCGGCCGATGACATTCGGTTGCTCATGGTCCCCAACATCGATCTCGATGTCGATCATGGGGGCCGGCTCCGTTTTGTCTCAGTCCAGGGTGTCGATCACGCGGCCTCAAATGTCGTACACCAGCGACTGAGGTTGGGGCGTGACGCGACAGGTCGGATCGGCGAGGTCGGCTTGGGCGGTGACTTTGCCCGGCTCGATTTGGCTGTCGACCTGGAGGGTGATGGGGCGTCGTCAGAAATTGTCGGTCTCTATTTCGGCGAAGGCTCTCAAACTCTCGATTACCGGATAGTGATCAATCACAGCGGGAAGAGCACTTCATCGGACGTCTTTCTCAAGGGCGCCGTCGAGGATGAGTCTCAGAGCGTGTTCACCGGTCTTCTCCGCATCGAGAAGAACGCAATTCGGACCTCGACCTTCGAGACCAATCGCAATCTGGTTCTCTCCGAGGACGCCAAAGCCAATTCGGTGCCCAACCTCGAGATTCTCTGCGATGACGTTGTATGCGGTCATGCCTCCTCGGTTGGCCCGTTGGAGAGAGACCATCTCTACTACCTGAAGAGTCGCGGGTTGAACGACGAGCGAGCGGAGCGGTTATTGATAAAGGGCTTCTTTCAGGACGTCGTTGATCGGCTTCCCATTGGCGGGATCGCCGGTCCGGTTTCCGAAGAGGTCTTCAGTCGGTTTGTCCAGGCCCAGGAGCAGGGGCGAGTGGCGTGAAGGTGGAGATAACAGCTCTCGACCAATTGCCGAGAGACCGTGGTGTCAGGGTGAAGGTTGGGGACAATCGGATTGCCATGTTCCGAATCGACAACGATGTCTACGCCATCGGTGATGTGTGCAGCCACGCCGAGGCGTCCCTTGCCGAGGGCGAAGTCTGGGACCGTTCCGTTGAGTGTCCGCGCCACGGATCTGAATTCGATCTCGAGACCGGTGTGCCCTCATCACTCCCAGCCACAGCACCGGTTCCCACCTACGAAGTGTCTGTGGAAGACGGAAAAGTCTTCCTGATGCTGGAGGACGAATGAGCACCGCACTGAAAGTGACCAACCTCTCTGCCGGCATCGACGGCAAGCAGATTCTCGATGGGTTGTCTTTGGAGGTCCCGTTTGGGGAGATCCACGCGATCATGGGTCCCAACGGGTCGGGGAAATCAACGCTTTGTCATGTGCTCACAGGGAAGGCGGGCTACACCGTAAAGGGTGAGGCAACGCTGAATGGCGACGACCTCTTGTCTCTTGATGTCGACGAGCGTTCCCGGCTAGGCCTGCTCCTGAGTTTCCAATACCCGACTGAGGTCCCGGGAGTGAGGCTCCGTGAGTTCATGATGGAAGCCGCCGAGGAGCATGGCTTCGACGAGAGTGTTGCCGCATCGCGGGTCGAAGAGCAGGGCAAGCGATTTGGGATGGAGCGCTTCCTCGATAGATCGCTCAACGATGATCTTTCGGGTGGTGAGAAGAAGCGATCAGAGATCTTTCAGATGGCAGTTCTCGTGCCCAAGGTCGCATTGTTGGATGAGATCGATTCGGGGCTCGACGTCGACGCCGTGAAGCAAGTCGCCGAGGCTGTCGAGGAGATGCGTTCTCCCGATCTCGGCGTCGTGATGATCACCCATTACAGCCGAATCCTTCGCTATCTGTCGCCTGACAAGATCCATGTGATGATCGACGGGAAAATTGTCGATAGCGGTGGAGCCGAGCTGGCGGAAGAGTTGGACTCTGGCGGTTACGACGCAGTCCGGGAGCGTCTCGGCATCGAGAAGACCCGGGAAACAGGACCCCAACAGAGGCCCGCCGATTTCTTCACCGATACACCGTTCTAGTGGCGACTCGGGCTGTCGCTGAGAAGTGGCTTGCTCAACTAACACATCTGCCCACAGCCTCCGGTATGGAGGATGCTGTCGTCGCCTGGGTGCAACGCTGGGTCTCACGTCGCGACGACTTGAGGATTGCCTTCGACAGCGGCGGCAACGTCTTGATCACCCAGAAAGGCCGCAAGAAATACCTGCCGATTTTGTCAGTGGCACACATGGACCATCCGGCATTTGTGATAACCGGAGTTGCCGAAGGTATGGCGTCGTACCAGTTCCGTGGCGGTGTCAACAGGGAGTACTTCGAGGACGCACGAGTTGAGGTGGTGTCACGCTCACAGGGTGGCGGCGGGCGCGTCGGCCTCCATGAGGCAGCAAGCGACACCGGAGTGATCCACGTACGTGGAGACGTCAGGGTCGGCGACATCGCGATGTGGAAGATGAGAAAACCGCGGGCAAGGAAAGATATCTTTGCCGCTCCTGCGTGTGACGACCTCGCTGGCTGTGCGGCGGCGTTGGCCGCCCTTGACCGGATGCGGGGAGAGCCGGGATACCGGCATTTTGGGGTGATGCTGACACGTGCCGAGGAGGTCGGTCTGATCGGGGCGCTTCATGCCGCAAAATATCAGACGATTCCCTCAGATACACGGATCTTGTCGATTGAGACCTCCCGGGCCCTGCCGACGGCGCCTATTGGTGGAGGCCCGGTGATCAGAACCGGTGATCGAAGCACCGTATTTGACCGTGAGATGACCAATCGGATCAGTCGTGTCGCCGAGACTGCGGGGGTTCGTCACCAAAGAAAACTGATGGACGGGGGCGGTTGTGAGGCAACGGCGTTTGGTTCATTTGGCTACCAGACGGCTGCGCTTTGTGTACCGCTGGGCTATCACCACAACCGGGGAAACCTCGACGAGTTTGAGAAGGGTCTTGCCGAGCCGGTTCCCATGTACGAAGAGATCTCTCTTGGTGACTTCCACGGACTGATCGACCTGCAGATGATTGCGACAACGGCTGTCGATACCGAAGATCCGATCCGTGAATCTCTGAACCGCTTGTACGAGTCGAACTCGCACTACCTCGGTTAGCGGTACCGTCCAGGTATGGAATACCGCATCGAGAAAGACTCGATGGGTGAGGTTCAGGTTCCTGCCGATGCTCTATACGGAGCTTCGACGCAGCGTGCAGTCGACAACTTCCCCATCTCGAGTCATCGTTTCAGCCGCCGTTTCATTTGGGCGCTCGGTCTTCAGAAGGGATCTGCGGCCACCGTCGCCGCCGACATGGGGTTCAGAGACGAAGGACTGGCAGCCGTTGTCCGTCAAGGCGCTGATGAGGTCATGGATGGTTCGTTGGATGACCAGTTCGTTCTCGACATCTTCCAAACAGGTTCAGGGACATCGACAAACACCAACGCCAACGAGGTCATCGCGGCCCGGGCCAACCAGATCCTCGGTGAGGACAAGGTGCATCCCAACGACGATGTGAATTTCGGCCAGTCGTCGAATGATGTGATCCCAACCGCCATCCACGTCGCTGCGGTGGCTGCAATAAGAGACGAATTGGTGCCAGCTCTTGACCGACTCGCCAATGCCTTGAATGACAAAGCTGTTGACTTCTCAGATGTCGTGAAGTCGGGCCGCACCCATCTGATGGATGCCACCCCGGTCACACTCGGTCAGGAATTTGGGGGATACGAGGCGCAAGTTCGCAAAGGGGGTCGGCGACTAGAGAAAGTACTCCCCGAACTGGAGGAACTGGCTTTGGGGGGCACTGCCGTGGGGACGGGCATCAATGCTCCCGATGGGTTTGCTGCCACGGTGATCTCCCTCATGGCGGAACGCACCGGCTTCCCCTACCGAGAGGCCGATGACCACTTCGAAGCTCAGGGATCCAAGGATGCGGTGGTGATGACATCTGGGGTTTTGCGGACCATCGCCGTTTCACTTTTCAAGATAGCCAACGACATACGTTTTCTTGGATCAGGGCCGACGTCAGGAATTTCGGAGATCAAGATCCCGTCGCTGCAACCGGGCTCATCGATCATGCCCGGAAAGGTCAACCCGGTGATGTCGGAGATGATGATGCAGGTGGCGGCCCAGGTAATTGGAAACGATGTCGCGATTGCCTGGAGTGGTGCCAATGGCAACTTCGAACTGAATGTGATGATGCCAGTGATGGCTCACAATCTTCTTGAGTCAATCTCTCTGCTGACCAATGCCTGTGAGACGTTCAGTGAGCGTTGTATCGAAGGTATTGAGGCGAACATCGCCCGGGCTCAGGAGTTGGTGGAGAAGAACGCCATCATCGTGACGGCCCTCAACCCGCATATCGGTTATGACAACGGTGCCAAAATCGCCAAGGAGGCTGTTGCCACGGGTCGCTCCGTGAGAGAACTTGTCCTCGAAGCGGGTCTGATGACCGAATCCGAGTTGGACGAGGCACTGGACATCAAGAAGATGACCGAAGGCGGTCTCCGCTAGGACGCTAGGAGGCGAGGGCCTCCAGGAGGGTGTTCCAGCCCAGACTGGCGCACTTGATCCGCACCGGATACTGGCGGACTCCTTGAAGGGCCTCGATGTCACCGAGCACAGAACCTGGTCGTTCCGGGTCGAATCCGGGGTCATCGTCCGAATCATCAAGGGACATCATCTGTCGAAACTTGTGGACCAGCTCTCCGATCTCCTCACGGTTCTTTCCTTTGATGGCGTCGGTCATCATCGACGCCGACGACTGGCTGATCGAACACCCCTGGCTGGTTACCGCAACTTCAGCCACCTTGTCACCGTCGAACTTGAGCTCAATGCTGATCTCGTCGCCGCAAAGCGGGTTGACCCCCTCGGCGGTCGCATCGGGGTTGTCGAGATGCCCCTTGTTTCTCGGGTTGCGGTAGTGGTCGAGGATGACCTCGCGGTAGAGCTCCTCGAGTGCCATTAGTTGAGTCCTCTTCGGTTGACATCTGATAGACACCTGGAATGAGTGTCTCGGTGTCCAGTTCTATTCGGATTGTCGGCCATAGGGCGGCATCTGCTCCTTCTGGTGCGTAGACCGGAGGTTCGTCGGCTTCTGTCAGAACTACGCGAACGTTAAACAAGTCTGCGAGCTTCCCAAGTTCCTCGACTGCGTAGTTGGGGAGACGGTCTGTCGGAGTTCCCCTCCGTCCCGTAGCCTCTAGCGCGGGACGAATGGCGGCTGCGGAGGTCATCGAACCATTCGACACAACTAGCTCGCTGCTATCGCTCCTGCCTACGCCGCGTAAAATGTTCAGATGGCCGAAGACTTGAGTCCGGGGCAAAGACGAATCCAGATTGTTCTCAGTTCGATCTTCACAGTGGCGGTTTCAGGGTTCTCTCTTTTCATGATTGGGCTAGCCGTCGTTGCATGGCGCGACGGGCAACTCAAACCCATCGAGGCCCTCGGTCTCATCGCTCTCAACGTTGCGCTCGGCTACTTCCTCGGAGTGCGTCCACTGTGGAATCAGTTCGCTTCGCCACCTAAATAGTCTTTGGGTATGGCCATTGGAACGACCATGCAGGATCGGCCCTGGGCTATCGGTGCAGCCATCGCCGGGTTCGCGATGCTTGCCGGCTACCTGACGTTGATCTCCGCCGAAGGTGGCCACCACTTTTTCTGGGACATCGCCCCTTGGGCACTACTCATGGCGACACCCGCATCTCTCGCTCTGGTCTCCTCCCAAATCGACGACGTCCGATCCGCTCGCAAATTGCTTGCCGTCTCGGCTTTCCTATTTCTCGGAATCGGAGCCGTGAGCATCTTTTCCATCGGTATGGGTTTCATTGCCGTCGCTGGTATTGCGGCGATAGGGACCACAAAGCTCACCGCATCTTGAGCTTGAGGAAATGAGGTTGACGGTCACGAGGCGTATCAGAAGTCTTTCAAGAAGAAGGACTAGAAGACACCGTCACCTATGCGGCGACGGTGTCCCGGTTGACGTAGAGGTCAATGGTTAGGGTGCGTCAGGAGACCCCGAACAGTTCGCGGGCGCGACGGAGTCCCGAAACCAGGGCGTCGATGTCTGACTCTTCGTTGTAGACGTAGAAGCTGGCTCGTGCGGTTGCCGTGACACCGAGACACCGCATCAGAGGCTTGGCGCAGTGATGGCCCGCCCTCACTGCAACGTTCTGCTCGTCGAGGATTGTGGCGAGATCATGGGCGTGAATTCCTTCCATGGTCATCGAGACGACGCCGCCCCGTCGATCCAGGTCCTTGGGCCCCTGCACAGCTACTCCCGGAACGTCGCCCAACCGTTCCAGCGCGATAGCGGTCAGTTCCTGGTCGTGTTCGAAGATCTTGTCCATGCCAATCGAGTCGAGATAGTCAATGGCGGCGTGGAGCCCAACCGCTTCGATGATCGGTGGTGTTCCAGCCTCAAACCGGTGAGGAATCGCCGCCCATGTTGCATCGTGAAGCGTGACGTCGGAGATCATCTCACCGCCACCCTCAATCGGCTCGGTTTCCTCCAAGGCATCCATGCGACCCCAGAGAACACCAATGCCTGTTGGTCCCAACATCTTGTGGGATGAAAAGGCTACGAAGTCGGCGCCTAGCTCCTGGACGTTCACCGATGAGTGTGGAACCAATTGGGCGGCATCCACTACCACTCTCGCACCGTAGCGGTGGGCCATTTCGGCGATCCTGGGGATATCCGGCATGGTCCCGAGAACATTGGACATCCCCGTTACCGCAACCACTTTGACGTCAGGTCCGAGCTTCTTCTCGTAGGCAGCCATGTCGAGTCGGTAGTCGTCCGTGATCGGGATGTGGTCGAGGTTGGCGCCGGTCCGTTTGCAGACCATTTGCCAGGGGACGAGGTTGGCGTGATGCTCCATTTCGGTTGATAGCACTCGATCGCCTTCTGAGAGATTCTCCAGACCCCATCCAAAGGCAACCATGTTCAATGCTGTGGTCGCCCCACGAGTGAAGATGACCTCGTCGTCGCTGGCGGCGCCGATGAATTGGGCTACGCGGTGTCGGGCGGCTTCGTAAGCATTCGTCGAAGCTACTGACAACTTGTAAGCGCCGCGATGGACGTTGGCGTAGGAGGTTCGAGCAAAGCGATCCATCGCTTCGAGGACCGGGATCGGCTTCTGCGATGACGCCCCGGAATCGAGAAAATGCACCCCGCTGTCGAGGATCGGGAAGTCGGCCTTTAGGTGTGAGAGATCGGTCACGGCGTGTCGAGCAAGCTTGAGCCGTTTGCAGTTTCGGAGACCGAAACTGCATCTTGAAGTTCAGCACGGAACGAATCGTATCCCTCGTTTTCAAGCCGGCTTCCCAGCTCGGGACCGCCGCTTTGGAGAATCCTGCCGTCCATGAAGATGTGAACCCGGTCCGGCGTTATGTAGTCGAGGAGACGCTGATAGTGAGTGATGATCAGGAATCCTCGCTCGGGGCCAGTGAGCTTGTTGACACCGTCTGCAACCGTGCGGAGCGCATCGATGTCGAGACCTGAGTCGGTTTCGTCCATGATCGCCAGATCGGGCTGGAGCACCGCCATCTGCAACACCTCATTGCGTTTTTTCTCGCCACCGGAGAAGCCCTCGTTGAGGTAGCGGTCGGCGAACGAAGGCTCCATATCGAGCTCTTTCATGGCGTCCATGACCTTCAGTCGAAGCTCGAGGACGGTCAGGTCGACTCCTGTCCTGTTGGAAAGAGCCTGACGGAGGAATTGGATCACCGACACACCGGGTATCGCCTCGGGGTGCTGGAAAGCGAGGAACATCCCGGCGACACCGCGATCGGTGGGATGTGCGGTGGTCACATCATCACCTTTGTAGAGGACACGACCCTTGGTCACCTTGTAGACAAGGTTTCCCATCAAGACCGAGGCGAGGGTCGATTTCCCCGATCCGTTGGGACCCATCAGGGCGTGGATCTCTCCGTGGTTGACGGTCAGGTTCACGCCCTTGAGGATTTCAAAGTCTCCTGCCGAGGCGTGCAGATTCTCAATCTGAAGAAGGGGGGTGGAGTCGGTCACGGGCCTATGTTATTTCCACTACCCGGATAGGGGAAATGTGACATCAACCCAGGATGGCCGTGCCAACGAATCCAGGTCGCCGAGTGATATCGGGAATACGGTGGTTGGTGTCCCGCCAGCCGCCCATACCGGGTCGTTACGTCTCAATTGATGGTCGGCAAACACACGCAATTGCTGACGATGGCCAAATGGCGGTGTGCCTCCCGCGGCATAGCCGGTAGCCCCTTTGACCTCATCGAGAGTGGCGCGTCGTGAGGTGACAGCATCGGCAATGGTCGCCAGCTTGTCGGTGTCGAGGCGGAGATCGCCGGGGATGAGCACAACCACCGGCTCATCGGAGGCATCATCCTGGACCACGAACACCAGTGACTTGACAATGGCCGACACCGGACAACCAATCGCTCTGGCGGCGTCGTCAGCAGTCTTCGTTCCCTCGGGGAAGAACCTGATCTCCGTGTCGAGGCCGGGGACCGCCGCCAGGAGCCTCCGGGTGGCTTCGGGGAGGTCAGATTCCACGGACGATGTTGACAGTCTCGACCATGCCGTCGTAGTCGTCGAGGTCGAGCCACTGGACATAGATGCGCTCGACGCCGGCCTCCTCGAGGTTAGCGACCGTCTCTGCCACCCGGTCTGGTGTTCCCACCGGGAAACCGTTGTTGACGTACCGCTCCTCGAGTTCCTTTGGAGTTATCCCGCGGCTCTCGGCAGATCTACCCAGACGCGCCTGAAACTCGCCTTCGGTACGGCCGACTAGGGCTCCACCCATCACGGTGGCCTCGACTGGGCGATCACCCGCTGCTTCCCGCATCATCTCGATCTTCTGGCGCACCTCGTCTGGGGGCGAGATGAAGGAGTTGTATTCATCGGCGTGCTTGCCGGCAAGAGTGGGCGTTCTGGTCGGCCCACTGCCACCAATCACCAATCGCAGCCCCTGTGGTTTTGGCTTCATCTCAGCGTCGAGTGTGTAGTGCTTGCCATCGTGTTTTCCGTGTCCTTCCCCAAACGCGGCATCGAGATAGTCGAGTGACTCCTCAAAACGCTCCCAACGCTCCGGCCATTCGGGGAAGGGGATACCGAGATTGACGTGTTCCAGCTCCATCCAGCCGGTTCCCAGACCCAGATCGAAACGACCGCCCGACATTTGGTCGATGGTTGCTGCGTTCTTGGCGATGATCGATGGGTGGCGGAAGGTGACTGGGGAGACCAGCACACACAGTCTGATGTCCGACGTTTCGCGGGCAAGACCGGCGAGGACGGCAAACGCGTCGGTTGCGTCGGGTGTTGGATCGCCGCCGGACAGGAGGTGGTCGCATCTGGCGAAAGACACAAGGCCTTCCGCCTCGCACCATTTGGCGGCCGCCAGCTGCTGGTCGTAGGTGCCCCCTAGATGGGGCTCGGTCATGAGTGAAAACTTCAAGAATCCTCCGTCAGATATGTTCTGTGAAGATTATTGCGGCTATAGCCCGGGTAAATCTTCACAGAACGAGTTCGGAAAGGTGTAGGAGCCGGCGTGCTTTGTCGATATGGCCGAGGTTCGTCGTAACCTCCCACGGTGACTGTATATCAACTGAGCCATCTCGATGCTCTCGAAGCCGAATCGATCCACATTGTCAGAGAAGCTGTGGCCGAGTCGGAGAATCCGGTTCTTCTCTTTTCCGGGGGGAAGGACTCCGCAGTTGTCTTGCGCCTTGCGGAGAAGGCTTTCTGGCCGGCGCGTCTCCCGTTACCCGTTATGCATGTCGATACCGGTCACAATTTCCCTGAGGTTCTCGAATTCCGAGACCGAACCATCGAGTCGATTGGTGCGCAGCTGATAGTTGCCTCGGTGCAAGAGGCAATTGATCAAGGTCGGGTGACTGAGGAAACGGGCCCTCGGGCTTCGCGCAACCTTCTTCAAACTGAGCCGCTTTTGAATGCGATAGAAAAACATCGCTTTGATGTGGTTTTCGGAGGGGCTCGGCGTGACGAGGAGAAAGCCAGGGCCAAAGAACGGGTCTTCAGCTTTAGAGACGAGTTCGGCCAGTGGGACCCCAAGAATCAGCGTCCTGAACTATGGGATCTGTACAACGCAAGTCATCACAGCGGTGAGCACATCAGGGTGTTTCCCATCTCCAACTGGACTGAGATGGACATCTGGCAGTACATCATGCGTGAGGAGATGAAACTGCCCTCTGTGTACTTCTCGCACACTCGCAGAGTATTCAAGAGGGATGGCATGTTGATGGCAGAGTCGCCTTACTTGGCCCTGATGGACGGCGAAGAGGTCTTTGAGGCGGTCGTCAGGTTCCGGACTGTCGGTGACATGAGCTGTACCGGCTCGTTCAAATCGACGGCGTCAACGTTGAGCGAGATCATCGACGAGGTTTCTGTGAGCAGGGTCACGGAACGAGGGGCTAGTCGGGCCGACGATCTTCGAGCAGAAACTGCGATGGAGGATCGCAAGAAGAAGGGGTACTTCTAAATGAGCGAATTGGTTCGAATCGCGACCACTGGATCAGTCGATGATGGCAAGAGCACGCTCATCGGGCGGCTCCTTTACGACTCCAAACAGATATTCCAGGATCAAATGGAGGCCATCGAAGCGGCGAGCAAGAAAAGGGGCACCGACTACGTCGATCTGGCGCTCTTGACAGATGGACTGCGAGCCGAGCGTGAACAGGGGATCACAATCGATGTCGCCTATCGCTATTTCTCAACGCCGAAGCGCAAGTTCGTTCTCGCTGACACACCCGGGCACATCCAATACACCAGGAACATGGTGACCGGATCCTCAACGGCGAATGTGGCCCTGATACTGGTCGACGCTCGTCACGGTGTCTTGGAGCAGACCCGTCGACATTCCTTTCTTGCCTCCCTTCTCGGCGTTCCCCACCTTGTGTTGTGCGTCAACAAGATGGATTTGGTCGATTGGTCCGAAGATCGTTACGAGGAGATTGTGGAGGACTTTCGACAATTTGCAGCCCGACTCGACATTTATGATTTGAGATTCGTGCCAGTTTCGGCGCTTCTCGGCGACAATATCGTCAACCGTTCAGACAACATGCCCTGGTATCACGGGTCGGCCGTCCTCGAGCTTCTGGAGGACATTCACATCGGTAGCGATGAAAATCTGATCGACGTCCGATTCCCGGTGCAGTACGTAGTCCGACCACATCGCCATGAATACGCCGATTACCGCGGGTATGCCGGGAAGGTCGCCGGCGGCGTGATCAAGGTTGGCGACGAAGTGATGGTGCTCCCCTCTGGCTTCTCGACCCGGGTCGCTTCCATTGAAACGATGGATGGACAGATTGGCGAGGCCTACCCGCCAATGGCAGTTTCATTGACGTTGACCGACGACATCGATGTATCCCGTGGGGACATGATCTGTCGGCCTCACAATCAACCCACTTACAGTCAGGATGTCGATGCCATGGTGGCGTGGATGTCGGAGCAAGTTCCTCTCCGGCCGGGAGCGAAATACACAATCAAGCACACCACACGCACCGTCAGAGCGATGGTCACTGACCTTCAGTATCGATTGGACGTCAACACACTTCACCGGGACGAGACAGCCAGCGAGTTGATCCTGAATGAGATTGGGCGACTGCGGATGCGAACCACGTCTCCTCTGTTCTTCGACGAGTATCGACGCAATCGTCACACCGGTTCCTTCGTCATTGTCGACGAGGGGACAAACGCCACGATCGGGGCGGGGATGATCACCGGCGAGGCGGCGTGACTGAAGATATCCAATGGCACTCTGGCGCTGTTGGTCGAACCGATCGGTCCGCCGTCACTGGAGGGCCGGGGATCACCGTCTGGCTGACAGGTCTCTCAGGTAGCGGCAAGTCGACGATCGGATTCGGGGTTGAGGAGGCCCTGGTCGGCAAGGGCAGAGCTGCATACGTTCTTGATGGCGACAATCTTCGACACGGCCTCAACGCCGACCTTGGGTTTTCAGCGGAGGATCGATCCGAGAACGTCAGACGTGTCGGTCAGGTCGCATTGCTGATGGCCGACGCTGGGATCGTTGTGTTGGTTCCCGTGATTTCTCCCTATGCCGATGACCGTGAAGCAGTTCGGAGATGGCACCGGAGTGCGCAATTGCGCTTTATCGAAGTCCATGTCGACGCTCCCTTGGAGGTTTGTGAGGAGCGTGACCCGAAGGGTCTGTACGCGCGGGCCCGGTCCGGTGAGATTCAAGGGTTGACCGGGGTTGATTCACCCTATGAGACGCCCGAAAGGCCTGAGCTGCGGTTGGAAACAGCCACGAACACGCAAGAAGCTTCGGTGGCATCGGTCTTGGACCTATTAACCGGCTGACGGTCTGTTCTGTGAAGATTTTTGTGGCTATAGGCCCAGTAAATCTTCACAGAACGAATTCGGAAGGGGTAGGAGCCGGCGAAGCTAGCCCTGATAGGCATCGAACATGATGTCGAAGTCCCGAGGGTCATCTTCACTGACGAAGACTTGCGGGTAATACATCTGACAGCCCGCATCTTCGAGGGCGGCGATCATTTCGGCAGCCTTCGTCCCGGGGCCGTGGGGGATCTGTCGTTTGTCGTAGACCTCTTCGATCCGCTCCGGTGATTTGTCGGTCATCTCCGCCAAGCGCCCGAGGAGGCGGCGGTAGTCGGCATCCTTCTTGGCGGCGATGCCCGGGCCCGCCGAACTCCAGAAAATTTCATCTGGGTCGCGCCCCGCTTCGGCTGCTTCTCGACGAGTGAGTTCCTTGATCTCGCGGAACTTCTCGGGACCGGTGCCATACAGGTTGTATTCGTCTCCGTATAAAGCGGCGATACGACGCGCCTTGGGCTTACCGGCACCCCCGCCCATCAGCCTCAGGTTCTGGGGAACTGGTTGTGGGCTGAATTCTGCGAGGCGATAGTGCTTCCCTTCAAATCCAACTCCGTCTGCATTGATCGCGGCCCGGATATAGGCCATCGCCTCCTCATACATCTCCATGCGGGTTGCCAACTCGGGGTAGGGGAGACCGAACACCTCGAATTCCTCATCAAGCCATCCTGCACCCAGACCGAGGACAAACCTTCCATTTGAGATCTCGTCGAGAGTGACACCCATCTTGTACAAGACCGCTGGATGGCGAAAGGTGACGGGGGAGACCAGGCACACGAGATCGAGGGTTTCAGTCTCACGTGCCAGACCGGCCAGGTGGACCAGGTGATCCCACGCCGGTTTCTCCAGTTCGTCCCCGCGTTGCAGATAGTGATCGGGCAGAGCAAGTGCTCTCAATCCTCTCGCCTCGGCCCACTGCGCTGTGGTCAGGACATATTCCCAGTCGCCGCGGGTCTGAATTCCGAAGTCCATCAGGCCGACGAGAGGGTCATATGCACCAGAGAGCGGGCGTGCAGGGCGACGTCGAAGTCAGCATCGAGAACACGATGGACCGCTATCCCGTTCAACGACGACACCAGTGTCTCGGCTCGTTGGGTTGCGAGAGCGTCACTCAACTCTGGATGTTCCCTGGCGATGGCCTCAGCGAATCGGCTGACCCGGCCCTCGTGATGACGAAGCATCCTCCCCCGCAGGTCAGAGTTGTCTTTTGTACCTGACACCGCGATTCGGACATAGACCCTGGCTAAGTCGCCCTGTTCGACGATGAACTCGAT
This sequence comes from uncultured Acidimicrobiia bacterium, assembly GCA_964195405.1. GTDB lineage: Bacteria > Actinomycetota > Acidimicrobiia > Spongiisociales > ZC4RG35 > CAXMPK01. The sequence continues at coordinate 25,355 of CAXMPK010000265.1, forward strand.
GTAGGCATCGACCAAATCGGCCAGGGTGTCCGTTCCTAGGTGTTCCGGATCGGGATCCACCGCATCGATCGCCTGGCGGACAACCGTGATGATCACCTGCTCCTTGGAGTCAAATAGGTTGTAGAAGCTGCCCGGTAGAACACCGGCGGCTTCGCAGATCGCTTTGATGGTGGTCCCCTCGAGGCCCAACTTCGCGATCAGTGAACGGGTGGCGGAGAGGATCTTGTCCCTTGTCTCCCTTCCGGCCTTGTAGCGCATGGAAGAGGAATTTAACGACAATGGGGAAGTTTCGGATTTCATTGAGTGTTAATTCAAATTAGAGTGTGTGTTCAAATATGAAATGAAGGGCCCCCGATGAGCCACTACAAGTCGAATCTCCGAGATATCGAGTTCAACCTTTTTGAGGTCAACCGAGTCCAGGACTATCTCGGCAAGGGCGATTGGGTTGATCTGGATGAGAACACAGTCAGAGATCTCCTGACAGAGATCGAGCGGCTCGCACGCGAGGACTTTGCTGCCTCCTATCAAGATCAGGACCGTATCCCTCTCGAATTGGTTGATGGCGAGGTCGCACTTCAGGAGAGCGTCAAAGCTTCTGTTTCGGCTTACAAAGATGGAGGTTGGGGTCTGATCGGACTTCCGGCCGAGCTAGGTGGGACACCGGTGCCGCCCTCGGTTCTCTGGTCCGGCCAAGAAATGTTGCTCGCCGCCAACACCACAGCCCTCTTCTACGCCGGCGGTGAGTCTTTTGCCCGCATCCTCTTCGAGGAGGGGACCGAAAAGCAAAAGGAATTCGCCAAGCTCTGGATTGAAAAGGAGTGGGCCGGCTCAATGATTCTCACTGAGCCCGACGCCGGCTCTGATGTCGGTGCTGGAACGACCAAGGCCACGGCCCAGGATGACGGAACGTGGCACATCGAAGGGGTCAAGCGTTTCATCACAGGTGGTGAGCACGACATCTCCGAGAACATCATCCACCTGGTGCTGGCACGACCCGAAGGCGCTCTTCCCGGCACCAAAGGCCTTTCGCTATTCGTAGTTCCCAAATACCTGGTCAACGATGACGGATCACTGGGAGATCGCAACGGTGTCTATGCCACCAATATCGAGCAGAAAATGGGACTCAAAGGCTCAACTACCTGCGAGATGACGTTCGGGATGGACGATCCGGCCGTCGGCTACCTGGTTGGCGACAAGCACGACGGAATTCGCCAGATGTTCCGTGTCATCGAGAACGCCCGGATGATGATCGGCACGAAGGCGATGGGAACTCTTTCAACCGGCTATCTGAACGCCCTCGAGTATGCAAAGGAGCGTCGTCAAGGCGCCGATCTGCTCGAGGCGGCCGACAAGACCGCGCCACGTGTGCCCATAATCGATCATCCCAACGTGCGTCGGATGCTGATGCAACAGAAGACATATACCGAGGGGTTGCGGGCTCTCGTGTTGTATACCGCCTGGCTTCAAGACCAGGCGGCTCTTGATCCTGACGACGACAGATGGGAACGTCGCAACCAACTCCTCCTCCCGCTCGTCAAGGGCTATTCGTCGGAGAGGGCCTACGAGTTGCTGGCAATGTCATTGCAGGTGTTTGGCGGGTCTGGTTACACCCAGGATTATCCAATCGAGCAATACATACGGGACGCAAAGATCGACACGATTTACGAGGGGACGACAGGGATCCAGGCGCTCGACTTGTTCTTCCGAAAGATTGCTCGAGATCAGGGAGAGACTCTTGCGGCCCTCGCCGCAGAGATCCTCGAATTCGTCAAGGGCGGGGGCGGCCGCGACCCGCTTGCCGCCGAAAGGCAGCAACTTGGAGTGCTTCTCGACGACACCCAGACCCAGCTTGGGTCGATGGTCGAGGACCTGATGGCATCCCTCGCCGGTGACAAGGAACTTCTGTATGAGGTGGGGCTCCATACCAACGCGCTGCTGGAGTCGTTGGCCGAAGTTGTGATCGCATGGCAATTGCTGCGTCAGGCCGAAGTCGCGATCGGAAGAGTCGACGAGGATCCCTTCTATCGAGGCAAGGTCGAGTCGGCTCGCTGGTTCATCAAAGATGTCGCATCGAAGATCGCCGCCCGCCGCGACGCCGTGGCAGCCGAGGATGGCGCACTGATGGGCCTGCCCGCCGAGGCCTTCTAGTGGTATCGCCTGGGCTGGTTTACTTTTAGGGCGTGTCGCCCGCCGCCCTGATCGCTTTTGTCACACTGCTCATTGGTGTGTTCCTGGTCATCGTCGCTTTGATCGTCTGGCAGGAAGCGAAACGACGTCCCTCGTATGAACCTCTCGAGTATGTGGTCGAGGACGCGGTCAAACACGTAGACGCTGAAATGCCCAGGAGCTCGACCTTCACCAAAGCCGACATCAGACGGGTTTTGGAGTACGAAGTCTTTTACCTCCAGGGCCTAGCCCAGGAGGACCGCAAGAACCCCGTTGAGACGGTCGCCGGCGGTCATGAGGCCTCTATCGAATACATAGCCGGCGAGATCGAGGCAAAACACAGGGTCGCCTACTCTCAACGGGACATACAAGAAGTACTTCGTCTCGAAGCTGACTACCTGATGGCAATCGGGGCAGTGGGAGAGCCGGTTGAAGTAGGAGAAGATGAATGAAGGTTCGTTGCGGCTCGTGTCGCACCCAGTTCGAAGTTCCCGGCGCAGGTCGATATGCCTGCCCGGTTTGCGGTTCGGTTAACGCGGTTCGCGATACCAACGGCGGTGATGCTGTCCCCGGTCCGTCTGTGGGCGGTTATCCCGCTGGCCCTGGTGTGGCGCCCGAAAGTGAATTGCAACCGCCGCCGCCTCCGCCGCCCGATGCACCTATGCCTAAGATCGAATGTCCCGAGTGTGGTTTCACCTTCATCGTGGGAATGATCTCTTCGGCTACCTGCCCCAACTGCTCGGCCGAAGTGCCTACCGGCATCGAGGAGGAGACCGCCGCCGAGTGAGTCGACTCGACAGATTCGATGCCTATCGCTTCGTGGGAGCTAGGGACACAATGATCGTGTATGACTGTGATGACTCGGAACAATTCGAAGAGATTCGCACTCGTGTCGAGCTGGACGGGCTTCTCAATAGGAACCTTCTTCAGTCCTTCGCTCCCGACTCGTTGCGCGAGGCTGGCAACCGGGGGTTCTGGTTTCCCAACCAGGTTTAGGCTTTCAGCTCTTCAGACCCTGGGCGACGAGGTCACCGATTCTCTTTCCACGACCGTGGAAGAAGTGATCTCCTGAGGTGATCAGCAGGTCGATGCCATGGTCGACCGCGTACGTCCTGAGTGCTTCGCCGTCGATGATCTGATCCCGATTGCCGATGATCACCCGCTTGGGCCCAGACGGCAGATCATCGGGAAGATTATCGGGGGGAGGGGCGATCCCCACATAAGGCACCGTCGAGTCGGAATCTGCCAGCCAGCGAAGGCCGATGGCGGCTCCGAACGACCATCCGGTGAGAGACACGGGAAGCTCTCTCGTTTCGGCGAACGCAAATGCAGCAGTGATGTCGTTCAACTCGCCGCGGCCGTAATCGTGTTGGCCTTCACTAGCCCCGGTTCCCCTGAAGTTGAATCGAAGCACCGAATGACCGTTTTCAACGAGCTGGGCGGCTACCGCGATCATCAGTGGCGCGTTCATCGATCCACCACGGAGTGGATGCGGATGACAGAAGACGGTGAGTCGTGTTGGTTGGCTTGGGGAATCGATCCGCGCCTCGAGTGTTACACCGTCTGAAGTGGTGAGTTCGAGTCGTTCGGTCATGTCAGGAGACGCAGCAGCCAGACGCCGGAGGCGACGAGTATTACCAGGGCCAGGACAGCCGAAGCGATAAGTAGCCAACGAGTTTGCATCGGCCAAAGAGGGTAACTGCGGGTCGAACTAGGCTCGCCCGGCAACGTTGTTCTGATACATGGAAGGTCAAACTTGTACGACATAGTCATCGTTGGCGGCGGTCCGGGTGGGTATGCCGCCGCCCTCTACGCACACAACTTCGGTCTGTCGGTGGCCTTGATTGAGAAGGATCGACCAGGTGGAACTTGTCTCATCAGGGGATGTATTCCGGCCAAGCAATGGCTTCATATCGCCGAGGTTTACAGCACCGTGAGTCACGCTGCCGAATTCGGTGTCGTCACGTCGCAACCACAGATGGACTGGTCGGCCGCTCTGGCCAGGAAAGATCAGACGGTCGAAGGTCTGGTTCGCGGACTGGGCGGGCTGCTCGAGAAACGCGGTGTTGACGTCATTGAAGGGTTTGGCAAGCTCGCCGGACCGGGCAAAGTGGAGGTGTCCGACGGGCAGACAGTCGAAGGACGCTCTGTCATCCTGGCCACCGGCTCGCACGCCCGCACGATTCCCGGATACGAGATCGATGGCATTCGGATAGTCACATCTGATCACGCCCTGGATTGGAAGGAACAACCACAGCGGGTCGCAGTGATTGGTGGAGGCGTCATCGGCTGTGAGTTTGCCTCGTTCTTGGCCGACCTGGGTAGCGAGGTGCACGTCTTCGAAATGCTCGCCCAGATTGTTCCGGGCACCGACGCCGAGACGGCAAAAGCTTTGCAACGTCAGCTTCAGAAGCGGGGGGTCAAGTTTCATATCGGTGTCGGCGTTGGACCTGTGGAGAAGGGCATGTCAGGCGTGACAGTTCCTTATGGAGACGAAAGGGTTGAGGTGGATGTGGTCTTGGTGTCGGTAGGCCGCGGCCCCAATACCGACGGAGTGGGCCTGGAGTCGATTTCAGCCGTGGTTGACAGAGGATTCGTCGAGGTCGACACCAACATGGAGACAGCTCAAGAAGGTCTCTACGCAGTGGGCGATATCGTGGCTGGTACACCCCAGTTGGCTCATGTCGGCTTTGCCGAGTCGATAACGGCTGTCACCCACATCGCGTCGGGCGAGAGCCAGCCCGTCAACTACGACGCCATACCCCGTGTCACTTACACCCACCCGGAAGTGGCCGAGGTCGGGCTCACGGCCGCGCAGGCCGAAGAAAGAGGTTTGGTTGTCGAGACCACCAAACATGCCTTCAACGGGGTCGGCAGGGCAATCATCCTGGGACAGAATCAAGGCCACGCCAAGATCGTCGCCATCAAAGACGGTCCCATAGTGGGAGCCAGCATCATCGGTCCCCAAGCAGGCGAGATGATCCACGAATTGATGTATTCAGTCGGTTGGGAAGCCCTACCCACCGAAGCTGCTGCTTTCATTCACGCACACCCCACGCTTTCAGAGGCGATTGGTGAGACACTGATGTCGGCGTCAGGCAAGAGCCTGCACTGAGAGGAGAAGTTTTGGCCACGACGGTATCGATGCCCCAACTTGGGGAGACGGTCACGGAAGGGACCATCCTCAAGTGGGCGAAGCAAGTCGGTGACACCATCGGCGAGGACGAGGTCCTCGTCGAGATTTCGACTGACAAGGTCGACACAGAGGTTCCGTCTCCAATTGGCGGAACCATCCTCGAGATCCTCGTCTCGGAAGGCGACACTGTTGAGGTTGGTGTCGATCTGGTTGTCATCGGTGAGGCGAATGAAACAGTGGCGGTTTCTGAACCCGAACCGTCATCCGAAGTGGCACCTGCACCTGATCCGATCGTCGATCTCCACCCAGCGTCGGAGACTTTCACTGGGCTTGACACCGGCCTCGAGGTGTCGGCGGATGCCGGGTTGGAGGCGAGCGTGCCGCCCAGCGCGCCACCCAGCGACGATGAGGTGGAAGCCTTTTTCGCTGAACCGGCTGAGAGTGAGCCGAAACCTCAGCTGCTTTCCCCGGTGGTGAGACGTCTGGTGCGTGAGAACCAAATCGACATCGCCCTGATCCAAGGGACCGGCCAAGCCGGGCGTATCACCCGCAAGGATCTCGAGGCCCATCTCGAAGATGGCCCCGAGATAGAGCCGACTCCGAAGGTGGAGACTGCGCCGGCGGTCGAGCCGACAGCGCCTCCCCCCTCAACGCCAGTACTAGCTTCCACCGTCGCATCCGCCAGCGAAACCGTTGAGCTCGATCGTCTCCGGGTTCGTATCGCCGAGAACAACGTTAAAGCGAAAGCGACCGCCGCCCACGTCTGGACTTCGGTGGAGGTGGACTTCGAAAGAGTCGAACGGGTGCGTCAGGCCCACAAGGAGCAGTTCAAGGCATCCGAGGGATTCTCCTTGACCTATCTCCCCTTTATCTCAAGAGCCACTATCGATGCGCTCAAGGCGTTTCCCGTGGTCAACAGTTCGTTCAATCTCGAGGAGAAGACCGCCACTTTTCACAAGAAGGTAGATCTGGGCATCGCAATCGACCTCAACCAGGGTGGTCTGATCGTCGCCCGCGTTCGCGACGCGGACGGATTGCGTCTCGTCGGAATTGCTCGCGAGATTCGAGATCTGGCGACTCGGGGACGCTCTGGAGACCTTGGTGTCGATGATGTGACGGGCTCAACCTTCACCATCACCAATCCGGGTCCATTTGGGTCCTTCATGTCGGCACCGATCATCAACGTGCCCAATGTTGCGATTCTGTCCACTGACACTGTGACCAAACGACCGACGGTGATCACGAGCCCGGACGGACAGGACATGATCGCCATTCGCCACATCGGCTATTTGGGCTTGACCTGGGACCATCGTGCGTTCGACGGCTCGACGGCGGTGTTGTTCCTGAAGCGGATTCAGGAGAACCTCGAGACCTGGGACTGGGAGCAGGAACTGGCGTGACCCTGCTGAGGACACGCTGGTTGGGCCGGCTTCCGTACACCGAGGGGTGGGACCTGCAACGGGCCTTTCATGAGGGGCGAGTGGAGCGTCGAACGGCCGACGACTACCTGCTCCTGGTGGAACATCCGCCCGTCTTCACGATCGGTCGCAACGGCGACGCCGGAAATCTGCTCGTCGACCGCGAGGAGGTGACGGCGAAAGGGGCCGAGGTTCACCATGTCGACCGTGGTGGCGACATCACCTTCCACGGACCCGGTCAGCTGGTCGGCTACCCCATTCTGAAGCTAGACGACCCCACGCAGATCGTGCCTTATGTCCGCCGCTTGGAGGAAGTGCTGATCCGCACCCTTGCCCACTTCGATGTCGAAGGCTGGGTCGAGGATGGCTACACGGGCGTGTGGACCGAGAAGGGCAAAGTGGCCGCCATCGGGGTTCGTGTTTCCCGGAAAGTGACAATGCACGGTTTCGCCCTCAACCTTCATCCGGATATGGACTATTTCTCCATGATGAACCCGTGTGGGATCTCCGATCGCGAGGTCACGACACTCTCCGAGTTGACAGGCCGCAAGGTGACTTTGGAGGAGGCCGTCGAGGTTATCGCTCCCCATTTTGAGCAAGTATTTGGCTATCACCAATCGGAAATCCGACTGGCTGCATTCGTTCGCGGTCAGGGAAAAGAGTCATCTTTTGAGGTCGACCGGCTTCTCGAGGCAGGGACCTTTTCCCCGGAGAAGCGGTCGGAAGAACCGGTGCTGGTCAACGGGCGTCTTCCAGGTGAGCCGGTCCGCCCTGAATGGATGAGAGTGACCGCCCGGATGGACTCGGAATATCTCGAGCTCAAGAAGCTGATGCGCGGGCTGGAGCTGAACACAGTTTGCGAGGAGGCCAACTGCCCCAACATCTACGAATGCTGGGGAATGGGCACGGCGACGCTGATGATCCTCGGTGACAAATGCACCAGGGCTTGCTCGTTCTGCAACGTCAACACCGGCAAGCCGACCGAATTCGACATCTTCGAGCCGTTCCGGGCGGCCGAGGCCATCCAAAAGATGAATCTGAAACACGCTGTGATCACATCGGTCAACCGCGATGATCTCGCTGACGGAGGTTCGGGAATCTTTGCCCAAACGATCACTGAGACTCGCCGCCGATCCCCAAGCACCGAGATCGAAGTTCTGATCCCGGACTTCAAGGGTGATCGTGAGGCCCTGCAAACTGTCATGGACGCCCGTCCCGAGGTGCTCAACCACAACACCGAGACCGTGCTCAGGCTGCAACGGGATATCAGGACGTCAGCCAGTTATGGGCGCTCGCTTGCGCTGCTGTGGAGGGCAAAGCAGATGTATCGGGAAGGTGTGAACAAGTCCGGTCTGATAGTGGGGATGGGGGAAACCCGGGAAGAAGTGCTGGCGACTCTCGCCGACATGCGAGCCATCGGAATCGACATCATCACAATTGGCCAGTACCTGCGCCCCACAGCAAGACATCGTCCCATCCACCGCTATGTCCGTCCCGAGGAGTTCGCCGAGTACAAGATGTTCGGTGAGGGGATGGGGATCCCCCATGTGGAATCGGGTCCATTGGTGCGTTCCAGTTATCACGCCAAAGAGAGTCGGGAAGCTGTCCAAGTTTCCATCGGGAACCAGTAGAGGGGCTCTGCACGGGTCGTTTGTCATCGTGGCTGCGATGACAGGTGTCGTCTTGACAACACTCCGAAGTCGGCGGACACCCGATGTGGGCCGTGCCGAAGGTGGGTGACAGTGTCCAGAGGGATGTCTAATTGAAAGTGGTGGTCTGATGGGGTTCGACTACAAGGGTCGGATACGTCGGCTTCAGACGTCGATGACCGAACGGGGTGTGGATGTGGTCCTGCTCTCTGTCGGTGCTGACTTGCCTTATTTCATCGGGTATGAAGCGATGCAAACCGAGCGCTTGACCGTGCTCGTGGTCAGACAGAAGCACGAGCCAGTGCTGTTTGTACCCGCTCTCGAGGCGCCACGAGTCGATCCGGGTGAGTTCGAGGTGATTGGTTGGGCTGACACTGATGATCCGTTGGTCTTCGCATCTGGCGTCGGGGGGTCTCCGTCGACAGTCGCTGTTGGCAATCAAATGTGGGCCACGTTTCTCGTCGACTTCCAAAGACTTTGGCCTCAAGCGTCCTGGATGAGCGCATCGAATCTGACCAGCGAGCTGAGGATGCGAAAAGAGCCGGCCGAGATCGAACTTCTCCGTCTTGCCGGCAATGGCGTTGATCGGGTGATGTCCAGAATTCCGGCTGAGGTTCGGTTCGGCGGGCGGACGGAACGAGAAGTGAGCCGCCAGCTGCTAGAGATGACGATTGAAGAAGGTCATGACGTGGCGGAATTTGCCATCGTGGCATCTGGGCCAAACGGGGCTTCGCCACATCACGGTGCAGGCGAGCGTGTTATGCGCGAAGGTGATCTTGTTGTTTGCGACTACGGCGGACGCGTGGGCGGCTATTTCTCTGACTCCACCAGGACTTTCTCGGTTGGCGAACCGTCACAGCACCAGATGGAGGTGCACTCGGTTGTACTGGCGGCCAACAAAGCTGGTCGTGCCGCGGTCGCTCCCGGTGTGACGTGTGAGGATATCGACCGAGCCACCCGCAATGTGGTCGATGAGGCCGGCTACGGGCAGTCTTTCATCCATCGCACTGGCCACGGAATCGGACTTGAGGTACACGAGCACCCCTACATCGTCGAGGGCAATCATCAGATGTTGGAGCCGGGCATGACCTTTTCGGTGGAGCCGGGGATATACCTTCCCGATCAATGTGGTGTCAGAATCGAAGACATAGTGGCAGCGACTGAAACGACCGCAGACTCTCTCAATCGGTCATCGAGAGCGCTCGGAGTAGTTGAGTGAACGGTGCTATCCGGCCCGGATCGTCACGGTCGTCTTCTGAATTTGCAGGCTGGCCCAATACCAGGTGCCGACCAGCGTGTATGTCCCGGCCGTGAAGGAAAAGGGATGCTCCCAACGTCGAAAAGCAAAATTCCCTTCCTCTGAAACTGGCAGGCTGACGAGTTCTTGCCCGGACCCGTCGAGGGTGAGGGTGAACCTGGTTCCGCTGCCGTTGAGTTCCGCCGTCTCCTCGACGGTGGCCGGCAACACCTGAAACAGCCCTTCCCTAATTAGGTAGGGCCGTTGGGCATCCACATCCACTGTCAGACTGCAGGTCTCACCAGTCCCTGAGCAGTTCAGCGCTGGTTGATCTCCGATAGAGATTTGGATGACGCTGGAGGGGAGAGCGAGGCTTCGCCGGAGAAAAGCAGCCATCTCACCGCGGGTCACCGCACCCAGTGGGCAATAGGTGGGTGTTGGCTGAAGACTGCATCCCTTGGTGATTCCGGCGTCGGCGATGGCGTTGATGTCGTCTTCGAAGAGGGAGTTGTCGTCGTCGGTGAACCAGTTCGTTGCTGAGACCGGAAGACTCTGGGCTCGGCGGAGGAACGCGGCCATCTCGCCTCTGGTGACGTTGGCTGCAGGGCAAAAGAGATTGGTCGCTTGCGGATCGCAACCTCTGGTGATTCCGGCGTCGGCGATGGCGTTGATGTCGTCTTCGAAGAGGGAGTTGTCGTCGTCGGTGAACCAGTTCTTTGCTGAGATGGGAAGCCCCAGGGCCCGGCGGAGGAACGCCGCCATTTCCCCACGGGTGATATGGCTGTCGGGGCAGAATCGGGTGCCGGCGCTATCACATCCTCTGGTGATCCCAGCTTCGGCGATGGCATCGATGTCATCTTCAAAAGGCGAGTTGTTGTCGTCGATGAAGAATCCGTCGATCACTATCCCGGCGGCGGGCCCGGCAAAGACCACAGTCAGACCTATGGCGATGACAGCCGCGCCTACGCCGATGGCCCAGCGTTGCTTCAAGTCAATTCCAGGGTCATGAGGACAGGATTCACCTTCGCTACCAGGTCGACCCGATCAATATGGGAGCCGAGCACCACGTAGACGCAGAATGCCCGGCCCTTGTGGCTGAAGAACCTCTGAAGGCCACTCTGCCCGGGGATAGCTCTTTGCAGGGCAGACCGGTCGAAATCCTGCGGCTTCAGGGGATGGGGGATGCCATGAGAGGCGAATGGCTGCGTGCTTGCGGCCTCGGGCCCATACTCAAAAAGCACAATCAGGACGTCGTCGGATTCCATTAGCTCGACGGCGTCTGCGCCGAAGGAGGCATCTTCAGCAGGAAGCGGAAAGGTGCCGAGATGAACCACTGTCGGCTCTCTAGCCCCGCTGGGAAGAAGCCGGAACCCCCCTCCGGTGGCCGCCACTTCCCAACCGGGTGGCACATCAAACGAGATTCCAGCGTGGCGCAGGAGACTCACAGCAACACTCCCACGATCGCAAGCACCCCAATCCCGGCGGACACGACAGCTGCGCTACGTCGCAACGCCGGACCCAGATCGGCCATACGTCGGTGGAATGACGTCAATCTCGATGGGCGGTCGATACGGACAGCGAGAATGATCGCCAGAGACCTTCCCATCCCAAAGATGCCACCAACCAATGCTCCGAGAGTCGCGGACGCCGTGAACAGCTCGGCGGCGAGTGTCGAGTAGATCCCCCAGGTGACGATAAAGGTGAAGATCCCGGCACCGAGTTGCATTCCAAAGGCTCCGCCATAAACCCATCCGCGGTAGTGACCGATCCAGTTTTCGTTTACCTGACGGGTACTTCCGACGGGCTTCACCCGCAACAAGTCGAGAACCCCACCCACGATCACAACACCGGCGGTGATGGCCAGTCGGGTCGTTGGATCAATAGCTGATAGCAGCCTTTGGCCTGCCAACCCGAGGACTCCGCCCACTGTTGCGCCCGACAAGATGGCGCCGAGAGTGAATGCCGAGACCGTGATCCACCATTTGTGGTTGCGTGCCCGCTCGCCGAGCGGGTGGATGCTCGAGAGCATCGACTCACCTCAGGGTGACCAAGTGGATCGGATGGCCGCAATAAGAGCGACCAGCATTGCGAGAACAAGTTGGGCGGTCATTGGTCGAGGGGGTTCTCGTGGAGTGTGGGGTCACCTGGCTCGATGCCCGACTCGGCTAGCCGGGAATCGATGTGGAGGTGGCGTTCTTCGGTGTTGAGCTGTCTTGGGTGCCGAGCGTCCGCGGCCGACTCTCGGAACATTCCCAATAGACGGTCCCAGCTTGATGCCGAGCCCTCTCCCAGTACTCGGGCCTCCCCATCCAGATGGAGGAAATATGGGGTGAGGGGAACCCGGAAGAGATCCCAGACATCGTCGGACATCACAAGGGGAATCGCTTTGGGAGCGAGTTCGGAGATACGGCTGGGAGACTCGCCGGCCGGACCCTTGGTGACGATCACAACCCTGGTTTCCGGGATAGGCAGCTCAAAGTCGCCGCTCAGCTCCTCCCAGAAAATCTGACAGGAGGCGCATCCCGAAGAGAGAAAAGCGATGAGCGTGCCGCCACGACCGTGTTCGAGTGTCACCACCCGAGCCGACCCCTGGGGATCGACACCGCTGAGTTGGGTGATCGGCGCCTTCTCCAAGCCGATGCCTTTCGGGTTCGCTGACTCGATTCGGGTGAGGCCGCTTTCGTCTGCTCCCAGCCGATCCAACTGTCGGAGGATCTCCGCATGACTCTTGAGCAGGCCAGCCACCAGGATCAGAAGCAAGAGAATCACGACGGCTTCAATGACCACGACTGCAGTCATCAGAGGATCCTCCCGCCGGTCACAGGGGTGCCTTGGGGACTCCCAAAGCTGAAGGTGGCGTCGGCTTGTCCGGCGGAGAGAGCGTTGCGAATGTGCCACGTCCCAGAGGTGAACCACCCCACTCCGGTGAAGCCGTTTCCAGTCCAGTCGCCGGTGACCGGGATTCCCGAACCCGTGAAGGAGAAGTCAAATGAGGCTGGCCCGCCTGATGCCGAAGTCCTCAGCATCCAGCGGCCCTGCCGAACCATGCCGATGGACGTGAAGCCAGTGCCATCCCAGTCGCCGACAACAGGGATGTCGCCAGGCTCACCAAAGGTGAAGTCGTAATCGGGCGGACCGGCTCGATTGGAATTCTTGAGCATCCAGCGATTCCCTCGAACCACTCCAATGGTGTGAACCCCGGTGCCGTTCCAGTCGCCAACAACGGGAATGTCGCCGGACCTGCCATACGCGATCAACAGGTCAGGCTCACCGGGGCCCTCGATCAACCGGAGGAGCCATTGGAGCGAGTCCTCAGAGCCGGCAACCCCGTGACGTGAATTGCGAACCACACCAACGGTCCGGACTCCGGCATTGGAGAAGTCGCCCATTACTGGCACATCGCCCGGTCGCCCGAACATGAAAGATGAGGTCGAAGCTCCGCCGGCGAGTGAGTTGCCCAATTCCCAGTTGGCGCCATTGAGAACAGCAGGCCTGGCTGGATAGGGACCCTTCGGTCTGATGTCGGGGTGTAGGCCGGGAGCGTCGTGGCCGTACGTGACCTGGGCAACAGCATCGGTTTTGGCGCACGACGAATCCCACTCCCAAGGGGCAACGCAGGTGACTACCCGGCAGATAATCGGCCCCATGCAAGCGTGATGGTTGTTGCACTGCCCATAGCGGAAGCGGGTGCATCCCACCTTCCGCTCGCCGCAATTGTCGTGATTGCAACGGCATTCGAAGCTCGTGCAAGTGTGACCGCAGACTCCGCTCGCTCCGCACCCACATGAGCAACTACTCGAGTGGCAATCCATGTAGTACCGGCTCTTCCCCCCGCAGAACTTGTTTCCCTCGGCGCGCCACCATCCGCCGATGAGGCTGCCGGGTGGGCAGGTGTTGACCTGATTGACGTTGACACAGAAGTCGGTCCAACCGTCGTTGCATGCATCGAACGCTCGACAGTTGGACGGGAGGATGGCGGCTTGGGCCGTCACCGGTCGGAGTATGTAAGTGGCTGGTGCCACTACTAGGGCACTGCCTACCAGTGCGGCCCGGCGCAAGAAACCTCTTCTGCTCGTTCGGGCGTCCAGAAACCGACTTGCCGCCCCCACGAGCCGGGTGCTCATGAGCTCACCGTGTGCCTGAGTAGCTGGGGAAGACGAGCAAGGAGGAGATATGAGGCGTAAGCGCCAGACGCGGCAAAGACGGCGAAGAGGGCTATCTCGATCACGGTTGCATTGGTGAACAGCGGAGCGCTGCCCGACAGAGCCACCCAGGTCAAAGACACCGTGGCAGTGGCGTTGTAAGTGACGTGTATGAGACTCGGAGGGGTGTCCTCACGTCCAAAACACCCACAGCTCTGCACCGGGATCCGACCGCGGACCGCCACCAAAACAAAGATGGTGAACCCGGCATAAAGAGCGGCCGCAGGAATCAATGCGCCCCCGGTCCCAGCGGTCAGACCCAAAACGGCGGCAGCGAGCTCTACCACCCCGAGAGTCCTGGAAATTGAACGTGCGGAAGGCAAACCGGCAGCTCGAAGGGCCCCGACTGTCGGGTCCGGGTCCACCACCTTGGCGACTCCACTTGCGCCCAGCAACATCAAGGTGATGGCGGCAACTGCTTGTCCGAGCACGGCGGGCAGAGTAGCCCATGTCGCTCAGCATTCGAATGAGTCTTATCCTCTCGTCGTGCTCAGTGATCCGCCCCAGCCATATTGCCCACTCTTCGACTTCAGACCGCGGGTACCTCAGTCGATGAGGCAGTGGACACATTGTTAAGGCCATCGACGTAGAAAATTGAGACACATGTTCACCGTTGGGGTCGTCGTGCTCCTGAGCCTCGCCCTCATCGCCGGCGAAGTGGCATATCCACCACCCGCCGTCGCGTCCGACACGTCGACGCGTTGGGAGACCTTTTCCGAGTCTTCGGGCTGCAGTGACCCGTACACGCGAACACCTTTTGTCTCCAAGAAGGGCGGTTTAGGCGAGTCTGAGCCCATCTTGGGGCCGTTCGGCACCTACTTCGGACGCTCGATCGCAGATGTGCGTTCCCGTCTGGCGTCCTGGGGTGTTCCCGGTAGCGGAGGTCGAGTGGTCAACGTCCACCAGGACATGATCCCGGCCCTCAACCAAGTTGCCGCCAATCTCGCCGCCGAGGCGGGCAATGGTCGGGTTTACGCGATCACTTCTGTTGGCGGGTTCAACCCGAGGACCATCGGAGGGTCATATCAGCTGTCTCGCCATGGATTGGGTCTGGCCATCGACATCAATCCGCCACAGAACCCCTACCGCGCCGACAACAAGCTGATCACCAACATGCCAACCTGGTTTGTCGACGCCTGGCGCTCTGCGGGCTTCTGTTGGGGTGGCGATTGGCAGTCCATCAAGGACCCGATGCACTTCAGCTGGATAGGTCCTGGTGCTGCTGGTTCTCCGGGTCCAGCCCTCAGCCCTGGACTACCGAATACCAACATTGCAGCGTTCGCCGGCCCGTCGGCGAGTCATTTCACACCGTTCGGCCCTGTGATGTCCCGCTACTCGCTCAGCGTTGCCGATGGCAACGGGAATGGCGCTCCCGATGTGGTCGGACTTCGGTCCCATCCGGACGGAGCAGTGATCGATATCGCTCGGAGCACCGGTGGCTACGGCGAATGCTCCACCTCGCGGTGGTTTGTCCCCGATTCAACGGTCGCCGGCGCCCATCACGTGGTCTTTGGTGATGTGGATGGCGACAGCCGTCAGGACCTCGTCGCTCTCACCGGGTCGAACGCCACGGTGGCCACCAGACGTGGAGAGTTCGAGGATCCAACTGTGAGGGCCACCGGTTTGGGCCCGAGCGCAGCATCGGTGACAGCTGCTGACTTCGACGGGGATCACCTTGCCGATCTCTGGGAGGGCACACCAGATGGACGGCTCAAGGTTTGGAAGGGCCCCAACTGGACGCAGCTGATCGACGACCAGCCACTCCCGGGTGGCGCTCCATTGCGAATCGTGGCTGCCGATCGGCACGGCGGGGACACCCCCGAGCTCTTCGCTCTTTACCCATCCGCCAACGGGTCCAAAGTGGAGGTCTTGACGTTCAACGACTCATGGACGCCGGACGGGTCAATCGCTATCGGCGATTCTCCTGAACTCATAGCCGCCATCGGGGCGGGGGATTATGACGGCGACGGCCGAGCCGATGCTCAGGTCCTCGACGGCTTCGGGACGTTGACCGCCTATATCGGCAACACACCGACCGGAGTCCCCTCGGCTCGCTGGTTTCTTCATCCCGAATGGGATTGTGACGACGACCACGCCCCGCTTTCATTCGTCGGCACCTTCTATGACGACGATGCCAGCATGTTTCAGCCCAACATCGAGGCCATCGCCGCCGCTGGGATAACCCTTGGCTGCAATCCGCCGTTCGGGGACAAGTTCTGCTCGACCGACGCGGTGACCAGGGAGGAAATGGCGGCGTTCCTGGTCAGGGCTTTGGGTCTTGAGATAAATAGTCACCCTGGGTTTGCTGACGTGGGGGTCGACAACATCTTTGTTGATGAGATCGGTCGGCTGGCCACGGCTGGCATCACTCTCGGCTGTAGCGAGAGCGGCGACGTTTTCTGTCCCAAAGACATGGTGACAAGGGAGGAGATGGCGGCGTTCCTGGTTAGGGCTTTGGGTCTTGAGGTCAACAGCCACCCAGGTTTCGTCGATGTGACCGCAGACAACATCTTTGTTGAGGATGTTGGTCGTCTGGCGACCGCTGGCATCACTCTGGGATGCAGCCCGGACGGTGACATGTTCTGTCCCAAGGGAGCGGTGTCTCGCGAAGAAATGGCGGCGTTCCTCGATCGAGCTCTTCTAGGGGGCGCTTAGTGAGACCCATTAGGCAGGCTGCCAGTGGACGACGTCTTCTGGTCCTCATCGCGATCACGACGATGCTCATGACGACGTTGGCGCCGTTGCCATCCGGCGCCGCCCTTCCCCCGGGCGGTACGTTCACCGACGACGATGGCAATTTTCACGAAGGAGCCATCGAAGCGATTGCAGGCGCAGCCATCACCTTGGGTTGCAACCCACCTTTTGGTGATCGCTACTGCCCGGCGGACGATGTCGATCGCGGTGCGATGGCGGCGTTCCTGAGGCGTGCCATCGGTCCGCCGGATGCCGCGGTGGATTTCTTCAACGACGACAACGGATCACCTTTCGAGGCCGACATCAACGCGATCGCCCAAGCGGGGATCACCAACGGATGCAACCCGCCGCAAGGGGATGAGTTCTGTCCCAACCGCACACTGAGAAGAGACGAGATGGCGGCGTTCCTGAGGCGTGCCATCGGGCTTCCGGATGCTGCGAAGGACTTCTTCAACGACGACAACGGATCACCTTTCGAAGCCGACATCAACGCGATCGCCGAAGCCGGGATCACTACCGGATGCCGGGTTGATGAGTATTGCCCCAACAGCATTCTGAGACGAGACGAGATGGCTTCGTTCCTTGCGCGAGCTTTCGATCTCACACAAATGACGCCACCGACCCGACCTGCCCTGGGATGGAGCCTGGTCGTGGGGGATCTCGACAGTCCCATCCAGGTTCTGGCTCCACCCGGAGAGGCCAGGCTGCTAATCGCCGAGCAAGGCGGACTCATCAAGATATTCGAGAACGGCTCCATCTCTCAGACCCCTTTCCTGAATCTGCAATCTCAGGTCGAATTCGGTGGCGAAAAGGGTTTGTTATCCATGGCGGTCCACCCTGACTACCCGACAGACCGGCGTCTCTTTGTCTGGTATTACGCCCCTGACGACCGCACCCGCATAGTCGAGTACGACATAGCGGCCGATCTCAAGAGCGCTTCTTCGCCCCGGACTGTGCTGTCCGTGGCCCAGCCCAACAGCAGCCACAACGGTGGCTTTCTCGCCTTTGGTGACGACGGGTTTCTCTACCTGGGTCTGGGTGACGGGGGCAGCGGGAACGATCCTGGAGGCAGGGCGCGCGATCTGACCACTCTCCTCGGCAAGATGATCCGCATTGACGTGGACGGGGCACAGCCGTATGCCATCCCCCAGGACAATCCGTATGTTGGCATACCCGGTCTCGATGAGATCTGGGCTTCGGGGCTGCGCAACCCCTGGCGATGGTCGTTCGACGCTGGCCGGATGTACATCGGAGACGTTGGGCAGAGCACCCGTGAGGAGATCGATCTCGTTGAGGTGAAGCCGGTGGGCTATGACTTTGGCTGGGCTCGGTTCGAAGGGTCCGTCTGCAACCCCAACGACCCCGACCCCAGTT
Organism: uncultured Acidimicrobiia bacterium; assembly: GCA_964195405.1. Taxonomy (GTDB): domain Bacteria; phylum Actinomycetota; class Acidimicrobiia; order Spongiisociales; family ZC4RG35; genus CAXMPK01. The sequence goes on from CAXMPK010000265.1 coordinate 43,231, forward strand.
GCTCCAAGGACGGTCTCACTTTCCCGGTGGTTGAGTT
>CAXMPK010000266.1:0-9317 GCA_964195405.1 uncultured Acidimicrobiia bacterium
CTCAGCGAGACCGGGCGGGACACCGAGCTCCTGGCTGTCCTCATCCACCCGATCCAACCCGAACGTCTCTCGCTCAAGGCGGCGTCACCCCTGATGATGAGGCTATGGGGGCATGGGATTCAAGCCATGACCGTCAAGAACTGGATATTCGTCGACCCCAAGCACCTCAAAGGTGATCGCGACCGCCTCGCCCGTCTTGTGATCCACGAACTTGTCCACGTTCGTCAATGGAACGATCTCGGTGTGATCGGCTTCCTCAGCCGCTACGTCACCGACTACCTCCGGGGCCGTCGTCAGGGTCTCACACACCGCGACGCCTACATGAATATCGGGCTGGAAGAGGAGGCCCGCCAGGTCCAAACTCGTGTGATCTCCTGAGACTCTCTCACGAGAGGGTTCCATCACCCCCTCTTGTCATGTAGGTAGCACACAGTGAGAGGAGTCGGGGTTGGCATCGTGGTGGCTGGGCTGAGTGTCGGGATAGCCCTCGGCATCAACGATCGAACACGGCCGCCAGCACCACCAGCTCCGGCATCCTCGATCCCATCTCAAATAGTTGTCCATGTGGCCGGTTGGGTGGTTTCGCCGGGGGTGGTGACAGTCACCGTAGGGTCGCTGGTCGCCGACGCAATCGCGGCTGCCGGAGGCTTTCGATCGGGGGGCAGATCGGATCTGATCAATCTGGCCGCGCCGGTCCAAGAGGGCGAGCAGATTTTGGTCCCCGGCCCTGACGTAGCCAGTGGTGGTTTAGAAACGGATGGACTGATCCCGCTCAATCGAGCCACAGCCACGGACCTCGTAGCCCTTCCAGGGGTCGGGCCGGTCTTGGCCGAGAGAATCGAATCGTTTCGTGAGTCCAACGGACCATTTGGCCAGGTCGAGGATCTTCTTCAGGTCCCAGGGATCGGTGAGGCGAAGCTCGCGTCGATACGCGATTTGGTTCGGGTGCCTTGAATCTGGACCATCCGTCGCTCCCGCCTCGAGTGTCACGACCCTGGCTGTTGGTAGCAGGACTGGTCTGGCTGGGTGCTGTCGCGTTTGTTCATCTGAGTCCTTTACCTCCGACTCCGGCGGGTTCGATGACCGCCCATGGCACTGTGATCATCGGTCCTATCGACGGGAGATTTGGGGCGTGGGCGCTGGTCGAGACCGAATCAACCGTGTTACTCATCGATCTGGAAGAGACACAGACCGTGCTCGCAGGGGCGCGAGTGTCCTTCAGCGGGGTGGCGGACGGCAAACCTGGGACCGCCCGGGGAAGGGCCTACTCGACCAAGGTTCGCCCCGAAGAGATCAAGGTTGATGACGGGCCATCCCTTGCGGCGATCGGAGAATCCGTTTCTAACCACGTGATGGACCGTCTCGAGCCCTTTGACGCCGGACGTGGTCTCCTGGCCGGCTTTCTGATCGGTGACATTTCTCACGTGGCCGAGGCCGATGTCGAGGCCATGCGTCTCAGTGGCCTCGCCCATTTTGTTGCCGTCAGTGGATCGAACGTCGCCCTCTTTCTTTTGCTTCTGTTCGTGGCGACCGGACCCCTATCCGTCGGTCCCAAGCGTCGGGCAGCAATCGGTCTCATCGGTCTTCCCATTTATGCAGCAGCAACCCGATTCGAGCCTTCGGTGATGCGTGCGTCGCTGATGGCCGGCATAGCGTTGACCGGTCGTCTTGTGGGCGTGGTGCTCGAGGCGTGGCAGCTCTTGGCCGCGGCCGTCGTCCTGCTGCTTGTGCTCGACCCACACCTCTCGTCCAATGTCGGGTTCCAGTTGTCGGTCGTCGCCACTGCCGGAGTTCTCGTCGGAGCTAGATGGCCGGTGCGGGGTGGTCGGCTATCCCGGGCACTTGCCGTGACGATCGGTGCCCAAATGGCGGTCGCTCCTTTGCTGCTTGTCCACTTCGGCTCGGTTCCGTTGATGTCACCAGCGATCAATCTCGGCGCAGCCCCGGTGGTAGCTGCCTCGACGACAATCGGCGCGATCGGAGTTGTCGGCCCTCGGTTCCTCGTCGATATCGCCGCTGTCCTCGCTGATGTGGTGCTTGCGCTGGCACGGGCCGGCTCGAGTCTGCCTCAGTTGGGTCCGGTGGGTCTGGCTGTTGTGGCTCTGGGCGCATTGGTCCTATCGAAATGGCCCAAAGCCGCTCCAATAGCCGCCCTGGTTGGGTCGGGGATCGTCCTGTCACTCTTGGTCGGCGGTGGTACCGCACTCCCTGCGGGGACGGTTGTTGTTCTTGATGTCGGGCAAGGAGACTCCATCTTGCTCCATGGTGGCGATGGTCGGTTTGCTCTGATAGACGGAGGGCCCGATGAACTGACGGTCCTGCAAAAACTGCGCCAGTATCGAGTTGAGAGTCTCGAACTGGTTGTGCTGAGCCATGTCCACGCCGATCATGCCAACGGATTGGTTGGGGTCTTCGAGACGATGCCCGTGACACGTTTTTGGGCCGCAACTGAGCCACATTCCACGTCGGCAGCGTTACGCCTATTCGATCTGGTGTCGGCAGAGATCCCGAGTGTGGGTGATCGATACCAACTCGGGTCATTGACGCTGGAGGTTGTTGGTCCGCTCCGAAAGTACGCGTCGCCCAACGATCAATCTGTCGTGATCAAAGTGATCGGCCCCAGGCGAACCATGCTGCTTGCAGGTGATATCGAGACAGTTGCCCAGGGCGAGCTTGGCCACCTTCGTGCCGATGTTCTCAAGGTTCCCCATCAGGGAGCTGCGACATCCGATCCGGAATGGCTCTTGTCAGTCGGAGCGGACTTTGCGGTGATCTCGGTTGGCCCGAACCAGTTTGGACACCCTTCTGACTGGGTGATAGACGAATTGGATGGATCTGGTGCGGAAGTGGTCCGCACCGACGAGTCGGGCGACGTTGTGGTTCCCCTCTCCTAACCTCGCTGGGATGGCAGACGTCCTCAGATTGGGTGAGGTTGAACTCCCCCTAGGAGAGATCACCTATGTCATGGGTGTGATCAACGTTTCCCCAGACTCAAAGAACACCCACACCGTTGCCCGCTCGGTCGACGAAGCTCTGCTGATGGCCGATCGCTATCGAAAGTGGGGCGCCACATTGATCGACCTGGGCGGCCAGTCATCACATCTGGACAATCCCACTATCGCCGCTGCCGACGAGATCAGCAGGGTTGTACCGGTGATCGAGGCAATGGTGGTGGAACAACATCTCGTCGCAATCGACACCTGGAAGCCGGAAGTGGCCGAGGCCGCCTTGACCGCAGGAGCGGTCATTGTCAACGACACTGGCGGTCTGGCCGATCCGCTGATGCAACAGCTTGTGGCAACGTCTGGGGTGGCGACGGTTGCCGTCTACGTTGAAGGGGAGAACCCTCACAATCTCGATGAGATCGAGATCCGGGACGACAAAGCCGAGGCCACCGCAGAGGATTTCAAAATTCTGCTGGTCGAACTGACCGACAAGGGGATCGAAAATGTGATCATCGACCCCGGGATCGCCCTCAATTACAGGGGCGACTACGAGGCATACACCCGCATGCAGTTGGAAGTGATTGCCGCGTCGGAGCACCTCCATGCCTTGGGAAAGCCGGTGTTGATCCCGATTCCGCGCAAACGGGACGGCCATCGGGTTGCGGCGTACATCTCGCTCGCGCTGGAACATAGGGCTGACATCATTCGTGTACACGACGTCGCCATGGCTTGTGACCTGGCGCGTCTTTTCGGTCGGTCTTAGCTACTACCTTTGGCTTATGGCTTTGCTGATCGTCTCGGGACCATCGAACGCCGGTCCCGGTGAGAGGGAGCAGATGATGGCCGTCGCAGCTGAACACTTCGAAAAGGAGGGCGTTTCGAGGCAGCAAGTAGTCAGGGTCGACGTGCCGGGTCGGGGCGGGGGCGAGACCGGTGATGGTGTCATAAGAACCGAGTTGGAGCCGATGATTCCTCTGCTCCAATCCGGCTCGCTTTTCGCCGAACCCGAAGGGCTGGAACTTGTCGATTCCCAGAATCTTCAGAAGGCAGAGGTCGAAACTCTTGTAGCCCTCCTCGAGTCGGCTGACCTTGGCTCCACTGATGTTGTGATAGTGGCGGCGGGCACCGTCCCCAAACCCCTGGCGACGATGGCTAAGGAAAGAGGTTCCACCGTCTCGGTCAAGAAGATGTGGGAACGTCAAGCATCCCAGTGGCTCGATGCCGAGCTTCGTGATCGTGCCCTCAAATTCGAGCCCGGAGCCAGCGAGGGGCTCTTGAAACGTTTCGGAACCGACACCGCCAGCATGGGTCAGGCGTTGGACCAACTGGAAGAAGCGACCGAACCCATCACGGCCCAGGTGGTGCTTGATCGGTTCAAGAATCGTCCCGACGAGCCACCGTGGCACATCACCGACGCCATCGGCAAGGGTGATGTGGGGACAGCTTTGCGTCGTCTCTCTGACTTCTTGGTGCATGGGCACCCGTTGGTGTATTTGGCTGCGTTGGAAGGTGATTTGAAGAAGAGGTCTTTGGCCGCTGCCGCCCCAGATCAGGACACCCTCAAGGCATGGCTTGGAGGAAGGAGCTCAGACCGCCAACTTGCCCATGCGTGGTCCAACCGGACCCGAGTGCGAGAGTCCTCGCTTCGTCGGGCTCAGGAGGCTTTGGTTCGCGCCGATCGGGTGATCAAGACCGAGCCCGAAGAGATGCATCGGGTAACCCTGGAGCGGCTCACTGTGGCGATGTGCCGCTGGTACGGGTAGGACTCAGCCGCCTCCCAAAGCCACCCCGATCTCGTCGAGGATCACAGGATCGTCCACTGTGGCTGGCATCGTCCATTGGTCGCCGTCGGCGATCTTGCGCATGGTGGATCTGAGGATCTTTCCTGATCGGGTCTTGGGAAGCCGTGTCACCACCACTGCCTTCTTGAAAGCGGCCACCGGACCAATCTGATCGCGAACCATGGCGACCAACTCGGCTTCCACTTCACCGGGATCCCGGTCGGCACCGGCGTTGAGAACCACCAGCCCGACGGGCAATTGACCTTTGAGTTCGTCGGCAACACCTATCACCGCGCACTCGGCCACGTCGGGATGGTTTGCCAAGACCTCCTCCATGGCACCGGTCGAGAGTCGATGGCCGGCGACATTGATGATGTCGTCGACACGGCTCATTATGTAGACATAGCCGTCGGAGTCTTTGTAGCCGGCATCGGAGGTGACGTAGTACCCGGGGAACATGCTCAGGTAAGTGTCGACGTAGTGATCGTCGGCGTTCCACAGTGTGGGAAGCGTGCCCGGCGGGAGTGGGAGTTTGATCACGATGGCGCCGATCTCGTCGGGGCCCTGCACTTGGCCGTCGCCGTCGAGGATCTGGATGTCATAACCAGGAACCGGAACCGCGGATGAGCCGGGCTTCACGGGCAGCAACTCGATTCCGACTGGATTGAGAGCCACCGGCCATCCGGTCTCGGTCTGCCACCAGTGGTCGATCACCGGGACACCAAGCTTGTCCTCGGCCCAATGAAGGGTGTCAGGATCGCAGCGCTCCCCAGCGAGAAAGAGCGTCTGGAATTCCGAGAGGTCATACCTCCCGACATACTCGCCACCCGGGTCGTCTCGTTTGATAGCACGGAATGCTGTGGGGGCGGTGAACAGAGCACTGACCTTGTGCTCCGAGATCACCCTCCAAAAGGCCCCCGGATCCGGAGTACCAACCGGTTTGCCCTCATAGAGGATCGTGGTGCAGCCGTGGATCAAGGGTGCGTAAACGATGTAGGAGTGCCCGACCACCCAACCGACATCGGAAGCCGCCCAGTAGACGTCGCCCGGGTCGACCCCGTAAAGATTCTTCATGGACCACGCCAGGGCGACGGCATGGCCACCGTTGTCCCGGACGATGCCTTTGGGCTGACCGGTGGTGCCCGATGTGTAGAGGATGTAGAGAGGGTCGGTGGATTGGACCGGGACACAGTCGACCGGATCCGCGGCGGCGACGGCCGCCCGCCAATCGACGTCCCGGCCATCGATCATCTCAGCTGCCGCCTGTGGTCGTTGGAATACCAGGACGTTGTCGACATCGTGGTGAGCCATGTCCAAGGCGGCGTCCAATAGAGGTTTGTACTCCACGATTCGGCCAGGCTCGATCCCACAGGATGCTGTCATCACCAATTTGGGTAAGGCATCGTCGACACGGGAGGCCAGCTCGTTGGAGGCGAACCCACCAAATACGACGGAATGGATCGCGCCAATCCTGGCGCAGGCCAACATCGCCATGACCGCTTCCGGGATCATCGGCATGTAGATGATCACGCGATCGCCTTTGGTAATTCCGAGCTCGGTGAGAGCGCCGGCGAGTTGGGCGACTTCATCACGAAGCTCGCGGTAGGTGTATCGAGCGATGGTGTCGGTGACCGGACTGTCGTAGATCAACGCCGCTTGATCGCCTCGCCCGCTGTCTACATGACGATCGAGGGCGTTGTGACATGTGTTGAGGACACCGTCGGGGTACCAGCGGTAGAACGGCGGGTTGGAGTCATCGAGGATGACCGTTGGTTTGGTGTCCCAGTCGAGTGCTTCCGCTGCTTCTGACCAGAAGCCGTTCGGATCGTCCATGGATCGCTGATAGACGTCGGCGTAGCTCATGGATCACCACCATATCGCCATGACATCGACGACGTTGCCCGTGCACAACGGTGCGAATACCGCACCGTCTTGCTATAGCAACGAGAGGGGTTCAGTTGGGGAGGGAACCAGCCAGACGGGACTTCTTGCGGGCAGCGGTGTTGGCGTGCAATAAACCCTTCTGGGCGGCAACATCGATCCTCTTTTGAGCCTCCAGGTACAACTCATCGGTGGGCTCCCCGGCGGTTGCGGCTTCTTCGACCTTCTTGATGCTGGTCTTCAGATCGCTCATCAGCGTCTTGTTGCGCTGTCTCGCCTTTTCGTTCTGGCGGTTGCGCTTCTTCTGGGACTTGATGTTGGCCATCTCTACCTAAACGTGGGAAAACTCAACTGTTGATAGGAATCTCGGTGCTTGGAGCGGGTCTGAGCGCCGAAACAGAAAGGGTAACAGTCACCGGTAGACTCTGCACATCCCCCTGGCCGCACCATGACCGATCAATCGCGCATACGCAACTTCTCCATTATCGCCCATATCGACCACGGCAAGTCGACCCTGGCCGATCGTCTTCTCGAGCGCACCGGTGCTGTCGCGGAGCGGGAGATGCGTGAGCAACTCCTCGACACCATGGATCTGGAGAGAGAGCGGGGGATCACCATCAAAGCTCAAACGGTGCGTTTGGAATATCAAGCTGACGACGGTGAGAAATACATCCTCAACCTGATCGACACACCAGGCCACGTCGACTTCTCCTATGAAGTCAGTCGGTCCCTTGCGGCCTGCGAAGGCGCCCTTCTCCTCGTCGACGCGGCCCAAGGTGTTCAGGCCCAGACCCTGGCCAACTCCTATATGGCCATCGAGGCCGGGCTCGAGGTCATCCCCGCTATCAACAAAATCGATCTTCCCGCTGCCGAACCTGATAGGGCGGCCGCCGAGATGGTGTCGATCCTCGGTGGTGAGCCCAACGATGTGGTGCGGATGTCGGCCAAGACCGGGGCCGGTGTCGATCATTTGCTGGAGACCCTGGTCAGCGAGGTTCCGTCACCCCAAGGTGATCCTGACGTACCGCTTCGCGCCATCGTCTTCGACTCCTACTTCGATGCCTATCGGGGTGTCGTCGTTTACATCCGCGTCGTCGACGGCTATCTCGACACAGGGGAGGCGCTCCGGTTCATGGCTACCAACGAGAGCCACGACGCCAACGAGATCGGGTTCCTCACCCCGAAGTCTGTTCCCGTGCAGCGACTCGGTCCCGGTGAAGTCGGCTATCTCATCACCGGGGTCAAGGAGATAGACAGGATCAAGGTCGGCGACACCATCACCATGGCGCGCAATCCGGCCGATGAGCCGTTGCCAGGGTATGACGAGCCCAAGCCGATGGTCTTTTCAGGATTGTTTCCCACCGACGGCGACGATTACGAAAAACTCAGAGAGGCCCTGGAGAAGCTGCGTCTCAACGATGCCTCCCTGCTCTGGGAGCCGGAGACTTCCAAGGCTCTCGGGTTTGGCTTCCGAGTGGGTTTTCTAGGTCTCCTCCACATGGAGATCGTTCGTGAGCGGTTGGAGCGGGAGTATGACCTCGACCTGGTGGCTACCGCACCTTCGGTCGCCTATCGGGTGATCATGCCCAATGGGGAGGATGTCGAGATCAAATCACCTCAGGATCTCCCCGAGCCCAATGACCGAATCGGGATCACGGAACCTTATGTCAAGGCAATGATCATCACACCCACTGAGTACGTCGGTCCGATCCTGGAGTTGGCCACTGGCCGGCGGGGGGAGGTGGGGAATATGAATTACCTCAGTCCTGAGCGGGTGGAACTGGACTTTGAGATCCCGTTGGCCGAAATCGTCTTTGACTTCTTCGACCTCCTGAAGTCCAAGACCAAAGGCTACGCCTCCCTCGACTACGAGCCGGCCGACTATCGGCAATCAGATCTGGTCAAGGTGGACATCCTGCTGGCCGGCCAACCGGTCGACGCTTTCTCGGCGATCGTGCACCGGGACAACGCCCTCGACTACGGGCAGAAGATGACCGGTCGTCTTCGCGGGTTAATCCCAAGACAGCTCTTCGATGTGCCGATTCAGGCCGCGATCGGCGGCCGAATCATCAGCCGGGAGACGGTGAAAGCCCAGCGTAAGGATGTCACGGCCAAGTGTTACGGCGGTGATGTCAGTCGGAAGAAAAAACTTCTCAAACGTCAGAAGGAGGGGAAGAAACGGATGAAGATGGTTGGCTCGGTGGAGGTGCCTCAAGAGGCGTTTGTGGCCGCCCTCCAGGTAGATGACCAATCATGACACCCATCCACGCCGACTCGTTTGTCGGCTCCGCCGCCGCTTACGTCCACATTCCGTTCTGTGCTGTTGTCTGCCCGTATTGCGACTTTGCGGTGGTCGAAGGCCAGGATGATCTTGCCGAGCGCTACATCGATGCGGTGGTCGCCGAGATAGCAAGGTCAGAGCGGTGGCGGCCGTTCGACGCTGTCTACTTCGGGGGCGGCACGCCAAGTCATCTTGATCCAGTGCTCCTGGGGCGAATTCTCGAATCCCTTGATGCCAAACATGGACTCAGCGACGGTGCGGAACTGACGCTCGAGGCCAACCCCGAGGACTTCACCGCCGAGCGGGCCGACCTATTGCGTCGACTCGGCTTCAACCGAGTCTCATTCGGCGCCCAGAGTTTCGACCCCAAGGTGCTTCAGTCACTTGGCCGTAGGCACGTCGCTGATCACATCGCGGCGTCGGTCCAGG